>NZ_KI912148.1:242199-561199 GCF_000517105.1 Fischerella sp. PCC 9605 | reverse complement strand
AGGAGGCAGTTCATCGAAAAAGATGCCAGTCTATAGAATAAATCCTTTAAGGTTTATAGATATGGCTAAAAAAGTGCAGGAAAAGCCAGAGCAAGATATTCGAGTTAGAACAACCTCAAGAATTTGGGGTATGACAGTTGCAATTTTAGCAATTTGTATCCCACTTTCAAGAGCTAGCAGAAGCGGCCCGATTATTCCTTTGGCGGCGATCGCAGGTGCAACCGTAGGTACTGTTGCGGTGTGGCGTTCTGGTGTGGCGTTCTGATGATAAAAAATCAAAAACTAGCTATTTACAACCACAACAGTTAGGACTACTAGAACACAGAATTGCTAATTTAGAAACCATTGTTAGCAGTAATGACTTTGATTTACAAAGGAAAATTAAACAGCTAGATTCTAGTGAATCCGCCGGGTTTTTCCAAGACAATGGCAAAGCCTAGAATCAGAAAATCTTTAGCCAAGTAAGTTTCCTTGTGTAACACGCAATTTAATTCCTGTTCATCTGCGTTTTGTAGAGTAAGTTACATGAGGATATTTTTATTTATATTTCTTTACGCTTCCCAGATGAAAATAGATTATTAATAATTCTTAATTAAATAAAAAACTTAAATTACTATATTGACTTGGAATGGATCATTCATATTTTATAATACTTGACTCTGTCTGGAATACGGAAACTTAATTGAATGAAATATAACTTCAAGTAAACTTCATTGATACTGTAAGTCTAGTACGGGACGGCGGAAATAAACATACAGTTTAAAATAGACAAAAAACTCATATTTTAAACTCTTTACCTTCTTCTCCCTGCCTTGTTGCATTAGTCTCTAGCTTTAAGTCAAGAGAGATGTCTAAGGAGAAGTTTAATTCGTAATTCCTTTATATAGAGAAAAATTTAATTGTAAAGTGATATTACAATTGTTTCAAAAATATTTAGAAATTATCGAAAAGTCAAACATGGTTCTAAGGTAGAACCTAAGGAGATACTAGAGGCAAATTTCAATGATGAATAACATTCAAAAGTATCGGTTTGTCTGTACCCTTACCTTTGGTGATATTTATGGTCAAATTATTGTTTGGCTGATTACGATTACAGTCAGTTTGGCATCTGCCTTGGCGCTGATGGGTGCAAGACGACCGATTTATGCTTTAGCTACGGTTGGACTTATCATTTTGTTATCTTTGCCTTTCTTGCTTTTTGCCTTCGTAACGACTTTGTTAAATCACATAGAGTTAGCTCCTATGGAGGCGGGAACAAAGATGGAACCAATACCTGGTAATGTTTCCCAACAAAAACCAGCAGAAGCAACTAGCTGAGCAGGATTTGATATTTGAGATTTTAGATTTGAAATGGAAGATTGGATATTGGAGATGACAAGGGAGTGGAGAGTGAGATAATTCCCTGCTTCCTACAGAATAAATGCATTAGCACAAACTCCCTGCTGTTAGCGGGGAATTTTTTTTACAGCAAGTAGTTAACGTGGGAGTAGGGGTAGTTTTCAAGCCTGCTCCTACTATAGAACAGCAGCTTTTTTTACAGTCCGGGGCTGATTATGCTAGAACACGATGTCATTATTGTTGGTGGTGGTTTGGCTGGATGTCGCGCCGCAGTGGAAATTGCCAGAAAGCATCCAAGTTTGAATGTCGCTGTGGTTGCCAAAACCCACCCGATTCGTTCTCACTCAGTCGCTGCCCAAGGTGGTATTGCAGCGACACTAAAAAATGTTGACTCCTCTGATAGTTGGGAAGCGCACGCCTTTGATACGGTGAAGGGTTCTGACTACCTGGCAGACCAAGATGCGGTAGAAATTCTCACCCGCGAAGCACCGGATGTAGTTATTGATCTAGAACACATGGGTGTTTTGTTCTCTCGCTTGGGCGATGGACGCATTGCCCAACGCGCTTTTGGCGGACATTCCCACAACCGTACTTGTTACGCTGCTGATAAGACAGGTCACGCAATTTTGCACGAATTAGTCAACAATCTGCGGCGATATGGCGTGCAAGTTTATGAAGAGTGGTACGTGATGCGTCTGATTTTGGAAGAAAATCAGGCAAAAGGGGTAGTGATGTATCACATCTTGAATGGGCAGATCGAGGTGGTACGCGCCAAAGCAGTAATGTTTGCCACTGGTGGCTACGGACGCGTATACAACACAACTTCTAATGATTTTGCTTCTACGGGTGATGGTCTAGCAATGACGGCACTCGCTGGTTTGCCCTTGGAAGATATGGAATTTGTGCAATTTCATCCTACAGGGTTGTATCCAGTGGGGGTATTAATATCGGAAGCTGTGCGTGGTGAAGGAGCCTATTTAATCAATAGTGAGGGAGAACGCTTCATGGCTAGGTACGCTCCCAGTCGCATGGAACTGGCCCCGCGTGATATTACCTCAAGGGCGATCACTTACGAAATTCGCGCTGGTCGTGGCATTCATCCCGATGGTAGTGCGGGTGGCCCCTTCGTTTATCTTGACTTGCGCCACATGGGTAAGGAAAAAATCATGAGTCGGATTCCCTTTTGCTGGGAAGAAGCCCATCGCCTAGTAGGTGTTGATGCTGTTACTCAACCGATGCCCGTCCGTCCTACCATTCACTATTGCATGGGTGGTATCCCCGTTAATACTGATGGCCGAGTCCGCAGCAGTGGGGATCGCCTCGTAGAAGGCTTTTTTGCTGCTGGCGAAACCGCTTGTGTTTCCGTGCATGGCGCAAATCGCCTGGGTAGTAATTCCCTATTGGAATGTGTAGTTTACGGACGTCGAACTGGTGCGGCGATCGCCCAATACGTGCAAAACCGCAAGTTACCGGAAATAAACGAGCAAAGCTATCTCAACGAAGCCAAGCAACAAATTCAGGCTTTGCTAGATCAATCGGGACAGTATCGCATTAACCAAGTCCGTCAGGCTTTTCAAGACACCATGACTCAATTTTGCGGTGTTTTCCGTACAGAAGCATTAATGAGTGAAGGGTTGCAAAAATTACAGGAATTGCAACAACAATATACGCATATATATTTAGATGATAAAGGTGGTTGCTGGAATACCGAAATCATTGAAGCCTTGGAACTGCGAAGTTTGATGGTAGTAGGACAGATGATTCTATCCTCAGCTCTTAATCGTCAAGAAAGTCGCGGCGCTCACTTCCGCGAGGATTATTCCCAACGAGACGATGAAAAATTCCTCAAACACACAATGGCTTATTATTCACCAGCAGGAATTGATATTCAGTATCGCCCAGTGACGATTACGATGTTTCAGCCACAGGAACGGAAATATTAACTAGGGATTGGTGGTGGTTGGTGGTTAGTGGTTAGTAGTTAGTGGTTTACTACTCCCTCCACTCTCCCACTCTCCCCATCTCCCCCTCTCCCCCTCCCCTACTTGGGGACACATTCTATACAATCATCAACTTCTCTTCAACTTGCTTGATTTTATTTAACAAGCTGTTTACAACTCTTCTAGAACTTGCAAAAATAGTATAAATAATAACTTTTTAATAATGGTTTAATTTAAAAAACTGCCGAAATGGCAACATCCCTTGATAAGGTTTAGTTATTGTCAGGGTAAGTCAAACGAATTGGGTTTTACATCTGAGATTGTGGCTTAGGTAAATTTACTGTACAGTTTAAAACTGTAAAATTATTTACCAAGTTATTGCAAATCTTTCAGATCGCCGCGGTCATCTACCAAATTCTATATATCCAGGGCAAAGTGAGTCGCTAAACCAATACTTGGGTAATCTAAAATCGCGCTGTGAGATAACGCATACGTTAATTGCATCTGCAAATCAACATAAAAATACGTGAGATAGCGAACGAGTTAATAATAATTAGGGATTTGACTGCAAATTGCCAATAAAGGTGCAATATGTAACTATTTAGTAGTTGACTTGTGCTAGATATGAGTTAGTCTTATAGCGGATTGTTTTAAACAACCATCTACCCTGGCAGATTGTATAAAGAAAGTATTAAACTTGGTACTTCTGTCTGATATTTTGAATTTGCAAATTGAATATTTTGATACGGCCATACAAATGGCGATAGACTACCTTAAAGTAGGTAGACCTTTAACGACTTGATGTCTTAATGTAATGTTTTTCTGGGAATTGTAATGAATAGTTTACAATACCAGTGGATGAGAGAATCTAAAAAAAATATAAAAGGACTTACACAACTGTGGTGTTAGGAGGACATTAGTGTTTCTAAGACTAGCGCAACAACATCGGCAATTCGTCCAAGACTTGGTTATGAACCTACAAGCCTTGGCAATAGTATTAGAGCGACGCGGATACCCTGCGTCTTGCTATACATGCGGCGATCAGATGAATAGTGCTTCGTTTATGGTTAGCCTGGGCGAAAACCATCTGATTCGGTTTTTGGTATCTGATTACGGAATTACTTGGACAGAAATGCGAGATGACCGCGAGTTAATGAAGTTAGAGGGTGCGGAGGCAGTCAATCAGTTACAGGAACTTGCCAATATCGTCAAAAACCCAATCCAAGCTTCTGTAACTACTAAAACCCTCGCCAAACGCTATTAAATAGGCTTTAACTGGTAGGGTAGTCCGAAAAAGGTCATGATCAAATGCCAAATTGAGAATTGGGAGTTAGTTTAAAGTCCATAGTCCAGAGTCATTGGTCTAAAAGCTATTGATTTATTGACTATTGACCAGTACAACGTGGCGAAAATAAAGCTATCATTCCAAATTGACGAAAAGCCTACAACAGGAAGCTTTTTGACTTTTGACTTTTGACTTTTGACTTTTGACTTTCGCGCAGCGGTACTAGTCCCAACTCTCCAAGCAATGTTTGCAGCCATTCGTATGATTACAATGTCAGGAAATGGTTTGTCTAAAATTAATTACAATCCATTCCCAATCAAAATAAAGGGTGCCCAATAGTAGGGATGACTGAGGTTATCACCCACTGGTATGGGTAAATTGTTACTTCTGCCTTGCTGCTGACTAGGAGAAGACCTGTTTCCAGTAATCAAAGCAATTTGTGCTTGTCGCAAAGCTTCGGCTTTTGTTAATTTTCCCGAGGGTAGCAGGGCATAAAAAGCACTCATCAAAGCCTGTGTTCCGCCATCATCTACAGTCCACAAGGAAGCAATAGCTGACCTCGCACCGGTTTTTTGCATCTGGTAGCCAAAACCCAAAATTTCCTCGCCGTTACCCAACTTGCCTCCCACTCCAGTTTCGCAAGCGCTCAACACTACCAAATCTACTCGAGGCAACGACCAAGTGGCAACATCTTTGAGGGTGGCACGTTCTCCATTCCCAAATAAGATAAAGGAATCTTCTGGTTTACCCACGACAAATGCCGCGTGTGTTGCCAAATGCACAATCGTAAAATCATCCATTTGTGGTACAGTCATCTCCGGGCTGAAAGCATCATCTAAGATTTTCTTGGTTTCCGGAACTGTAGCTACTAAATATTCCACCTCTTTTGCTGCAAACGGCAACCCAGAAAAGGTCTGCTGTCGATCAGCTACTTCGACTTGATAACTACCTTTGGTAAATGCCGCCGCTAAAATGCGTAAATTTGATGAAGGTGGGGTGTTAAAGTTTGTCAAGCTGGCAGCGGTGATGTGATTAAGACCATATCGCTGTACTAACCATTGTTTGCCATCATGTAAAGCAGCTAAAGAAATGTAGCGTAACTGCCCATCTGGTGCATAAATTATAGTTTGCGTATCTGCTTGGGCAAGGTCTTTTTCTATTGGTTTAATTAGCCAGTCATACAATTGACGTCCAGGTTTTTTCACATCTAAACTGGGATTTTCTAAAGCCTGACGAAAGGCAACAATTGTTTGTTGGAGGTTTTCTTTTTTAACAGCAACAGTACGATGAATTGGCGGAGAATCAGGAGTTACCAATACCAATTCCAAGCTATCTTCTAAAACCAGAGGATATAAAAGTACTGATTTTTTAGGTAATTGCGCCAAGTTATCCCGAATTTCGTTAAGACTCTCCAAATCCAAATTCTGCCGTCTTGCTGTGCGGCTGATTTGTTCAACTTGCGCTTTCACATCTGGACTATTGATAAAATTATTAAACTCATCCAACATTTGCTGCTGAGTCTTGACTAATTGCTGGATGCGTTGTTTTTGTTCTGGCGATCGCTTCTCTGGAGAAATCTGGCGTAGTTTTGTCAGTTCTTTACCCAGTACAACAGCACTATCGAGGGTTTGATCCGCCTTTTGTTTAATTTTTTTTTCAGTTGGAGTGAACTCAATGCCTTTGACAGTTCTTTGATTACCTTTAACGTTTTGGAGATATCCCTCCAGTTCTTCGACTTTGATTAAATCCACAATGCGTTGCCCTTCCGCGACGCGATCGCCTTTTAGCAAACCTTCACCCAAAGCATAGTAAGTCTGGGGAACAGTTAAGTTATAGGCATCTAGTTGCTGTACAGAAAGAGCAGTAGGATTAAGGCGGGCTTTTTCGCGATTATTGACGCAACCTTTGTAAAAGAAAATTGCTAACTCTGGTTTATTTTGGATTGCGTATAGGTATCCTAAATTACTATAGGTTTTGCCTAAAGCAATATGAGCTTGCCCAGGAGTCTTTTCGTTAAGGCTGAGTTCCTTGTTGATAGCTAAAGCTTGCAGATAAGATTTAGCTGCTTGCGAAAATTGACCTTGCTGTTGGTAAACTCTGCCAATATTGTTAAAAGTTGCGGCTTCTAGAGAGCGATCGCCAGTATCAGTGCTGATAACTAAAGCTGTTTGTAATTTCTGTAATGCATCTTGAAAACGATTTTGCCTAGATAGTTGGATAGCCTCTTGATTGAGTCGCTTGATCTCCTCAGATTGATTCTGATTTTGAGTTGAAGCTTGGGCTATTTCAACAAATTTATTTTGTATACTTGTATTTGCTGTTACCGGAATAGCGGCCGAAAATGCCATCCCCGATCCCAGAGAAAACACTACACTAACAGTAACAATATTAAAATATGAATTCCGAGGGTACATAAAAACCCTCCTAGTTTGGTTTGCTTGTTGTTAAAGAAAAATAGTTGCACAAGGCGACTATTTTTTATGCTATTCCAAATGTGGAAAATCTCTAACAATTACAACGAAAATTTAAGATGTCTGAAGAAAAAACAAACCAACCTCAATTACCCACAAGTGCTATTGACAATCCGGCGAGTCAGACACTGGAGTATTGGTTTGAATATCCTATCAGAGTGCAACCCCACCACACTGACTATGGTGGTGTTGTCTGGCATGGAACATATCTAACTTGGATGGAAGAAGCAAGGGTAGAGTGCTTGCGTTCGATCGGTATTGATTTTGCTGATTTAGTAGCGTTAGGTTGTGACTTACCAGTTGTAGAATTGTCAGTACGATATCACCGCTCAATTCAGCTAGGTATGCCAGCAGTAGTAAAAACCCGCATGGCTGATGTAAATAGTGTCCGCATCAACTGGGATTATGTAATTGAATCCCCAGATAGACAGGAATTATATGTTACGGCAAAAGTTACATTAGTGGCAGTAGATCGGGAAAGAGGCAAGATCATGCGTCAGCTACCTGCAAATGTTAAGGATGCATTGGCAAAAATATCATCCTCACTGAATAAATGATGATAGTGGTTGGTTGTTGGTTGTTGGTTGTTGGTGGTTGATTGTTAGTGGTTAGTAGTTAGTAGTTAGTAGTTAATAATTGTTCCCCCACTCTCCCACTCCCCCACTCCCCCTATCTATTTGCGTATCTGCAATATATTTTGGGGCAATTGCATCATATAGTTCAAAATATCTTGAGGACCAATACCGTAACCAACCTGTAGCAACACCACGACCGTAGCAATCATGAGAGCAGTTTTTACGGTCGTTTTTACAACCTTAATTAATATTGTAAATATTAACCAAGCTACAATTAGGGCAATAATCATAGTTATCAATTCCAAAAAGTTCGCTCTTGTTGCATAGGAGATGATTACAGAAAAGGCGATTTAATTTTTATTAACAATTATGGCTGTAGAAGCTCTCTAATTTAAGAAATAACAGCTAAATCGTTTAATAGTTATTAATTGGTTATCGCCTGTCTTCTATCGAATGCAAAATAATAGTGACTAATGACTAATTAAGCTCAACATATTGATGTTAAGCTTTTGGTAGTTCTAGAATATATTTGGTGTTTGTGTTAATTTTTCCTGCTATTAATATACCGGACAATAACACAATGCACCATGTTTTTAGGAATCTATTTTGATAAATTTATAAAAAGCATTTTTTATGAAAGTTTAAAAATAGTATATAAAAAATTATCATTAGTATCAGCGTTCAGCCTAAAACTGAACGCTGACTAATTTAAGTTTGTTATTGGTTATCGCAAAGAAATAATGCGCGGACGAGATTCTAAATTTTCAGTGGCAGTCAAAACTTCTTGCCTTGCCCATTGATCGGCAGCCAAAATGTCATCTAAAGTAGGATTTGAACGGTTATCGAATGAAAAGCGATCGCACACCCATTCGATGCACCGAGGAATATCTAAAAAGCGAATTTTTTCTTCCAAAAATAAGGCGACAGCTTGTTCATTTGCCGCATTCAACACAGCTGGCATAGAACCGCCAGCTTTACCCGCAGCATAAGCCAACTTCATACACGGATACTTCTGGTGATCTGGTTCGCGGAAGGTTAAATTACCTGCTTTCACCAAATCCAGCCGTTCCCACTCGGTGTAGATGCGTTCGGGCCAAGACAAAGCATACAGTAGGGGTAAGCGCATATCCGGCCAGCCCAGTTGAGCTAACACTGAGGTATCTTGGAGTTCAATCAGGGAGTGAATAATGCTTTGGGGATGAATAACAATCTCGATATCTTGGTAATCCAAGTCAAACAAAAAATGAGCTTCAATTACTTCCAGTCCCTTATTCATCAAAGTGGCTGAGTCCACAGTGATTTTCTTACCCATCGACCAATTCGGATGTTTGAGGGCGTCGGCGACTGTGACTTCTGCTAATTTTTCTGTGGGCCAATCTCGGAAAGCACCACCAGACGCAGTGAGCAAAATTCGTCGCAAGCCACCTTGAGGCACACCTTGCAGGCACTGAAATATAGCGGAATGTTCGGAATCTGCTGGTAATAGTTTTATGCCATACTTCTCGATTAGTGGTAGAACAACAGGCCCCCCAGCAATCAGGGTTTCTTTATTAGCCAAGGCGATATCTTTACCAGCTTCAATAGCGGCGATCGTTGGCAACAATCCAGCACAGCCAACAATACCCGTAACGACGGTTTGAGCATCGCCGTAACGGGCAACTTCCACCACTCCCGCATCTCCAGCCATAAGAATTGGTTGAGGATCGAGATCGGCGATTAGATCGCGGAGTGCAGGTAATTTTTCTTCTGAACAAATCGCTGCTATACTCGGTCGAAACTGTCGGATTTGAGCAGCCAACAGTTCTATATTATTCCCAGCCGCTAATCCCACAATTCGGAACTTATCGGGGTTTTGAGCGACAATATCTAAAGTCTGAGTACCGATCGAGCCAGTAGAACCAAGAAGAGTAATCGCTTTCACAATTGTTTAAGGATCGACAAACAACTCCACTATAAATTGCTCGGGACTCACAAATAACACCAATAAAATCACATTTTTGAGTAAGTTATTTAAGTATCCATAAACTCAAGGGCAACGAGTCCTTGCCAACACTCCAGCTTATGCTTCAACAGCAGACAGTTATCAAAAAAAATTTATGGAAAAACGATTTAATATTTCCAGTAGCGATGTGGCTTGCCAGCAGACTGGTAATTTGGAGTGCCATGTTGTTGCTTGCTCCTTTGCTAGATGCACCACCAGGAGGAAAAGCTGCTACTTTTGGCTTAGGGGTATTTGATGCTTGGGATAGCGTACATTACCGCAGTATCGCCACTTTTGGGTATGAATACATCAATGACGGCAAGGGGCATAATATTGCTTTTTTTCCCTTGTTTCCTCTCATCGTTCGGGGAGTGATGAGCCTAGGCTTGCCGTTTGAAGTGGCAGGAGAACTAGTAAACAATATTGCATTTTTAGCCGCACTTTATTGCGTGTATTTTTGGGTAAAGGAATATAACGGTATCCAGGAAGCGCGTTGGTCAACTGCTGTGCTGGCGTGGTGTCCGCCCTCGTTGTTTACAGCAGTAATTTATACCGAAGGACTGTATTTATTTTTGAGTTCGTCGGCTTTGCGTGCCTTCGAGGAAGAACAATATGGCTGGGCTGCCCTTTGTGGGGCAATGGCAACAGCAACACGTCCGACGGGAATAGCATTGATTCCAGCTTTTTTAATTACTGCTTGGAAAGAGGGGCGATCGCTTATTGCCTATATTGCTGGTTTGACCGCTTCTGGGGGAATACTGTTGTTTAGCCTCTATTGTGCCATTGAATTTGGCGATCCTCTAGCGTTTATTAACGCCCAAAAGGGATGGCGCTCAACCCTGGGTTTTGATTGGCAGGGTTGGTGGAAAATGCTCATGCAAATCACAGTTGGTACAACCAATTGGCAAAATGGCTGGTTAAAAGACCCCCTGCATCCTCTACTTTTTGCCGTCATCGTCGCCCTTGGTTATTTAATCTGGCGCTATCGTCAACGCTTGGGCACGGTGAAAGTGGAGTATGGCTTTGCAGCTTTATTTTTAATTTTATGGATAGTGGCGGGCGATCCATTGATTAACACCATTTCGGTTTTGGGTGGTGCTTACTTGTTATGGCACTTACGTAGGCAATTGAATTATGTTGCAGTGATTTATGGCTTCTGCGGTTTAGGATTAATTTTTGTCTCTGGCGGAACTTGGTCACTTAGTCGTATTGTCTACGGTATTGTCTCATTCAGCATCGCCCTTGGTGTGTTGTTGTCTCGTCATCCTCGTTGGGGATATTTAACCTTGTGCTTCTTTACAATTTTGCTTGCGAGTTTCTCTGTGCGGTTTGCTCAAGAACTCTGGGTAGGGTAGCGAATAGACTTCTTGCAGAAGTCGGGGAAGGGGGAAAGGGAAAAGGGATTGGTAATTACTAATTCTTAATCATTAATTACTAATTATTCATCTCCGTTTTTTCCCGGAGATCGTAAGATGAGAAGGTTAAGAAAATATTAACCATGATTGTTGCTTGCAACTGGGAGTGAAAAAACAACTTTTTCAGCTTGGCACTGTCGGTTCAGCGATCTGCATTAGTGCCCTAATTTTATTTGCTTGCAGCAGTGTACGACACGCGCTGTTTCAATCAGGAGCCTTTGATATCGGAATTTATGACCAGGTAGTTTACTTGATGAGCCAAGGACAAGCGCCGATTTCTTCTATCCTTGGCTTTCATCACATGGGCAACCATGCAGCCTGGGCAGTCTATCCATTGGCTCTACTCTACAAAATTTACCCAAGTGCCTACTGGTTATTAGCTGTGCAAGCTATTTCCTTGGCTTTGGGAGCATTGCCTACTTACCATCTTAGTCGTCAAGCAGGACTGAAAGAAAACCAAGCAGTGGCAATGGCAGCAGTTTACCTGCTATATCCGTTGGTTTTTAATGTCAACTTGTATGAGTTCCACCCAGAAGTAATGGCCATACCTGTATTTCTGGGTTCAATTTGGGCAGCACGGCAAGGTAAGACGGGATGGTTTTGTTTAGGTGTTATCTTTATTTTGGGCTGTAAAGCCGTGATATCGCTAACAGTGGCAGCAATGGGTATCTGGTTGCTACTGTTTGAAAAGCGGCGGATTTGCGGTTTATTTGCCTTATTAGCTGGAATTAGCTGGTTTTTAATTACTAGTCAGATAATTATTCCCTTTTTCAGCAATAATGAAGCAGCAGCAGTAGCACGTTACACTTATCTAGGTGATTCAGTTTTTGAGATAGCCCGTAATTTGGTTTTGAAGCCAGGGTTGGTATTGGGGAAAATATTTTCATTCGCAACTCTGGAATATCTAGCACTGTTAGTTGCGCCAGTAATTTGGGGACTTGCGCCACAACATTTGACTCCTTTAGTGAGTGCTATTCCAGTGCTGGTGGTAAATTCTCTTTCTGAATTGCATGTACAGCGAGACTTAACTCAACAGTATTCACTGCCAGTATTGCCTTTTTTATTATTGGCTGTAATTTCCACTCTCGCTGCTGGAAAAGGATGGCTGCGTACTAGAAAGGCTATGATTCTGTGGGCTGTAGTGGCTTTCTTTGCATTAGCGAAGTATGGCAATTTTTGGTCTATATATTTGGGCGAACTCGATACTTGGCAAGCAACGCGACAAGCGATCGCCCAAGTTCAAACTCAAGGCGTTGTTTTAACTACCCACAGTATAACTCCGCATTTAACTCATCGCTCCCAGATTCAATATGTTGACGATCAAATTCCGCCACCAGCTGATTTAAATCATTTTGAGTATATATTGCTCAATCTACGTCATCCCGGAGGAGCTGGCAATCCAGAGGTGGTTAACAACTTAGTTAATCAATTGAAAAATAATGGATTGTTTCAACTGAGTTACCAGCGTGATGACGTTTATTTATTTGTGAAGAAGTCTTAATTAAAAATTAGATAGTAGTTAGTAGTTGGTTGTTAACTACTAACCACTAACCACTAACCACTAACTACTAACTATTTACAATTGGCATAAGTATGCTCAGATGGAAAAATATTCTCTTTCAGCTATTAATTATAGCTCTCTTTGTTGGTATAGTACTTCTCATTAGGTTGCAGCCAATCACGCAAACCTTTGAATTTGACTATGATGAAGGCTTTAATTTAATGAAAGCCTTTCTTTACTCAAAAGGTTTTGCTCTCTATACCCAAATTTGGAATGACCAACCACCAATTTTTACTGTCCTTTTATCACATTGGTTAAATATATTTGGTAACTCAATATTTGCTGCACGCTTTTTAACGCTTCTATTTTCAGCACTATTAATATGGTGCTTTTATCAAATTATTCGCCTTACTTTAGGAAGTTTAGCAGCTTTAGTAGCCACTATTTTATTATTCACTTCTTGGCTGTATATTCGCCTCAGTATTTCCGTAATGATTGGCATTCCATCATTAGCATTGGCAATGCTATCTATTTATTTTTTGTATTTGTATAAACAAAATTATCGCAATTTATATCTAGTTTTATCTGGTAGCTGCCTTGCTTTATCTTTGCAAACAAAATTATTTACTCTTTATCTAATACCTTTGATGCTTTTTGATTTATTAGCCTTTCAAAGTAAATTTATTGAAGAAAGGAAAATATTAAAAATTCAGTTAAAAGCTATTTCATTATGGTTAATATCTTTGGTATTTATTTATATCTTGATTGGTTCACAATATCAACAATTTTGGAATTACGAACAGTTCCTTGGAACTCATCTCAACCAACCGTCAGATTCAAGATTAGAAAATTTTAACAACCTCAAATATCTCAACTACATGATTAGTCAAGATTATGATTATATATTTCTTGCTTTCATCGGTATTTGGGCTATTTTTTCCAAAAAACAAAAAAATGGTCTTCTTCCTCTAACCTGGCTGGTTACTGCTACATTTATTTTACTTAGACATAAACCAATTTGGTATCATTATTATCCATTGCTGGCTATTCCTATTTGTTGGTTGGGTGCTTATGGATTTGATTTATTACGTGATTTTTTTATCAAAAAAAGTCATGGCAATTTAAATTTAATGAATCTGAAAAAACTTACAATACCTTATGTTTTAATTTTGATTATGATTTGCCTAATAATTATAACTCCTCCTAATCCTCGGGGAAGCGTACCTAAGAATATCGAACTTATGCAGATGGTTTTAAAATATAAAAATTCCACCCAATGGATATTTACAGATAATCCTATCTATGGATTTTACGCTGGTTTACGCGTACCTCCAGAAATTGCTGTGATGTCATATAAAAGACTGAATTCTGGAGATTTGACATCAACAAAAATGCTTGCTGTTTTACAAAATTATCGCCCTGAGCAAATTATTCTGACCAGGTGGACTTCTCAAATTAAGAGCGATCGCCATCTCATGACTTATATCAGCGATAATTACTCTAAAACTTACAGTAATGAACAAGAAATTGAGGAGCATTATGTTTTGAAGTAACTCTGCGATCGCAAAATTTATCCTTGAAGATCTCACACTCTTGGTTGGAGTTGTTCAAAATTTCCACCGCTAGTGTTCGCTTCCCCTTACCTATTCCCTATTCTCTATTTTCCAGTGAAATCTGGTGATTTTAATCAATTTTTATTTTCTACCAAAATTGTTCATATAAATACTATCAATTTATAGAGAAATCCTGATGATAATAGTTAATAGTATTTAAATATTAACTGCTGATTAATGACTGTTGACAAATTTTCTAGACTATTTACTTTCAGTCGTTATTTATCTTAGTGGAGGAGTGAAATGCACACATTATTAAACAGAAATGGCAATGCCACAGCCATAGGTCTAAGAATGAATCAAGGAGTCTAAAAACATTCATGCTTATGGCCCAAGTTCAAATATTTATCAAAAAAAGTTTATGGGAAAATGATTTTCTTTTTCCAACAGCAATTTGGTTTGTCAGCCGATTATTTATTTGGACTGCCATGTTGCTGATCGCACCCAATCTACCCAAGCCTGAAGATGGAATTGTACCCAGCTTTGGCTGGGGAGTATTTCATGCTTGGGATAGCGTACATTACCACAATATAACTACTTCTGGATATGAATTTGTCAATGACGGACGTCAACATAATATTGCCTTTTTTCCATTGTTTCCTTTAATGCTTCGCGGCGTTATGAACCTGGGCTTATCATTTGAAGTTGCAGGTGTACTCGTAAATAACTTCGCATTTCTTGCAGCGCTTTATTGTGTCTATTTTTGGATTTTAGAGCATCATGGTATAAACAGCGCCCGATGGGCTACTACTGTCCTAGCTTGGTGTCCTCTCTCTCTATTCGGGACAGTCATTTATACCGAAGGGTTGTACTTATTTTTGAGTACGGCCGCTTTACGTGCTTTTGATCGCCATCAATATCGCTGGACTGCTTTTTGGGGTGCAATGGCAACAGCAACACGCCCTACGGGGTTAGCACTCATCCCGGCTTTTGTAATTGCAAGTTGGAGAGAACGCCGACCATCTATTGCCTACCTTGCTTCTTTTGCTACTGCGATTGGACTGCTGTTGTTTTGTCTATATTGTGCAATTGATTTTGGCGATCCTCTAGCTTTTATTCATGCCCAGCGAGGATGGCGACCCTCTTTTGGATTTGATTGGCGAGGTTGGTTGAATATGCTGCTGAATATAGCCATAGGTACATCAAATTGGCGGCATAGTTCGATTCAAAACCTGTTGCATTTGCTATCGTTTGGCATTCTCGTCAGCAGTGGTTATGGTTTGTGGCGCTACCGACAAAGGTTGAGTTCTATCAAGCTGTTCTACAGCTTTTACGCCCTGGTGACATTTTTGTTGATACTTGTTGATGAACAATTCATCAATCATTTGCTTAACGCAGTAATGGTTTTGGGAGGTGGCTATCTACTGTGGCACTTACGTAAACAACTGACCTCAGTTACAATTTTTTACGGTTTTTGCGGTGTTGCTTTGTTACTAGCCTCTGGTGGTACGATCTCCCTTAGCCGTCTGGCTTACGGTCTTGTACCTTTGAGTATAGCTCTCGGTGTTTTGCTAGAACGCTATCCCCGTCAAGGATACTTAATCTTAGGCTGGTTTTCTGTTATACTTGCCAGAATTGCTATTGGCTTTGCTCAAAACCTCTGGGTTGGGTAAAAGGGACTGGGGATTGGTGATTAGGGACTGGGGATACCCCTGTCAAGGTGTGAGTCTTGGAAATGGATTTTTCTTGGTGTCTTTGTGTCTTGGTGAGTCCACTTGCCGTCTTGGACGCCACATGCTTTATGCCGGGAGACCCGTCCACCGCAGTGGCTCCGCTTCCCGTCACGTAGACGCGCAGCGGCTTCCCGCCAGGGTAGGCAAAGTGGCGAACCCGTAGACGCGCAGCGGCTCAAGGCAGAGTAGGGTGGTGAAAAAAGAATTATTGAAACACTAAGACACTAAGACACTAAGAGGAAAATAGTCTTCTCTACTAAGATGTGGGTTCGTTCCAAGCGTATTGGGTTAAATGAACAATGTAGTCAGAGGTGGCGATTAGGCAGGCTTCCCTATACTCAACTCTGACTAAGCCAGCAATTTTAGGGTGTCAAAGGGGCGATCGCTAGCTGCGAATGCGATCGCCTCAATCAATAACGTTACTGAATTTTGTTACTTAAAAACAAAAATTACTTTAGTAAATTAAATTAGTATATGTATATAATCTGATTTCTAAGTCGGAATTTAAATAGTCGAATTAAAGTATGTCTATATAGCTAAAAATTGATATTTTCTAAATAATTAGAAAAATTCAGTATTTATACTGTAAAAATATTTATTTAATTGTAATATTAATGAAGAGAACGTCTAATTTACTGGGTTTAGAAAACTCAGATTTTAGATGTTAACTAATTTCTGGTACTTAATTACTGAAGTATCAGCGTTAAAAACTCATGAAAAAGACTTAGCAGAACTAAGCTATAAATAAAAAAGCATCTAGTTTGGTTAAAGTTTTAGTATCTCTTGTAGATCAGAAACTATTTTGACCGATCGGCGTCTAGCTACTTTGTGAGAGCTGAATTGCAAAAGTTAGCCAGAAACTTAATATTTTTTTTCAAGGTAATAATATAGCTCAGCAGTAGAATATATTTTTATGGGGTGTGAAATTAATATTTTGATATTAAATACTAAGAAATATAGAGTAGCAATTTCTAGCATTGGCCTTCCAAAGCTAAACCTGTGTAATTTATCTTCCTGATATCTGGATTTCTATGAATCTGCATTGATTTTTCAAGCTTTCCAGAAAACAGTACGGTATCTAAATATTATCTGAAAAACTGTGCTATAAATTACCGTCAGATAGGTGTGTGACGGTTAAATCAGTGAAGGAGCTATAACGTGGAAAACAATAAGTCGTTTGCTTGGCCGCAAGGGATATTATTTGCATTCCTTGCCCTATGCAGCAGCTTAACTATTGGTTTTATTATACCTATTAATTTAATTGGTTTTCAAGCTGAAACTAAGCAGACTATAAAAAATATCAATGATATAGAAGTAAAAGTAGGAACTCAGCAGCGTTTAAAAAAATTTAAGCCAGCAATGCTAACAAGTTGGCAACAAGAAGCAAAAGCAAAAGGTTTTTCCTATACTTTACCTACACGTTTTCAAGGAACAATAATTAGGAAGGCAAAACTCGCTCCCAACAAAAAAGTAATAGCTCTTACCTTTGATGATGGTCCCTGGCCTGGGTACACAGCCCAAGTACTGGAAATACTCAGAGAAAATAACATCAAAGCTACATTTTTTGTTGTCGGGAAATACCTCAAAAATAATCCTGAGTTAGGCAAGCGAATTGTGGTTGAAGGTCATGTTATTGGCAACCACTCTTGGCATCATTGGTATCATTACTTTAACCAAAAAGCAGCTGCTTTTGAAATTGACAATACATCAGATTTAATCTATCAAGTTACAGGTGTGAAGACAACTTTGTTTCGGCCTCCTGGTGGAATGCTGCACAATGGCTTAGCAGCTTATGCCAGAGGTAAAAATTACGCTGTGGTTATGTGGTCGGCTGACTCCGCAGACTATAGTCGTCCTTCTGCATCTGTTTTGACGAATAGAGTACTACAACAGTCTAAGCCTGGCGGTATTGTGCTAATGCATGATGGTGGAGGTAATCGTTCTCATACAGTAGCGGCCCTACCACTAATTATCAGCAAATTGAGAAACCAGGGTTATAGCTTTGTCACTGTCCCAGAACTCTTAGAAATGCAATATAAAGATCAAAAGTTGATTGCAAACACAAATCAATAATAATAAGTAATTAGTAATTATTAATTGACTAACAATTAATACGCTATAGTGTTAATTGGCACTCATGTAGAATTGGTATTATTACTTAATATCAAAGGTACAGCACTGCTGAACAAAGATCCCCGGCTTCTTAGAGTAGTTGGGGATCTTACGTTTAATTTGGTTGTTATACTTAGCAATGATTCTGAAATTGATGATTTTAAAAGAAACCGATTTTCTAAAATAATGGAATTTTTACAACTGAATAAGATTGGTATATATAAATAAATAGTTTACTAATGTTAATAATAATGACTGTAAACACACAGCAGCTACCAACAGCAGCCACGTTTGAAAAACACTTTTGGACTTGGCAAGGCTACAAAATTCAGTACACTGTTGTAGGTACAGGCAAACCCTTGGTTTTAGTTCACGGCTTTGGTGCTTGTATTGGACACTGGCAAAAAAATATCCCCGTTTTAGCAAATGCTGGCTACCAAGTCTTTGCCGTTGACCTTTTGGGCTTTGGTGGCTCCGATAAAGCACCCATTAATTACACTGTAGAGGTGTGGGTAGAACTGCTCAAAGATTTCTGCTCGGCACACATTCAAGAACCAGCCGTATTTATCGGCAACTCTATCGGCGCTCTTTTAAGCTTGATGGTAGTGGCAGAACATCCAGAAATTGCTGCCGGTACTGTGTTAATTAACTCTGCGGGAGGGTTGAGTCATCGTCCCCACGAACTGAACCCACCACTTAGAATTGTCATGGCAGCTTTTAACAAGTTGGTCGGTCATCCAATTACAGGGACTTTCGTATTTAACCGCATCCGCCAAAAACATCAAATTCGCCGTACACTCTACCAGATTTATCGCAACCGCCAAGCCGTTACTGATGAACTGGTAGACATGCTTTATACACCTTCCTGCGATCCGGGAGCGCAGAAAGTGTTTGCTTCCATCCTGACAGCACCTCCTGGGCCCACCCCTGCGGAAATATTACCCAAAGTCCAACATCCGCTGTTGGTAATTTGGGGTGCGGACGATCCCTGGACACCGATCGCAGGCGCAAAGATATACGAACAAGCACGTGAGGATGGTAAAAATATCAAAATCGTTCCCATTCCAGGTGCTGGACATTGCCCCCATGATGAAGTACCCGATGTGGTGAACTCGCAAATTGTGGAGTGGTTGGCATCTTTATACAAAGCTAATAACAACAGATTAAAACACACCGCCTGAAAAACCAGGTTTCTACCCTGCGGAAACCAGATCTGATACTAAGTTGCAGTCAAAGATAGTACTTCCCTCACCCCCAGCCCCTCTCCCAATTTGGAACAGGGGAGGGGGAGAGGGCACGAATTGCTATATCTGAACACAACTTGGTATGAATATGATCCCCCTATTTCCATGAAAAAGAAGATAGGGGGATGCCAAAATATTGGATTTTCTAAGCAACTCGCTATGAGTTTGCTAAGCTTAAGCTGTTGCCTATTCCTGAGTCCAGCTTTGGGTGAAATCGCAGCTTTTTTCAACGCAGAGGGGCGCGGAGTAAGCGCGGAGGAACGCAGAGTCTTTCCAAATTTAATTCGTTACGAATTTGTGCAATGCTGTACCAAGCTAATAAATCTTGATAGACTTCTAAGAACGGCGCACGTTTAGGCAACACCATTCTTTGCGTTTCCACAGAGCTGCTACTATCCAACCGTGCTTTTCTAAAACGTCAGCGACTGCTTTCGATTGTTCCACTAAAATCCCACTAAAGATACCCCAAGTGCTGGGTTTGGCGATCGCACTCATTTGCGGAACTAATTCGATAATTACATCAGCTAAAATGTTGCAAACTATACCATCTACTGATTCAGAAAGCATTTTTGCCAAAGCGTCTACACTTCCTGGTGCTACCAGCAAGCGTTCTGGTGCAATGCCGTTGAGTAAACAATTTTCTTGAGTTGATTGTACCGCTAAGGGATCGGTATCTACCGCATAGGCTTGCTTTGCTCCTAGTAGCAAAGCACCAATGGAAAGGATACCAGAACCACAACCAATATCCGCAATTACCGCAGCTTCTTGCTGTTCCTCTCGTTTCGGCAAAGATGAAGGAGGTTCTAAAAGCCGCATTTCCAAGGATTCCAAGCACAACTGAGTTGTAGCATGGTTGCCTGTGCCAAAGGCCATACCGGGATCGAGGCGAATAATCAAGCGATCGCTATTTTCTGGAACTGGATACCAGGCGGGGTTAATCAAGAAGCGATCGCCAATATCCTGCGGTTGCCAGTATTGTTTCCAGCTACTGGCCCAATCTTGTTCGTCAATCAACTGCCAGTGCATGGTAGGTTCAGGAACTCCTACACACAAGGCGTCTTGGCGCAGCCACAGCGACAGTGCAGCCAAATCCAAAAGCTGTGCTTGGAATATTGGCAAGTAAGCCCTAACTAGACTATGATTCCCTTTCTTTTCACTTGCAGTACCACGACAGCCAAAATTTGCCAGCCGCCAAAAGATAGTATCTTCTAAGTCTGGTTCACAAAAAATTTGTAGTTCCCACCAAGTGTTAGCCATAGATAATTTGGGGATCGGGAGAAGACAAGGGAAGGGAGACAAGGAAGAATTTCTTCCTATTTATTTCCCGATCCCCGATCCTCGCTCCCTATTCCCTTTTTAAAGTGTTACTGTATACGCATCACGAATTCCAGGTACTTTAGTAATCTCAGTCAAAATCCCATCGGGTAAGGGGTCATCGAGGCTGAGAACCATGACCGCATCACCGCGAACGATTTTACGGCCTACCTGCATACTGGCAATATTGACATTAAAGCTGCCCAGTAGGGAACCTAGTTTACCAATGATTCCTGGCATATCCCGGTGCAGGGTAAACAGCATATGCGGGCTGGGGGGGACGTTAATCGGAAAACCGTCTAAGTTGGTAAGTCGGATTTCTCCGTCACCTAACAAAGCGCCTGTAACAGCATGAGTGCCCAAAGAACCTGTAGCTTCTAAATGCAGGGAACCAGCGTAGTCTTTTACCGCAGCATCCCGCGTTTCAATGACGCGAATTCCTCGCTCTTTTGCCTCAATGCTGGCATTTACGTAATTTACCCGTTCTCGCAATGCTTGGTAAAGTAGTCCTTTCAGGGACGCTACTACCAAGGGCTGACTTTTGTTGGTTGCTATTTCACCTTGCAGTCTGACGTTGAGTAATTGCACCCTACCGCCAGCCAGTTGTCCAACTAGATTACCCAAGGTTTCCGCCAGCTGCATATAAGGTTTGAGTTCTTCCAAGACATCAGGGCCTAGTCCAGGAATGTTGACAGCCGATCGCGCTGGTAATCCCAATAGCACATCCCGAAT
Organism: Fischerella sp. PCC 9605; assembly: GCF_000517105.1. Taxonomy (GTDB): domain Bacteria; phylum Cyanobacteriota; class Cyanobacteriia; order Cyanobacteriales; family Nostocaceae; genus PCC9605. Next base: position 540,005 of record NZ_KI912148.1, on the reverse strand, counting down.
TTGTTCGGCAACATCAATTGCTACATTCACTTGTGCCTCGGTTGTTGAAGCGCCCAAGTGGGGAGTCAGGATAACTTCTTTACCCAAAGACTTTAAGGGAGATTCTCCTAGTGGTTCTGATTCAAACACATCTAGGGCAGCGCCGGCAATTTTACCTTCTTTGATAGCGGCAGCTAAAGCTTCTTCATCAATGATGCCACCGCGAGCACAATTGACAATCCGGGTAGTGGGTTTCATTTTTGCCAACATTTTGGCATTAATGAGGTGAGTAGTTTCTGGAGTTTTAGGGATGTGCAGCGTGATGTAGTCTGCTTGCTGCGCTAATAAATCCAGATCCACCAGTTGACAGCCAATCTGTTCAGCTCGTTCTGTCGAGATAAAGGGATCGTAAGCAAGTAATTTCATTCCCATTGCCTTGCCGACAGCGGCAACATGGGAGCCTATTTTACCTAAGCCGACAATACCCAGAGTTTTTTTGTAGACTTCAGCTCCGATAAAGGTTTTGCGATCCCACTCACCACGTTTTACAGAAGCATTAGCATCGGGGATATGGCGAGATAAGGACAACATCATGGCGATCGCATGTTCGGCAGCGGCGATCGTGTTTCCTTCTGGAGAGTTGACGACTACAATTCCTTGACGGGTAGCGGCGGGAACATCTACATTATCCACACCCACACCCGCACGTCCGATAATTTTTAGCTGTGTACCAGCTTCAATGATTTCTTTCGTGACGCGAGTACCAGAACGAATCATCAGTGCATCGTATTCACCAATGATTTGTACTAGTTCTTCTGGTTTCAGACCTGTTTTAACATCAACGTTGGCAACCTGGGATAAAATATCGATCCCAGCTTGATCAATTGGATCGGAGACGAGAACCTTAGACATGATGGTTGATTTTTCAGCTAGAGGTTATGCGGTCGCTGGAATTTTAAGTTTAATGTTTATCTGTACCCGTTAAGCAAGCAATATTTATTTGCCAATTTAGCAACAACCCTGTCATGCCTCTTGGTTAGCTTTTCCGTGGCAGTAACTTCTCATAACCGAAGGTGCAGAAACTTTTTACCACACTCGGTCACTATAAACCAACGCAGGGCGTAAATACTTATTTTTTTATTAAAAATTCCAAAAGCTAGAGATTATCCTTACTCAGTTACTGGCTGAAGGTGCGATCGCAGATAATCGCAGATACTTTATGCACTCCACAGCAAATATCTTCAGCCAAAAAATCATAGCACCCATAAAATCAAGTTTTTGGTCATATTCTAACTATCTAGTTATCTCCACCACATTGTACCAAGGGGATCAAATTACGTTGTTGATGATGCAAAATTCGAGTGAATTTGCTTCAGTAATTTATTAGTAATATTTTTTACTTTCATTCTTTTTTCTCAAGTCTTACCAACAATAATATTACTTACGAATATATTAATTTTAGTATCTAAAAATACGTAATTTTTACATACCATTTTCGCCACAAACGACAGCAGCATAGAAGTGCGGCTGTCGAATTTTAATTTTGTCTTTGCATGCAAAGCCCTTTTAGGCAAGGGTTTCATAGTTGCCATTGCCAAATTTTCATTAACTTTACAACTAAAGAATGAAGAATTATGCCAGCAGATTTGGCCGGTAACAGTTTACATATTTCTAGAAATTTAAATGTTAATTATATTACCCAAACTTTCAGAGACTGGGTAGGTCGGGGTGATAAATACGATTACTACAGTGTTAACCTCAGTGGTCGTAGTAGCTTAAATTTAGTCGTAGATGGTCTTTCGGCAAATGCCGATTTACAGTTACTTAATAGTAATGGTTCAGTAATTGCAGGTTCTTATGCCCGTCGCAAGCGGGCTGAGTCAATCAGCACGACATTGGATCAAGGCACTTACTACATTCGAGTTTACCGAGCCGATCGCAAGAAAAATACCTACTACAACTTAAAGATTTCTGGCAATGAAGCACCCCAGTCATTACAATTAGGCACTAGTCAAACCAGCTATCAACCCGGTGAAACTGTCAGCCTCAGCAATACCAGCGTATTTGATGGCAATGGTACAGCTGACTTAGCACGAGTAGATTTTTGGTTGCAAAAAGATGGTGGCGACTGGCAAGACATTAGCGATGCAGTTAATTTCAATGTCAATGGCAGTGATAACCGCTATGCCAGTTTTGACTACAGCTTGCCCGATCTAGGTATTGGTAACTATCTATTGTCAGCAAAAGCTTATGACAAATCTGGTGCTAGCACTGACAGTATACACACTAGTTTTAATGTTGTGCTCCCTCCAATTCAAGATTGGTTCGATCGGAACATTCAAGATGCAGGTATACGTGAGGCAGCAAGGTGGCGCTTTGCAGATAATATCCTCGATCGCAATGATGCGATCGCTATCCTGCGAGAAGCAAAAGACAATAGTATAGTTGATGGTAGCGAACTGACAGATCTGGGCACATTAGTTAGTAACGCCTCTTTCTTAGGAATGCCAGAATATGTGCGCGTTTTGTTTCATAAGGTTGTCAAAGACGATCCTGCCAATCAGATTTATCAGGGTAACACACTGGGCAATTTGTATGCAGGTAGCAGTGATATTCAGATAGAGAACCTAATTAGCAAATGGTTTTTGGGTAGCGATCGCCCAACAACCCCCTACACATATCAATACGCTAGCGGTTCTCTCTTCCAAAACGGTATTAGTTACCAAGATGTGAAACAAGGTAATCTTAATGACTGCTTTTATCTGGCAGGTTTAGCAGCGGTAGCTTTGCGTTCATTCAGCACAATTGAAAGTATGTTCATTGACAATGGCGATAACACTTTTACAGTGCGCTTCTACAAAAATGGGATTGCTGATTATCTGACAGTAGATAGGTATTTACCAACCAATCAAGAGGGGTATTTAGTTTACGCCAACAAAAGTCGTTATCATAATGATTTTACAAATGAGTTATGGGTCGCTTTGGCTGAAAAAGCTTACGCTCAACTCAATCAATCTGGATGGATTTATCAAAATAATACCAATTCCTACAACGGTATTAATAATGGTGGGTATGTCAGTGATGCACTCACACACATTACAGGACTCAACACTTCCCTTGCCAACCTGCTCAATTTTAACTCAATAGTTAATGCTTTTTATTCTGGTCAAATGATTGGTCTAAGTACAAAATCAAATGTGATTGACTACAATATCATCGCCAATCATGCTTATGTATTGCTAGATTACAATTCTTCTACCCAAACTTTTACACTCTTTAATCCTTGGGGTATTGATAATGGTTCTTCAAAACCAGGCATTATTGAACTGGCTTGGAGTCAAATTGAAACAAATTTTAGCTATTGGGATGCCACAACAAATAATATTGCCTAATAAGGGAGAGGGAAGAAAGAATATGCATCGTAATAATTTCCTGATTCGGATATTATTGACAAAATTCTGGATATCGCCATGATATGTAGGGAATTTCGTCATTGCCAGATTTTCAAGAGATACACCAATTTCGAGAAGCAAAACCTAGAGCTTTTTCATCATAAACACGCTATTCGGGTCATCAATGTATTCGGCGAAGGGGCCTCGGTACTCGAACCCATACCGTATGTACAAGGCTCGTGCCGGAGCGAACTCAGGCAGAGCCCCTGTTTCCAGATTCAGGCAATCGTAAGCACGCCGTTCGGCTTGTGTTATGATATGTTCAAGAATCTTCGAGGCGACACCCCTACGGCGGTGAGCCTTGGCAGTACGCATTGATTTGACTTCACCACTTCTTGAATCTAGTTCTTTTAGTGCCCCGCATCCGAGTAATTCCGAGCCCTCCCAAGCCGACCAGAAAGTAATATCGGGTGAGCGCAATGCCTCTAAATCAAGAGCATGAACGCTTTCAGGTGGTGTAATCTCATACATTTCTTCGAGATGTTCCCGGAGAAAGTCAGCGATCTTTTTACCTGTCAGGTCATCTTTGCGAATTTCCAATCGACTCATCTCCTAATTTGCTAAGGAATTCTACTCTACGAGAGTTCGCAGAATTCTGCGTTTGGGTCGAAAGTTGTTATTGCGATAAAGTTACGTATAAGTAGCGTAATGCATCTTCGAGTTCTGTAGTGTAATCTACATGACGCCTAAACAATTTGCTTGGAGCGGATTGACGAAAGATCTTGGTGTGTTGCATAAGATTTAGTTGCAGCCGCTCCAGCGCACCCTTAGACTGCTAAGTTATCGGTGTGGTTAGTGCTTCAAGGATATTTGTGGGGCGATCGCAATTGCTTGAATTAGGGTCAACTAGCTGTAGCAGGGAAGAAATAAGGATCAAATACCAATAGATAATCCAGAACTTTTAGTACTTACTCATAGAACTAACTCTCGGACAATAATGCCTTCCTTAGAGGAGACTTCGTGTTCTACGGGTTCAAGGTAAAGTTCTATGGCTTCTTGAATATTTGCTAATGCTTCGTCAATATCTTCACCCTCGCTGATACAACCAGGTAACGAGGGAACATAGATAGTGTAGCCACCTTTATCACTAGGTTCTAGAATTACTCTTAGCTTCATCTTCTTCAGGGTAGTTAAGGCTATCGGAAATTATCATGATTGTAGCAAGGGAGAACTTGTAATATGTCAATCTGCTTAATGCTCTATGGTAAGCGATCGCAGCCCAAAAAGTTGGAAGGCTGTTGAGCAGTTGTGGTTTAATCAGTGCTTGTTGTAGCCAATTGTTGCCTAATTCTTGAACAACTGTGAGTATTACACTCTACTCACAGACGCAGGGAAAGTGGCTTCTATCACATTCGTAACCTTATCGTGTTTAGGTCGGAACGCGATCGCCTTTCGTTTCCGTCCTTCTTCGACCCCAACTTCAACGCCGAAGTGAAGCCAATAGAACTAGATGGAGTGGTAATGAATGGCGAAAGTGATGAACACTAGCCCCATCCTAGCGTTCATCACTTTCGCGGAAGATATGGCGACTACATGCTGAGCAAAGTATCCAAAGTTTTCGCCCAGTGACGCCAAGCAGTAATGTAGGAATTGACTGTGTGCTACAGGCTAGACCAAAGTCAAGTCCAATGGACGCTCCGTATCGTCTTCACCCAAGTACTCACCATTTTGAATTTCCAAGATAATCAACGGAATAAAACCTGGATTTTCTACCCTATGAAGCGTTGCGGGAGGAACAAAAGTTGATTCATTTCGAGTCAGTAATATTTCACTATTACCACAGATAACTTTTGCTGTACCAGAAACTATAACCCAGTGTTCACTACGGTGATAATGGATTTGTGGTTTAATACCATGCTTAGGTTTGATTTCAATACGATTAATACTATAGTTACTTCCCTTCTCTATCACTTCAACTTTACCCCAGTATCTTGTAACTGAATATAGAGAAGATTGATTGACTTTCGACTGAGCATTATTCTCATTCTGAGTCATAAACTAGTTTCTCAACTAGACAACAATCACTATTGTTCAGGAATCGAACGTCAAATAACCTGACGCTACAGAATTTGTAACTAAGTAAAATTTCACATATAAAGTATTTTTTTTTATATACTAATCTAGTACTTAACTGTAATTATCACTTGAAATCCTTAGTATAAATATCATTTCTCAATAAATATTTTAACGTAAATTTTCAGATATTGTTGTTTATTTAAATACATGTAAGTTTTGTTACCGCAAAAAAGTCTGTTCTTTTCTTTCGATTATGATTTGATAAGTAAATTATATTTATATCATGTCCATTAAATTAAACAGATTATCGCAGGCACGGGTTTTGTGAACGATATATAAATTGAACTGACATTTTATCTGCTAAACCCGCCCCTACAGTTTTTATAGGTCTTTAACGAACATGATATGACTCATGGCAAAAGTTAATTGCCATTGTCCACAGTTAGACGTACAGTTTTAGCTAGTCGATATTTGCCCCAAAGTTAAATAGTGATTTAGACATAATTGTTGGTTGGTGGCGAAAAATAAACAGCTAATGAAAAAAATTAATAATCAAGTTACAAATTATCATCTAAAAGATATTCTAGCTCTGCTTGTAAAGCTTTAATATCTGCTACTCTTGCTACTATTAAATTATCTTTGCCAGCATCCTTTAGACGTGCTTTCCAATAACGAATACTCTCGGAGTTTTTCATCCAAAAATCAATGACTGTACCTACAACTTCATCTTGATCCCAACCCCATTTCGGCGGCACTGGTTCCACAGACTCGATGAAAGCATCCAGTGTACACGTATGTGTTGTCACATACTCCACTCCCTGGTGCTGTGGTTTTTGCAAAGTCTGCTGTTGGTGGTTGAGAAAATGTAAAATTTGAGATACCCCAACAATATCAAAAGTGTATTTCATTTCAGTCATCCCACTTATTAATAAGTTGTATGCTATTTTGGCTTTGTTAAATGATGGTACAACTTTACTGAAAAGTCATCTGAAAAAAGTGTTATTGATATCTATGTCATAGGGATTAAATCTGATGAAATTTATTAGCACTCGATTAGTTTGAGTGCTAAAGCTTATTCCTCAAAAATTAGCAGTGATTTGCATTGAGTGCTAAAGTTTATAAAGGTATATATCTTAAAAATATGAAAAGTTTTTAGGGTTTGAAAAGGGGTAAATATTATTTTTAATATTTTGTTAATATTGCCATTAACAGGTTTTGAAGGTGAAATAGCAGCATTGTCTGCCGCCTGTTTGTGGGCTATAGCATCTGTGGTGTATGGGCGTTTAGGAGAGCGCATCCCACCGTTGCAACTAAACTTGATTAAAGGCATAGTCGCGATCGCCTTCCTCCTTCTTACCATCTTCATCAGTGGCGAATTATTTCCCAGCATTGCCCCTGTTCCGCTGTCTTTAATCCTCCTCAGCGGTGTGGTGGGTATTGGTTTGGGAGATACAGTCTTCTTTGCCAGCATCAATACTTTGGGGCCGCGTCGTGCCTTGCTCATGGGAACCCTTGCCCCGCCTATGACAGCTATAGCAGCAGTGATTTTTCTTCAAGAACGTCTAAATGTCAGTGCTTGGTGCGGAATTTTGCTGACAATTTTGGGCGTCGCTTGGGTGGTGACAGAACGTACTCCTGATACAAACAATAATTTTACAACGCACCTATGGCAGGGAATCGGCTTGGGAGTGTTAGCAGCAATGGCAAATGCCGCAGGGGCTGTTTTTTCTCGTGCGGCATTCACTCATACCAGTATCAGCCCTTTGTGAGCAGCTTTGTTGCGGTTGAGTGCAGGCGTGCTGATTCTGATAATATGGGTATCCTTAGACTTCTTGCAAAAGTTGGGAAAGGAGCAAAGAGATAGGGCTACAGGGTACTGGCAATCTTCGCGAGTCATACTAGCAATTTTCTTTGCAGCTTTTTGCGGAACTTATTTAGGAATTTGGTTGCAGCAGGTGGCACTGAAATTGACAACTGCGGGAGTTGCTTCTACCCTGTTGCAGACTAGTCCAGTGTTTATTATTCCGATCGCGATTTGGTTAGGAGAGAAAGTTACCTGGAGAGCGATCGCGGGTGTAATAATGGCGATCGCTGGAATTGGAATGCTGTTTTATCTCAAGTAGTTGGTGCTGCTGCAACCATGTCCTTTGTAACTCTGTGGAGGTTAGTCGGCGGTGTTGTCAAAAGTGGGCGAAAGCTGTTTGTTTCTCTGCTTCTAGATAAGAAAATTGGGCTTTGCTGAATCAAAATATGAATTTACAATTCACGGGTGTGTAGAGACGTAGCAATGCTACGTTTCTACAAAGATTTGGGTCTAACTACAAAAATTTTTACAAACATAATTCATGACCAAGTTCAGCAACGTCGAAAATTGCGCGATCGCTTCGTCTATAACTTTGGCACACCATATCTGCGGTAACAATTGATAACGATGCAGTAAAGACAAAAACCCATTTGTCTGAAGCATTTTGCTACCCTCCAGTTATAAGCTTTGTGTCAATCAGAAAGCCTGACTTGCACGCGTTCGGTATTTCAAGGTTCTAAAGATTAGATAGAGATGTTCATATCTCACGCTATGAGAGTATCTAAAGCATCCTTACGTTTTTCAGTCCTTACCTTTACTTATTTACATGGTGTTTTAGTCATAACAGGAATTTTTCTAGTAAGACCTTGTCAAATTTTTAAACCTGAATTTAATAAGACTCAGCTCAAACATTACATCCAATACTGACTTCAGTCATTTTAGACCAATTTTTTAGAAAGTCAAATTTATTTTTCAGTCAAATAAAAATTTTTAGTAAATAAAAATACATTTAAAGGTTTAAATATTCCTTTTGGCATAGACAACAATGATGTGAATACTCGGCAATATTAGATAAATCATAGTTTTATAAATAAAAATGCCATTAATTCCTCACTTAAGCGAACCATGTAGATTTTAAGTAAATGTTAGTTAATAAAGATACTCAAAAAAATCATATTTTCCTTGCTTGCCATTGTTGATTCAATCTTGTGCAATTCTAGAAAATAATTTACCTCAGCAATATTGGGTATTTTTTATTTAATTTAAAGTATTAAATAATTCTCTGCGTGTAATATTAAACGTATTGTGACATGCTAATTAGCATTGATTTTCTAGAATTAACGGCTTTTAATGCTTGAATTCATATATATTTGCATATACGTATTTAAAGTAATACTTTAACTTTCCTTGAAATCAAAAGGACTTTTTTATTTTTTGTGTATACAAAAAATTCATCAGGCTGATATACTCGTTAAAAGCAAATTACGTGACGGTGTGCACGTATACAGGTTTGCAAGCGAATCCCTAGATTTCGCGAGTATCTAATTTTTTGTGGAGATACTTGTTTACACTTGCTTAATTATCAAGAAAGCAAAGTAGCAAACCGCTTCCAATGTAGGGGTAATTCTAACCAACTACAAACATACCCCTGCAATTGTGCGTTCTACCTCGACCGAAACTCACATTCTGTGGGAGAGTGTGGGTTGTCTTGTGGAACGTGTTCGTAAATCTCATGGATCGAGGGCTTGATGAGTACTAGTTCTAAAAGTTCAGTTTTTACAGAGAAAGAACCCCTAAAACAAGAAATACCAAAAGGCAGAGACGTCATTGAGATATCTACTTGCTTGTGAAGCCACTGGTCTGAATCTAACCGCCAAAGCCAACCCAAATCAACAGACCTCCGATAAAAGCTTCTGTCCTACAGGCTCTCACTACCTCTACTCATTTCTCTTCAGGTTTGCTTCTACCAAAAAGTGTCTTGAGCCTACACCGAACAGATGGCTTGAAACCATTGCTAGTGATTTCGTGATGGTCTGATATCTATAGCAATTCTCGTTGAGGATACATTACACCTTGACTCCATCTCGCACGCAAGCATGAAAGCTTTTAAGTCTTTCATTAGGGTGGGGTTGCGGCTGTATTGCACTCAAAAGGGACAGGTATTGGTTACTAGTGAGTAATCGCATGAATTAATTAGAGGTTTGTAGTGAGCGATTTATCGCTCAATTTCAAGGGCTAAAGCCCTAACTACGAACTTTCACAACTTATCAAAACTAATGCGATAGAACCACTAGGTTGGAAACAGAAAATTTTGTCTGCAACTATCTCAAAAAACTTAATTTACATACTTTTGCTTTCTTTTTCCCATATCTTGCATGCCTATGCAACAGCCCAGAGGCAGCAGCCTACCACCCTCGTTATTAGGTTCAATCTGGTAACGAGAATTAAGAGCCTCTAGCTCTTCTTGAGAATGGTGAGCCAGCGCGCAGAAAGGGGGTTCCCCCCATGAGCGACTGGCGAACCCGTAGACGCGCAGCGGCTTCTCGCAGAGTAGGGTGCAAGATGTCAGTTTTGAAACGTGTAAGGGTGTGAACGAATAAGAGTTAGCTTTTACCTACACCCTTCCAAATGCTGAATTTTCCTTCAGCTAAATCCGCCAGCTATGTAAGCCCAGGGGTATCTACCAACTGACGTTACTCCAAGGGACAACTTATGGCGAATACTTTAGGCACAAATCTGAAGGTGAGCGTTGCAAAAAAATCATGGAAGTTCTTCTACCAATTTGCGCTGAGCTTGATTCTGATACTCCTATTGGGCTTTTTTGAATCAAGTAAATTAGTGGCCGCTTCTGGATCGGGCGAATTCAATGTGCGACCAACTGATGCACAAACCGCGACACCTGGTGATGGTGTTGGTGCATTTCGTACTGTGTGCGACCCCTCTCACATGAACAACGACGATGCAATTCTGTTTCCTAATCAACCTGGAAAATCGCACTTGCACGTCTATTTTGGAAATACCCTAGCTGATGCTTCTTCTACCTATGAGAGCTTGAGAAGCAGTGGTAACTCCACATGCTTCGGAGGTATTGCTAATCGCAGCGCTTACTGGGTGCCAGCAGTGCTTGATAAGCAAGGTGAACCGATACAACCTGCTCAAAGCCACTTTTACTACAAGTCAGGTTACTTTGGGGTTTCAGCCTCTCAAATTAATAAAATTCCCGATGGACTGCGAATGATTGCGGGAAATGCCAAAGCAACAGGGCCTCAAAACACAGAACATGTACACTGGGGCTGTTGGAATCAATATATTGGCAATCTCGACTCAATTCCGGACTCGAAATGTCAGGTAGGTGACTTTGTAAAGATGGGTATTGATTTTCCACAGTGTTGGGATGGTAAAAATCTTGATTCAGCTGACCATAAAAGTCATGTCGTCTATCCTGTGGATAACGCCTGCCCATCGACGCATCCAGTTGCAATACCTACCATTACGATGAATATTCTGTATTCTGTTCCACCAGATGGTGACACCTCCGGATGGAGACTTTCTTCTGACACTTACGGCACCGATCAACCGGGTGGCTATTCAATGCACGCAGACTGGTTTGACGGTTGGGATCCAGAAATCAAGGAAACTTGGACTGATTCCTGTGTCAAACAAGGAATTGATTGTCATTCAAACCTTCTCGGGGATGGACGCGAGATGTTCTAGAACGTCGATTCAGTATTCAGATATTGTCTTTATGGGTGAGTGGGAGAGTGGGAGAGTGGGAGAGTGGGAAAGTGGGAGAGTGGGAGAGTGGGAGATAGGGAGGTGGGGAGAATATAAAACTAGACTCTCCCCATCACCCCATTGCCCCCCATCACCCCAACTCTCCCTTGTCCTTCTTTTCATTTGAAGATTACTGAATCGGTGTTCTAGATGAGCTACCCTTGTTAAGGTGGAGTGATGATTTGATACTAAGTTGCACTCAAAGATAATACTTCCCTCACCCCGCCTGTCGGCACCCCTCTCCCAATTTGGAACAGGGGAAGGGGAGAGGGCACGAATTGCTATTGCTATGTCTGAACGTAACTTGGTATGAGTGTGCTTTCGTGGGATTGTGTAGTTTTTGCCCGCTACCTTTGTCGCCAATCCAGCCTGCGTCCTACCAACCAGAAGACTAACAAAGTAAACCCTAGCAAGCCAGCTACATCAATTACCACTTGCCCAGTTACGGGCCCTATTAAAGTTTGTCGGAGGGCAGATGCAGCGTAGGTAGCGGGACTTAACTTTCCTAAACCCAATAGAAAATTTGGTAAACGATTTTCTGGGATGAGTACTGAACCGATAAAAAGCATACCCATAGTCACAAGCAAGCTGAGAGAGTCACTTTCTTGTGGTGTGCGGGCATTTGCGCCGATAAGTGCACCTAGTCCTGCCAACGGCAGTACACATAAGGGAATAATTAACAGAATGAGTGGGTTCAGTATTAAGGGGATTTTGAGAAAGAAAATACCAAAGATAATGTTCACCAATAGCGATGGTAGTGAAAGCAGAAAAAATGCCAAGACGGAGGCAATAATTAAGGCTGTGCGGGAAATAGGTAAGGTGGCGTAGTATTCTAAAGTTCCAGCAAACCGCATATAGGAAAAGCGAGATGCGATGTTGTTTAGATTGCCAAACATTAGCGCCATCACTAGATTACCCGTGAGGATGTATGCCAGGTTTGGCTGCTGTGAACCTTGGGCAAAACTACCAAGAGCAATGATACCCAACATCGGAGCGATCGCACTGTTGAGAGCAAGTATCCGCCATGACCAACGCCAGTTAGTCAGTTCCATCAAGAACAAATCCAGCAGTTGCACTAGCACAGAGGGTGGGTTACGCTTTGGTAGCATAATGCAGATATAAATCTTCCAAGGTTGCTGAGTGGAGGCGAAAGTCATCCACCATATCCAAATTAAGGTAATTGAGAGTTGGGGTAACTTGATTCCATTCCAACAACACCCGCCAGTGACCAGGTTCCAGAGGAATTGTCGCAAGACCGGGTGGTAAGCTTGGCGGTATTTTGGGTGAAAAGAAAAGTTCTAGGCGCAACATTCTGTCAACTTGCTGCTTGAGTTCACTGGGGCGACCAACTGCGACCAATTCACCAGCACGCATGATACCTACTCGTTGAATTGCCTTTTCTGCCTCGATCGCATCATGGGTAATCAGGATAATAGTAGTGCCTTGTTCTTGATTGATGTGGCGCAAAATATCCCAAACTAGTTTGCGACGCTGCGGATCGAGGTCATTGGTAGGTTCATCTAAAATTAACACGGGTGGAGAACCTGCCATTGCCACAGCTAGTCGTAGCAATCGCCTTTGCCCACCAGAGAGTCGGGAACTTGGTTGGTGACACAGTTCGCGGATTTGCCATAAATCAAGTAATGCATTACATTCCTTACGGGCATCGATGCGGCTCATCCCTCGCAAGTGAGCTGTAAAATATAGGGCTTCACCCACCGTCAGATTATTTAGTGACCCGCTTTCTTGGGGCATATAGCCGATGTTCATTTGTACCAGATGGGGATCTGTAACTATACTCTTTCCAAATAGAGCGATCGCACCGGAATCACTGGTGAGTAAGTTTACCATCTGGCGTACGAGTGTACTTTTTCCTGCCCCGTTATCGCCCAAAATACCAAAGATTTCTCCTTGATAAATTTGCAGTGTGATGTTTTTGTTGGCAGGTTCGGTTTGTCCCGGATAGGTTTTGACTAAACCTTGGATATCGTAGACAATCACGTTTTTAGAGATAATTTACTCAAATACTACCGTACGATTTCCATAGACCAAGACGCGATTCTGCAAATGTAAACGTACTGCCCTAGCTAATACAACTCTCTCTAAATCCTTACCTTTTCTAATCAAATCTTCCACTTTATCACGGTGGCTTACCCGCACCACATCTTGTTCAATAATTGGTCCCGCATCTAGATCAGAATTTGCATAATGTGCTGTTGCACCAATAATCTTCACACCGCGTTCAAAAGCTTGATGATATGGATTTGCACCGACAAAAGCTGGTAAAAAGGAGTGATGGATATTGATAACCTGCGGAAATTTAGCAATAAAATCAGTACTAAGAATTTGCATATATTTTGCCAATACAACCAAATCAATGTTGTACTGCCGCAGTAATTCTAGTTGTTTAGCTTCCTGTTCCGGTTTATTATCTTTATTGATGGGAATGTGGTGATAATCGATATCAAATTGCTCTGCCACTTCCTTGAGATGAGGATGATTGCCGATCATCAGGGGAATTTCAGCAGCAAATTCTTTAGCACGGTGTCGCCAAATTAAGTCCAACAGACAATGTTCTTGCTTGCTTACCCAAATAGCAATCCGCGGGACTGTATCAGAAAAGTGCAGTTCCCACTTCGCGCTTAATGGTTTGGCAATAGCATTAAATGCTGGTGCAATCAACTCACGCGGCAAGTTAAACCCTTCCAATTGCCATTCCAAGCGTGTAAGGAATAACCCAGATGCAAAATCTGTATGCTGATCTGCATGAATAATGTTACCGCCATTAGAATAGATGAAATTGGCAAATTTTGCCACCAATCCCCGTTGATCGGGGCAGGAAATTAATAATGTTGCTGTTGGACTTGTCATGATAAAGTCGTAACATCGAAATGCTAATGTCTGTAAGAGTAGCTATACATTAGCTGCATCAAGAGAAAAAATTTGTATATGATTTTTAATAAAATTTTTTTTAAAAAAACCTGTATTACCTAGTCACTAGGTTATGATTGCAGTTTTAAGGTAAGACAATCTTAATATTAATTTAAATTAAGAACCAATGATGATGATGGTGAAAACTATTCTCGCTTATTCAGCTATGCTAATTTACTTAGTAATGACCTACTGTTTTTTTAGTGCATGGCTGGATTTCTTTCTACAAGACAAAGAAATGAATTCAGCACAGCGCTCTTTTTCTGGTATCATTTTAGTTGTAGCTAGTCTTCTGTGGCCAATCGTAGTTCCTTTTGCTTATTTAGAACTATTAAAGTTTCATAAAAAACACAAAAGATTTATCGATATATTAATCCATAAGTCCAATTCTAGTATTTATTAGTAGTGATACAAAATTGTTAATTACCTAAAGGCTATTGTTTTATAATATCAAATCCGTTTGATTAGTTACCGTATCTGCCCTCACCCCGTGCCCCTCTCCCAAGTTGGGAGAGGGGTGTTCGACAGGACGGGGTGAGGGTTTTTAATGAACATGAATTTAGTGTGCGATCGGCGAGAGTACGGCCCAAAAACATAGAATGGTGCGTTAGCCTTTGGCGTAACGCAACGGCAATAAAGGGGGAGGAAAATCCACACCCCTTTTTGCCTCCCCTACGTATCTTTTCAAAAATCAAATACTAGTCCTATATTAGTATTCAAGTGGACACGATATTAATCTCTAATTGTCTATTTAGTATTTTGAGGAGTGGGTAAATTGAGGCTAGGTAAGGGCTTACTTTCACCAGTATCAGTAGATTGTTTCCATTCTGATAATTCTCGATTGACTGCGTTTTCAAAATCTGTAGATACTAACAGTACGTTTACATTCCCATCTGGTTTAATACCAGGATCGGTTTGAGCATATAATAAACGGCGGTTAAAGTCAGACTTACCCAAAATTAATTGATGGGTTTTCTGATTTTTGAGTTGGATATCGATAGTTGCTTGGGGTTGAACTAAACCAAATTCTGGAAGTTGGTTAACAGAGATTGATAAAGTGCGATCGCTCTTACCCTTGACCAACAAATCCATTAAATAAGAAACTATGGCATCACTGGCTGGTGCTTGTTGAGGAGATTTCATTAACCATTTTGGTCGTTCAGAATCTTGGTTGCGTTCCAGAATAATGGTGGCTTTTTTAGTCTTAATCACCAGAGACGCCACATCATCCGCTGCAAACGAGAAAATTTGCTGCTTTTTCTCCTGGACTTTCTCTTGCTGAGTCTTCCAACGAAATTCATAGAAATAAACAAAACTGCCCAAACCCAGCGCTAGCAATATCAAAATTAAAGTTGTTCGCTGTAATTTCATTTTTTAGTCATCAGTCGTTTGTCATTTATTGATAGTTGCTTATGACTCCCGGTTGCCCATTTTTAGAGGAGTTAGAAAAAAGCCTACTCAGGGGTAAAAGAGTAAGCCAATTGCAAGCAGCCGAATCAAACTAGTAACACGGTCTTCATGCTGCAAGTAAATCGGTGTCAATGATAACTGCTAGAGCAATTGTTGACCAATTGTCTGGGTAAAGCAAGCGGTTAACCGTTATTTTGTTTGTGCTTGCGTAATTGTTCTACTATGTATTCTTCCAGCTCTTGCCTTTCTCGATTACTTGCACTCCTTTGATAATTTTTTCCTGTTTCTTGAATAAATTTACGTTTCTCACTTTGAGAAGATTTAAGTTTACCTCCTGATGCTTTGCCCCCTTTTTGTAATTCCTCCCACGTCTTTTCACCAATAGTTTCACCTAGTTTTACAAGTGCAGCAGGTAGTAATTTTTTCGCCTCTGCTTGAAAATCGTCTTCTGTCTCAAGGGAAGAGAAATCTACATTGCCGAAGTCGATATCGATTTGAAACTTACTCATTAAATCGTCAAAGCTACATTAACGACTATACAAGAATGTACATACACTCCTACGGTCTTTAAAATCTTGCAATATTGACATTCATTAAAACTTGATGCTTTGCTTTCATGTAGAGATGCTTTCGGATTGTTGGGAAGATGGTTTTCTTTTGAAGAACTTCCAGACTCTTTGAATAGCAAATATTAGAACACCAATGACGATGATTCCTGCTACCAGTGGGGTTGCGATCGCCAAAACAGACAGTGCGATTGCGATCGTAAGCTCAATGGTTGACAAGACTGGATTGGTTAATCCGCCTGAGACGCCTGTAGACGTTAGGCGCAAGATATTCATCAATCCCTTGGTTAATCCTGCACTTCCACCACCTGCGATTAAAGCTAAAGTCCATTGCACCAGTGGATTCATCTCAGGGGCAAAGGATGCTGCTACAATCGTCCCAGCGATGAATGCAGCGGGTGTGGCAACAGTATCCAGCAGATGGTCTAGCCAAGGAATATAGTATCCGATAATTTCAAGCAAACAAGCGACTGCGAATACAACTAAGGCTTGAGGTGATTCCAACCAATCGAAGTTAGTTGGCAAATCTAAATGTCCAACAACCGAAGCCACACTTAATGCCAGCAATGGTACAAATACCCTAAAGCCAGCCGCCGCGCTCAAACTGATCCCCAGTAAGAATTCAATTAATGTATCTAGATTGAATAAAGTATTTAGGTCAATAGTAGGATTCAAGTTATCCTCCTGCTGTTCAAGCTAAATCATCAAGTGCATTCCAGATGAAGCATGTTCCTGTGCTCCAACTGATTACCATCACTCAACAGCGATCTGGAGTTAACACTAACAAATTGTGCTCAAACCTTCATCAGCCTTTAGGTTTTTAAGAGAATTATTTTCTCAAAAATGAGCAAATCGGGAGTTATTACAAACAACTAACAACTAACAACAAATTACCTTCGCAGCCACCATAGAATAGCTGCGACTGCAAATCCGATTAGGGGTAAAACTAACAGAGAAGATAAAGCTAAAACATTGGCTTGTGCGCTTGTGAGATTAATGCGACGGTTCTTTGGTTCCTTGGGGCGAATGGAAAGAGGTTGCCGATCCTGTTGACTTGCCCAATTGACGGAATTGAGGAATACATCTCCATTTAACTGTTGTGCAAATGAGCCATCTGTAGCAAAGTCAGAATCTCCGATGACTACCATTCGTGATTCGGTAGCGGTTGGGTTAGCAGGAGGAGTGGGGCTGGGATTGGCTTGAGATGGAACTGGTAGTTTCCGCTTTAAAGCAACACCTAAGGTCAAAGGGCCTTTGAGATCCTTTCCTTCGTTGAACTGCAAGTTTTCGTTTTGCAAGTCGCTTTCTGCCCAAGTGTTGGGATAGGGTTTAGTCAGTAGTAGTTTAGTTGCTTCAACACCAGGTACTGGAGTAGTTTCAATTGGTCGTGCTAACCGATAAAAAGAAATGCTGTTACCAAAATCTTTAGTAATTGGATGTTGTCCGTACTCTGTAACGATGGGAACAGCAGGGCCAAACGCGACGCTACCAGAGACATCGACAGCCAAGCGATTATCCAGCTTTACACCCCATTCTGTTAGCAAACTGTCAAGTTTAGGGTCTGTACCTGGATCGATCGCCAGCAGCAAGTTGCCACCTTGATTGAGATAGTCTCGCAAGACTTTCACCTCGCCGTCAAACAGCGATCGCTTTGGCCCGGCTATCACCAAGACATTAGCGTCACTAGGAACACTTGACTTTTCCACTAGATTGAGTGGGGCGGTGGTGTAATTTTTGTTGCCTAATGCCTGAACTGCTTGGGAAATCGCACCTTCACCACTGGTAAGTTGGCGTTCGCCGTGGCCTTGGAGGAAGTAAACTTTAGCTGTACTGGTACTAGAGATTTGTTGCAGACCGTTAGTTAATTTGATTTCTGAAAGGCGATCGTTAACATTTACTACCTGTAATAATTGCCGTTTATTCCCAGATTCTAAATAAACTTCACCATAATCTTTGACGCCAAACTTCTCTACCAATCCTGGTCTAGCTTGAGGATCGATGTACTCAAACTGAAACTTTGAGTTTTGCTTCTGATAATTTTCCAGCAATTCCCGATCTTGAGGATTTTGCGCCACATCAAATACCAATACCTTTACTGGCTGTTTTAAGTTCCGCACCAGTTCTTTAGACTCAGGGGCAAGGGTAAATAACTGAGTTTCTGTTAAGTCTACCCGCACTTCGTAGCGACTGGCTAAGAAGTTAATTAACCCTAAAATCGCCAACACTGCCAAAGTTGCAACTAAGGCATTAGTACCAGCTTGGGTGGAACGACGCCCCCACCAGTTACTCTCCTGGCTTTGCAATACTAGCCACAAGCCAATGATGACTGTTCCAGAAATTATCAACGCTAGAGGAATTGTTCCCCACTCGTTTGCAACCAAACCAGTTGCTAAGCCAGCAGTAGCTAAGAATAAGCCTAGCCAAATCAGATATTTCCAAAGTTTTTTTGTAGCGATAATTTTCATGATTAGTTAGTTGTTAGTTGTTAGTTGTTAGTTGTTAGTTGTTAGTTGTTAGTTGTTAGTTGTTAGTTGTTAGGCGTTTGTTAATCAAGCAACAACAAACCACGAACACCCAAGCAATTCCAACCAACCACCAACAAACAACAACCAACCAATAACTACTGTCTTTGAAAGCGGAGTGCATCAATTGATTGTGCGGTGAGAAAGATACCTAAGACAATGTAACTGCCAAATAATACCAAGCTGCTGCTATCAAAAATGCCTTGGATGAGATTGTTGTAATGTTTTAGCAGCGATAAATAGCCTAAGGCTTGTCCGATCGGGCCACTGATATTTTTAGCAATTAAATCCACAAACAGCAACAATAAAATAGTGGCAAAGGTGAGGACGGCTGCCAAAATTGTGCTGTCTGTTAAAGAAGAAATAAACATTCCCAAAGATAAAATTGCTGCTGCTAGCAAAATTAATGCTAAATGTCCTAGCAAAGGAATTGTTGGCGGCATGGCTGGACTTGAGGCACTCAAAGCGATCGCTTCCAACGCCAGCATCGGTACTACCATTGTGGTAAAAAACGTGACGACTCCCAACAATTTACCGATTGCTACCGCCCAGTTTGTCACTGGCGATGTGGCTAACAGTTCTAAAGTACCGCGCTTGCGTTCTTCGGCGTAAAGTCCCATTGAGAGTATGGGCAGTACGAACAACAACAACCATCCCATCCGGTCTAAAAATGCCCGCACAAATTCATAAGGCACATCTATTGGCGGGACTGGCACTCCAAACTGTTGTCCTTGGGTGTCTAATGCGGCTACTGCTGCCAAAATTCCGTCTGGCCCCATCAAAATTAAGATAAAGAACAACCCAGCTATAAACCAAAAAATACCTGTGATCGCATAAGCTAAAGGCGAGACAAAATAACTCTGTAACTCTCGGCGATAAATGGCAACAATATTACTCAGTACTACACCCATCTAAGCCGCTTCCTCCTCATTAGCTGTTGCTGATTCTGCCTCAGTCTGAAAATTTTTTTCTTCTGTGGTCAGTTCTAAAAAGACATCTTCTAAGGTGGCGCTTACCCGTCGCATTTCATGTAAAGCAAATCCCGTCCGCAGCAATGCCGCGGCAATATCTTTTCCTGGTTCAGCACTCGGTTGCGATATTACCCGCAGGTAAGCACGATTGTCTTTCGGAAAGTGACCGTGCATTCCCGCCGCAGGCATTGATTCTATCAAACTCACACCAGGCAGATTTTGCAATACCTGTTTGGCTAAACTCGCTTCACCTTCAATTTCTATTTCATAGCCAGAGCCACCTGTCAACTGGGTCATGAGTTGTTCTGGTGTATTAGTTGCTACTATTTTGCCGCGATTGATGATTGCCACGCGGCTACAGGTCATGCTGACTTCTGGCAAAATATGGGTCGAGAGAATAATTGTGTGAGAACCAGCTAGGCTTTTAATTAAATTTCGCACCTCAATAATTTGGCGGGGATCGAGTCCCACGGTAGGTTCATCCAAAATGATCGCTGGGGGGTCGTGGACAATTGCTTGAGCAATGCCAACACGCTGTTTATATCCTTTAGAAAGTTTGCGGATAATGACGTGGCGTTTGTCTTGTAAGTTGCAACGTTCTATTGCTGCTTTGACCTTAGAAGTGCGATCGCCAGCCGGAACTCCTTTGATCCGCGCCACAAAATACAAAAATCCCTCGACCGTCATTTCTGGATACAACGGCGGTGTTTCTGGTAAATAACCAATCCTTTGCCGCACGAGGAGCGATTTTTCATGGACATCGAAGCCAGCAATCCTAGCTGTACCACTTGTCGCAGGTAAATAACCGGCCAAAATCCGCATAGTCGTAGTTTTACCAGCGCCATTTGGCCCTAAAAACCCCAAAATCTCTCCTGGTTCGACGTTAAAAGTTACATCAGTTATTGCTCGGGTCGAGCCGTATGTTTTACTCAGATGCTCAACTTCAATCATTGGTTTGGGCTAATCGCTAATGATAGTAAGACACGCAATAATATTAAACCTCACTGGAAATTTGGGAATGGGGGAGTGGGGGAGTGGGAGAGTGGGAGAGTGGGGGAGTAACCACTAACTACTAACCACCAACCACCAACCACTAACCACTAACTACTAACCACTAACCACTAACCACTAACCACCAACCACCAACCACTATTTGTAAAATTCTTGTCAGAAGGCATGTGAACAGTTATTTTTGATTGTCATAATTTAAACTTGCCTATCTATAAATCATCAATGGTCAACTCTACCCTCGTTGCTACACTCTATGTCAACCCCGTGACTGGGAATGATGCCAATGCTGGGTCACGGTTGGTTCCCTATAAAACTCTCACTCGTGCCTTAAAAGCATCCAAAACAGGGATGATTATTCAACTTGCACCGGGGACTTACAGCACTACTAATGGTGAAATTTTCCCGCTGGTCATTCCAGCTGGAGTGATGGTAGTGGGTAACGAAGCAACCAAAGGCCAGGACATTATCATTTCCGGAAGTAGCGAGTATCAAAGCGAAAGTTTTGGAGTGCAAAATATTACACTGCTATTGTTAGGTGATGCTAGCCTCATGGGTGTAACTGTAACCAACGCCATCACCAAAGGTACTGGCGTCTGGATTGAATCGACAGTACCAACTTTAGCTAACAATACTTTTATCAAGTGTGGTCGGGAAGCTGTGTTTGTCAGCGGTACTGGCAAACCAGCAATACTTGATAACGTATTTGTAGAAAATGGAGCCTCTGGGCTAGTCATGGCCCGCCATAGCAAAGGGGAAGTGCTGCGGAATGTTGTGCAAAAAAATGCAATAGGAATTGCTATTAGTGACTTTGCCGCACCTTTATTAGCAAATAATAAACTATCAGAAAACCGGACTGCGATCGCTCTGTCCCGAGATGCACGACCAGTACTCCGGCAGAATATCATCGAAAAAAACTCCCAAGGCGGACTGCTGGTAAATGGCAACGCCACCCCTGACTTGGGCAGCACTCAAGACCCTGCTGGTAACATTTTTCGCAGCAATTCCAGCTTTGACGTCCACAATGCTACTTCTAAAAAACTAGTCTCCGCTGGGAATTTATTGAATCCTGTTGGAATAAAAGGATTAGTTGAGTTAGGCGCGACTACAGAAGATACTTCCAAAAAAGTAACTATTAGCACTAGCTTTTCTGACATGACCGGGCATTGGGCAGCGGCTTTTGTGGAAGCATTGCTGAGTAAAGGCTTAATTAGTGGCTTTGGTGATGGTACCTTTCAACCCGAAGCACCGATCGCTCGTGCCCAGTATGCCGCGATCGTTGCTAAAAGTTTTGACTTACCTCAGAAAAATCAAGTAAATAATTTTACAGATGTAAAACCAGATTTTTGGGCAGCAACAGCCATTGAGCGTGCTGCTGGCATGGGTTTTATCAGTGGATTTCCGGATGGCACGTTTAGGCCAGGACAAAATTTAACTAAAATTCAAGCAATAGTATCTTTGATAAATGGGTTACAACTAAGTGGTGGTAATCCAAATGTGTTAACAGTGTATCGCGATCGCGCCCAAATACCCAGTTATGCCAATGATGCCGTGGCAGTTGCTACCCAGAAACTGCTAGTGGTGAACTATCCACAAACCGAATTACTAGAACCGTTGCGAGATATCACTCGCGCTGAAGTAGCAGCATTAATCTATCAAGCGTTGGTAACAATTGGCAAACAAAAGCCGATTATTTCTCCTTACATTGTCAATCCCGATGCAGATATTCCCTCCTTTACCGATCTCGTCGGACACTGGGCAGAAGGATTTATTCGGGCATTAGTAAGCATGAATTTAACACGTGGTTTTGCTAATGGTAGTTATCAACCCGATCAACCTATGACTCGCGCCCAGTATGCTGCTTTAGTAACTGCTGCTTTTAACCCTACTCCCAAACGTTCGGCACCAGATTTTACTGACGTACCCAAGGATTTTTGGGCATATAAGTCCATCCAGCAAGCAGCACAGGGCGGCTTTGTTGGTGGTTTTAGCGATCGCACTTTCCGCCCCCAGCATAATGTGCAACGGCTACAGGTAATTGTTTCGTTGGTAAACGGGCTTACCTTATCAGCAGCCCATCCCGATGTTTTACTTGGCTTTAGCGATCGCAATAGTATTCCCGCCTATGCTAGTGCCGCAGTCGCAACTGCAACGCTGCAAAGGATCGTTGTCAATTACCCAGATCCCAAGCAAATTGAACCTACGCGGGAAGCAACCCGGGCAGAAGTAGCAGCAATGGTGTATCAAGCATTAGTTGCGATCGGGCGAACGCCAAATATAAATTCACCGTACATAGTTTCCACTTTTGCTGTGGGCAACAAGTAGAATGGAGAACACTTGCTTTAGTAATGGGGTGTAAAAAAACATAATTATGAGGGTCTTTAGTAGTTGGTTGTTAATAGTTGATAGTTGGTGGTTGGTTGTTGCTAGTTTATTAGTCCAAACAACAAACAACAAACAACAAACAACAACCTTTATTTGAACCATCCAAAAAACTGTAGCAAAAAGCACTATAGGCTATATGCGACGGGAGCAAAATTTAGCCCTCTTGACTGAAGACGAAAGCCCAATATTCACGCCTACTTTGGGTGCAACTTCCGACTTGGCAAAAGTTTTATTAATTCACTATAGTTTCGATCTCAGTGGTTATAGTGCCAGTGAGCTAGTTAATCGTTGGCAAAAACAATACCCAGATAGTTGGCTACATTTAGCAGTTATTGAAGCACTGTATCAAGGACGCTACAAAGCCATATCGGTACAGCAAATATTAACACTTTGGCAGCGACGGGGACAGGCTACTTATCATTTCAATATGGAATTTGAACGCCTAATTTGCAGCAAATTCCCTGAAAGCTTAACCTCTGTCTCAAACTCGCCTCAACTTCCTGTCATCAATAGAAGCACTCCTGTTCAGGAGTTGAGAAATGAGGATGCAGGAACAAGAAAACAAGGAGATCGGGAGATCGGGAGATCGGGAGATCGGGGGAATTTGTCTCCCCACCACCCCACCACCCCATCACCCCACGATCATAGTAGCTCCCTAGCTAGCACTGCTCCTGTACCACTCCCCAACAAACAGCGGATGCTTCTTCCGCCAAATGCCAATAATTCTCCCATTGAGCAATTTACCCCCAAAACAAGCGATCGCTCCGAGTCTTTTACGTCGAAACTCAAAGCAATGTCTAACGACAAGCTGCTAAGCAGCTACGCTCAAGAGGAAATTTAAATCTGAAAATAGCTCAAAGTAGCCTAAAGCGTTCTAATTTACGCAGTTTATGACGGCTGCTTTGTTTTGGAGTCAAAGTCTTATTTAATACTTAGGGTGTAGACAATTTTGAAAGTGTCTACATAATGAATCTCCAAGGTACAATGCGTCATATGCTATGAAACTGTATAACAATTAGATTATTAATAAATTATTAAAGTTTATCTGTCTAGCTTTAGTAAAGCGTGCATTTAGCTCTGATTGCATAGAATATTTATTTGCCACATTTAAATTTTTCTCTTAATCTTTCCAAACTATATTTTCTAACCTGTTCTCTTCTTAAAGTTATCTATGTCTGCAAATTAGTCTCTTAAACAAAGCTATCCTAACAAAAATGGTGTTTGCTGAATCAAATTAATGTTCAGTAAATCCTGTTTTTATTGTTACAAAATAGCCACATTCGCCAGATATTAAGACGTAAGTTTTATTGACTGTCAGCGATGCTCAGCAAGCCTTTTGAAGAATTTGAATTAACATTATCTACGTAAATTAAAAAAAACTCTAGTATTAAGAAAGCTTTTTAAAAAAATTAACATCTGTTATAATGAGGTGAACATAATTTTGAGCCATCCGAATGCGGACTTAGAAAATACAAGTTTAAATAGTCAAAACTTGTAGTGTTTGCTTGATAGAGTGCTGGTTTGAGTGTCTTATGCAAAATGCAAGTATGTTTCTCATCCTCCGACAGCAAGCCCTCTTGCGAAAAACTTCAGTAAATTTATTTCTCTAGAGGTGTTACCTGTCTCTGTAATAGGTAAAAATGTAGCCAAGTTAGCAAAACTTCACAAATATTCTAAAAATTGCTTTCTAGCTTTATAGTTTGATGGAATACTAGTTACTGATTCTACCGACTATGAAGTGGGTTGAAGCCAAACCTTGGAAAGTGCTATCTGCCGTTTCGACAATGCTGTTTCTCAAGGAAGCTATTAATCATGAGAATTTTGCTAGCAGAAGACGATCAGCGCATTGCTGAGTCACTTGCAGCGGCTTTTACTGCCCAACATTACATTGTTGACATAGCTACTGATGGTGAAAAAGGTTGGGATTTTGTGAGGACTTTTGCTTATGATTTGTTTTTGCTGGATGTAATGCTACCAAAGCTTGACGGTGTCAGTCTTTGTCAGCGGGTGCGCTCTCATGGTTATACCATGCCAATTCTCCTGTTGACTGCTCGAGATGATACCACTGACATAGTTGCAGGATTAGATGCAGGTGCAGATGATTATGTGATTAAACCGTATAAGCTACAAGAGTTGTCGGCTCGTATGCGAGCTTTATTGCGGCGTGGACATACCACCTTATCCCCTGCGATGGAATGGGAAGGATTACAACTTGAGCCTAATATTTGTCAAGCAACCTATGAAGGTCGGCCGTTGCATCTTACTCCCAAAGAGTATCGCCTATTAGAGCTTCTCCTGCGCCGTAATGGTTGCGTTCTGAGTCGTTGCGACATTTTAGAAAACCTTTGGTCTTTTGACGATCCTCCAGATGAGGATGCTGTAAAAGCTCTTGTCAAGCGTTTGAGACAAAAGTTGAAGGCAGCTGGAGCACCCGATGATTTTGTGGCTACAGCTTATGGCATGGGCTACTATCTCAAGCAGTATTCACACGAACAGCAACCTCGTCATGATGAAAATCTCACTCACCCCCCGCTTGTGGCTAATAGTCGAAAAAGGACAGGATAGTAATTTCTAACGGAAAAGCTTTTTATTCTCGGTCTTAGAGGCAATGAAAAAGCCTGGGCAAGAGATTGAGTTAGCCAATTTAAGTTGCACGCAGCGTTCAGCCGAATTCCAATGTTTCAATCCATAAACATGCGAATTGGTTTGACCAGAAGTGCTGCCATAATCGCGCTCAACCATGCCAGTCCAGCGCAGATAATCATTACTAGACGGAAAGTATCGACGAAGGCTAACTTGATTGCCATTTCAACTGCATCGGAATTTTCCGGTAAAACTTCCGCTAGCACCGATGTTTGACCGAGTTGGCTTGCTTGAGAGTGGAGTAAGAGCCGCACCGCCTTAGAGAGATGAATATTTGCGGTATGAACATCTAATGCTCGTGCAAAAGTACACAGCGCCACCGAACCGACAATGGCGATCGCCAGTACTCCCGCTGTTCGGGCAACAGCATTATTAATTCCTGATGCTGTTCCCGCGTAATGCGTCGCTACTGAACCCATAACAGCACTTGTCAAAGGTGCAACGGTAACAGCCATTCCCAGACCAAATACGACGATTCCTGGAAAGAATGTCTTCCAATAATCGCAAGAACCATGCGTTAGGCCAACACAGGCCATCAACATAAATCCCAATCCGGCTAAGGAGGGACCGACAATAAGCATTGGACGCGGGCCATAGCGGTCTGCAAATCGACCAGCCCAAGGTGATAGCCCACTCAGCAACAGTGCAAAAGGCATATCAGCCATTCCAGCTATAGACTGACTGTAACCCTGTGCCTGTACTAAGTTTAGACATAAGAAGAAAGTTCCTACGTTCAACGCTCCATACAGGAACAGGGTAAGCAGGTTAGTACCGATGAAGGTGCAGGATTTGAATAGGTGCAGGGGCATCATGGGATGGCTGCTGCGTGCTTGGACGATCGCATAAGCAAAGAGCGCGATGATACCACCACTCAACGTTCCATAGATGTGAGGATCGCGAAATCCGAGGTCGTGTAGAGATATAAAACCGTAGGTCAGACACGCCAGTCCAACAGTCGCCAAAATCGCACCTGGGTAGTCTATTTCTCTGGAAGCTGCTTCGTTGCGGCTCTCAGGAACCTTAAGGTAGAGTACCACCAGCGTAGCGATCCCCAACGGTAGGTTAATTAGGAAGACTCCACGCCAAAATCCCGCATCGGCAAGCAAGCCGCCCAGCATCGGCCCGGCGATCGTTACCATCGTCGTTACTGACGACCATGTTCCGATCGCCCCACCACGTTGTTCTGCATCAAAATAAGCAGTGATAATCGCGAGGCTGCCAGGAATCATCATTGCGCCACCAATACCCTGTACAACTCGTGCGCCAATCAGAAATTCGGTTGTGGGAGCGAATCCGCAAGCCAGCGAAGCCAGTAGAAACAGGCTGATACCACTTGCAAAGACCTTTTTTCGACCTAGCTTATCGCCTAGCGAGCCACCAACCAAAATTAGCGCGGCGAGCATGAGCAAGTAGGCGTTGATAATCCACAGTAATTGTACGCCGCTGGCATGGAGATCGTTCTGCAATGCAGGGAGAGCTACGTTTAGCGCCGAGGCATCGATAAAAGCCATGCTTGATGCCAGAATGGTTGAGAACAGAATCCAGCGCCCCTCCTGGTGCAGCACAGTTATTTTTTTCTCTTCGTGTTGAACCAGGTTTGCTTCAATCATCATAAGAATCTTTTGTTGCAGTAATGACGAATTTTTTGGGATACAAATTCCAGACTGGATTTTTCCAAAAAGGAAATATTGAAGGTAGTTTTACTCATATTTCCAACAGACGTCTTTGCCCCAACAATTTCGCTGTTATTTGCGATCGCTAATGAACCTTAATTTCTTTATATCTACATGAGATTCACTAGATTTCAAAGTGTTAAAAACCGAAATGTTAGCCTCCTATTTTTAATAATTTTTATTTTGATAGTTTTAAGTTTACAAATCGTAAAGTAACAAAATCGGGATGGAAAAGTGACAAAGTAGTGACAAAATCAAAAAGCGCCCAAGCTCTTGCGATTGTCTAGTCTGAGCTATGAACGCCTAAGTTTTTCCATATGTCGATATTGAGATTGTAGCGATCGCTGTCAAGCAGATAATCGCTCTTGACAAACTTGCGATGGTTTCGAGATCAATTCTTCGACGTTGTTTGCGATCGTCTTACAAATGAAATCTAGGGGTAGATCGCTGGGATCGTGACCAAAAGGCTCTTCAATCTCAGAGCCAATTTCATCAATACCGAGCAACAGGAGGCTAATGAAACTCATGTCTAATCCAGTCCACCAACCCAAATCATGAACCAATCCCAAGGGCATTACAAGGAAGTAAATCACCAACAAGGACTTGAGAGTTATAGTATACACCAAGGGCACGGGTGTTTTCAAAATGCGTTCGCAGCCTCCGAGAATGTCTACCATATCATTGAGCATTTTTTGTAAATCACTCAACTGATAAACGTTGACACGTTCGCTTTCGTACTGCTGCTGCAAATAATCTCCAATCCAGAAGGCAATTTGTAGAGGAGAATGATTTACTTGTTGCAGAGTGTGATACTGATCCTGTGACATAAATGGTGCTAGCTCAGAATTCACAGGCTCACGTCGCAAGTGCAACTTCATTGCTACAGCAAAAGCAGCGACAAGTCGTACTGTAGCGGCCTTAGTTTCTTGCTCATGCGGTTCGCGTTCTTCAATAAAAATCCAGATGCTACGAGCTAGGTTGCGAACCACATTAACCATCGCTCCCCATAACTTACGACCCTCCCAAAATCGCTCGTGGGCTGTATTCGTTCGGAAAGCTAGGAGCAAACTCAAAACAATGTTGAGACTTAAGATAACATTGGGAAGAGATTTAATATCGCGAAGAGACGACAGATATCCAAAGTATTCAGCCACCGAAACCAAGAAGGCATATCCACCGCATAAAAGCATCCAAGGGAGAACTGCCGGAATCACAGTCCCTTTGAGGCGTAAGATGACCTGATGCCAGTGCAATTTTTCACCAGTATAGATCCGAAATTTCTCTTGAAAAGACCTTGAATTGACAATATTTCGGATACGCGAGTGCTTTTGAGAACGGGGCTTCAAAAAACGAGGTGATTTATTTTTTTGCTTAAGATTTTGCTTTTTGTCAGAACGCAAATCTTTATTAATACGTACTACCACCTCTAAACCTCCTCAAAATTTTTTTATTTTGATTCTTAATTAGTTCTGAAAGTCTATACTTGATAGTCCGCAAACAAATTCTTCTGTAGGTAAAAACGTTGCTTGGCTTGGACTGCTCATACAGAGACGCGATATATCTTGTCTCTGTATGAGATAGGGTGATTCCTATGACTATCAACAATAGGGTGTTACATCTTCACCACATTCGTCCGCAAGATAACATAAAGACTTGAAGCGAAGAGCAACCAATTGCTCGTAAAAGGGGTTAAGCTTGCACAGGGGAGGAATGTGAAATACAACTTGGTTAAATAATTTGATGTTCCGCTCAAAAGGACACTGAGCAGGGATAATTTTGCACAAGAAATGAGCCACATTAGGGTTTTGAATTTTGATGGCTTCAAGCTGCTGGCGCAGCAAACAGAGTATACTCCTCCCGACAAGGATCTGACTTAAGTTCAGCATACGTCACTGTAACCTTTTTTCAGAGATAGTTTGGGTTGCTAGGGTAATTTGTGTGTTCTGTTTAGTTAATATTTACAAGGAAAGAAAGGAGGAAAGGCTAGGGGTAAGTTTCCTTTCCTCTTTATCAAAGTGGTCGTGTACACTGCAATCAATCATGAACCGAGTACAGATATCTTTTAGATATCTTGACTATTAATTGTATAAATATAAAGGTGACAAATCAGGGTTGAAAAAGTAACAAACTAGAGACATAATTAAAAAAATATAATTAATATAAACGTATAAGAAATGAACGCTTCGAGTCTTTTATAAAAAACTCAAAACGCTCTGGGAGAGAAAATGCATAGAGAAAGATGCACAAAAAATAATGCTAAATATTTAATTGAATAGACGGAATTATATATCTATATATCTGAAAAAATATTCTATAAATATAAAGGTGACAAACTAGGTATGAAAAAGTAACAAGCCTGTGACAAAAACTAATATCATGTCCACTTGAACACTTATATTATCCGTTGAGGCCGCTAACAAGTAATAGGTAATTGGAAGAAAACCATGAAGCTGCACTCACAATGGGATATAAACTGAATTAAACGCACAGAATATAACTTATTAATCATCTCAATACAAAAAAATCGCTCTGAGTGCTTTACATTAAAACTTCAAAGCGATACCTAATGAAAAGCTGCTAAGCAGCTAGACTCAAGAGGTTTAGTGAATTAGAGAAGATACACTAAGAAACTCAAGTGTGAATTAATCATGGGCACAGTATTACATCATACCTAGACAAACACAAGATATATCTTAGATATCTTTTTATCGAAGCAAGAGGAAAGAAGGAAGAAGGGATAGATCAACCTTCATGTTCTCAACTTAGTACAATCACCCCACTAAAATTTTTGATTTTAGCAGTTTTCAACTAGTAGAAGTCACCGCTCTCCCACTAGTTATTCCTTCTTCCTTATTCAATAGTTTATAAATAGTAAGGTGACAAACTCAGGCTAAAAAAGTGATAAAGCTGTGACAAGATCTAACTTAGATCATCTCATCTTATAAAAAAGACCGCTCTGAGTTTTGAAATTAAAACTTAAAGCGATCCGCTAAAATGGCAATATGGGGTATTGGAAGATGAACCAAGGGAGCTATTGTAAAGGGTTAGGGCTTCTCTGTTTTTTCTGGAATTTGGAAAAACACTAGATATACCCTAGGTATCTGATT
This sequence comes from Fischerella sp. PCC 9605, assembly GCF_000517105.1. Taxonomy (GTDB): domain Bacteria; phylum Cyanobacteriota; class Cyanobacteriia; order Cyanobacteriales; family Nostocaceae; genus PCC9605. Next base: position 509,764 of record NZ_KI912148.1, on the reverse strand, counting down.
TAATTTTATGAGTTTATAGTGACAAACTCGGGACAAAAAAGTGACAAAACTGAGATAATACTAAACTCTATATCAAACTAGAGAAAAGCGATCGCTTGAGTTTCGATGTAAAAGACTCAGGGCGATCGCTCAAGAGGAAATTTAAATCTAAAAATCGCTCAAAATAGGTAGATAATTCTAAAAAATTGAAATACACCCTGGTAATCACCCCCTCATCGCAAGTAGCTATGGATCGAGTAACAACCCATGAATACGCTGGTACTCACGGATCATGATGGCGTTTTTTAGCTCTGTTGGTGAAAGAACAGAGTTAGGAAATTCTTCCGGTGCGTAGCGGGGATTATACCAACTTTGAGTGTCAAAGTAACGCTGTAACTTTTGCTCTTTGAACCGACGACCGTGGCGAGCATAGATTTCGTTACGCATGACCGTTAATTCCCAGGCACTACGCCCCTTCAGGTCTGTCGAAGTGAGCAGTCGGGCTTGAACTAATGGTGTTGATGTCGCAGCTAAGACATTAGATTCGGGAACTAGTGCCTCCTTGGAAGCTTTTTGGGAAACAGTTTCCGATACAGGCTCCTGAGGCTGATTATCTGGTACAAAGTTGGGCTCAGGGAGATCAACTTCTGGTGCACTGATGCTGGGTTTTGCTATGCTGTTGGTAGTCTCTGCATAGGCAAGGTTTGAATACTTCAGCGCTGAAGTCCGCTGTTTACTATTGGCTGCGGCATCTTGTTCGGATAAAACCAGCCAAGAGGAAACTCCTCCAGCAACAAATCCCCCAGCAAATATCGCTGAAGCCAACCCTACCCTAGAACCGAAACGTCCATTTGATAAATAGCTTGGCTTTGGTTTCCGTGATTTTGATTTTCTTGAAGACTTCTGGGCTTCTGAAGTATGGACATCAACTTCCTCCAGTTCTTCCAGCTTGTCTTCATCCAGAAAGATGTAGGAAATGGTATCCAGCAATTTTTGCTGGCTAACTCTTTGAATGGGAGATTGTTTGGTTGAATCTGTCGACTCTACTGTTTGGCTAACAGGTTTGGCATCAGGGTATTGTTTAGTCTCTACTATTTGGCTAACAGGTTTGGCATCAGGGTATTGTTTAGTCTCTACTATTTGACTAACAGGTTTGCGATCTAGGGTTTCTGCTGCTGTCGCAACAGGCTTGTAGAAAGGGTATTGTTGGGTAGAATACTTTGCTAACCCAATCGGTTTGTAAAAAGGGTACTGTTTGGTAACATATGTTGTCGACGCAACAGGTTTGTAAAAAGGGTACTGTTTGGTAACATATGTTGCCGACGCAACAGGTCTTTGAACTGCTAAGGTAGCTCGGTGAAAAGTTTGTGTCTGTGACTGGGGTTTTTGCAAAGGTTTTTGCACAGTTGTTTGAGTTTCTGGAGTGCTAGGAGCAATCTTCTTGCTGTCGTTATCTTCTAGAAATAGAGAGAGCAAATCGGGTATGCTGAACAGTTCCTCCTGTTGTCTATCAGCCTGATCGAGGTTCTTCTTTGTGACAGTCCTACTGCAAGTATCCATATTGTCTGTCTTTGACATTTTAGGCAGTTATCTTGTTTGCAAAAGGTGTATGTAGCAGGATTTCTACATACGAGTAGGCTTGCTGAAGCACTAGGAAATGGTTATTACAATTGGGTAGGTAACACGGCAAGTTTCTTTTCTATCATCTCAATGCACCGTAACAGTACGCAATGAGTCTGCAATCAAAATTTGATGTCATCCTAAAAATCAGCGATCGCTCTAAGTTCTTCACAATAACAGAACTCAAAGCGATCGCTCAAGAAAAATCATATAAGAAATAGTCAAGAGTCAGTAGCAAAAAGTTTCCACTGTGGACTCTGGACTATTAACTCTTGACTAATTACTTACTTGCTCAATCGTAGATCTTAACCCATTATTATTGAGCGTGTTGAGCATTTGCTCGGCATTAGAACGACTGCTAAATACTCCTGCCTGCATAACTGCCTTGCCTTGCCAGTAAGTAGGGAAAGCGCCAGGAGCAAGAAATCTGACTAACTCCTGATCCCTTTGAGTTTGTACTTCTGCCATCACTCGGAAACGCAAACCAACCTGGGAACTTCCCGCATAAGCTGTTTTGGCGGAATTTTCAGGTAGTGGTACTTTTGGCACATTGCCAGTATTACCAACTGGCAACAGTGCTGAGGAGCCTACTTGAGCAGGTTTTAGTGCTGGTAATGGCTGTCTTTGATTTGCTATTGGTACAGGTGCTACTGGAGTAGATAGAGACTGGGATCGAGGCGCAACAAACTCAACTGTATTAGGCGCAACCTGTACATAATTTACCTGTGGTGCAGATGTCTTGACTGTATTTGCTGGTTGCCAACCTGTAGCTGTTTGTTTGCCTACCAAGCTACTAGGAATAGGAAATCCCGCAGCACTTCTTGAGGTGGGTTGCTTGAGGTTAGGAGGAGTCGCAACGAATGGAGATCTGACTGGTTGCGTGGATTGCTTTGGCTTTATGGATGTTGCACCGCTCGCAATTGGTTGCAATGGTAGCAGCTGGTTGTTTGATTGCCCAGAAGTATTATTTTTGGCAGAATAGGCGGGGTTCGGAGGAGGTGGTAAGGTGGAGGCAGAAACTTTTCTCGAACCCCCACGACTCGGGGTTGCCGTGTTTACCCTTTTACGTGTCCTCATTTCTGTTAACGCCAATGGCTGCCAATTATTATTAGAGACACCAGGTGCAGAAAAGGTGATTTCTTGGCCTGTTTGCGTTTCCTGGGCAGTATTGTTAGGAACAGAAGAGGATGGCAAGTCCCGAGCTATGGCAACTGTTGTACCTTTTGTATCTAACTTACCAGCAATGCGATCGCTTGCTAGGGTGTTACCGTAGGCAGCAATGATTTGCTTGGCTGCACTGGCATTAATGTCATAACGGGCATTATTGCGGAATTTATTTCCGCCTGGTTCCGAGGCGTTACCTAAATCAGGCTGTGCTTGGGTGATCGCCACCAACCCATCTTCTTTACTACCCTCAATTACGTTATTCCGCAAAACCGGGCGAGAAGAAGCTTGTACAATAATTCCACTTCTATTGTTTTGGATCTGATTGCCTACCACCATAGGCTCGGCTTTTTGGGCAATATTAATGCCAAACCCGGTTTCTTTAAACACATTATCTCGTACTTCTCCACGAGATGTGCCAGTCAGAGTCAGTCCGTTTGCTCCGTTGCGGTGAAAGAAATTATTGCGAATTGTTGCTGTAGCGTTGCCACTCAAGGCTATTCCATCTTGGGTACAGCCAGTAAAAGTACTATCTGTAACTGTGAAACCGCTGGATTCAATCCACAAGCCATAACCACGGGGGTTAGAATTTGTTACCGTGACGCCAGTCAGTTGTGCTTCCTTCGCACTGACGATCGCAATATTTTTACTACCAAAACTGCGACTGAGGTAATCACCACCTCCGGTAACGATCACATCGCGACCTCTACTACCAGCATCTCCTTGAATAGAAACACCACTTTTGAGTATTAAAGGGAACACCTCACCCGTTTCGGCACTGTAAGTTCCTTTGCTGAGTTTGATAACAGTATTGGGACTAGCGATTCGCAAAGCTTGGGTAATAGTTTTCAAAGGAGTGCTTTCACCGCCATTACCCTGCTTGTCATTTCCGACACTTGGGTTGACAAACAACACATTAACCTGAGAGATTGTTGTCTCACCAAGGTGCATTTGAGCCGGTGTTGTGGGTGTCTGAGCAATAGCAACATCGAGGCAACTACCAAAAAATGCCAGACTCGCCATACTCATGCCAGCAGCGAGATAAAACAAACACGTAGAACCGGACATAGAAAGCATTGCTACTTCTACATACGGATGTAGTTTGCGCTCTTGGTTAATCCTTTCTACTGATGAAATCTTTGCCTGACAAGACTTACGAACAACGTGGGGGTAAATCACCTTTACTGCACTCCTTACAACCAACTAGCAATTTTTATACTCTGTGAATTGCGAAAATGTCGACAATAACACTCACATGCCAATGTAATGGCAATTTTTGATACAAAATGCTTTAATGAAGGGCCTGGGGTATAGAGGTTGGAATAAAAGTATTTTATAGTTTCTAATTTCTAATTCCTATTCCTTAATCTGAAATCTTTAGTCAAAAATTTATAGATATGCAAAAAATATTGCGTGTATGAAAGAGCCTGGCTGTTACGATGAAAAGACTAATGGGGTTGTTGTAATGGTCGAGCCATACAGCCAAAGGGAACAAATACATCAAGTTGTTTACCGCATATTAGATGCAAATCTAGACCGTGCGCGTGAAGGTTTGCGAATCATCGAAGAGTGGTGTCGCTTTGGTTTGAATAATGCCCAGTTGGCTGGGGAATGCAAGCGGATGCGACAAGAGGTAGCAAGCTGGCATACTGCTGAACTGCGGATAGCGCGGGATACAACAGGCGATCCCGGTACTGAATTAACCCATCCGCAGGAAGAACAACGCGCCAGTATCAAATCGTTGCTGCAAGCGAACTTCTGTCGAGTAGAAGAAGCCTTGCGAGTGCTGGAAGAATACGGCAAGCTTTATCACCCGAATATGGGGAAAGCTTTTAAGCAGATGCGCTATCGAGTTTATACCCTAGAGAGTAATTTAATGGGTTATCAGCGACATCAATTACTGCTGCGATCACGCTTGTATCTTGTCACCTCTCCAACTGAAAAGCTACTGGAAATAGTCGAGGCTGCACTCAAGGGTGGATTAACGCTAGTCCAATATCGCGACAAGAATGTTGATGACGCTGTGCGGCTCGAACAAGCTCAAAAATTACGGCAGTTATGCTACACTTACAACGCGATTTTCATTATTAATGACCGAGTCGATTTAGCCTTGGCGGTAGATGCTGACGGCGTACATTTGGGACAACAAGATATGCCCATTGGTATAGCCCGACAATTACTAGGCCCGCATCGATTGATTGGTCGCTCTACCACAAATGCTGACGAAATGCAACGGGCAATCAAAGAAGGCGCGGATTATATCGGTGTCGGGCCTGTTTATGAAACTCCCACAAAAGCAGGTAAGGCCGCAGCAGGTTTGGAATATGTTAGACATGTCGCTAAAAATTGTCCCATACCTTGGTTTGCGATTGGGGGTATAGACCCAAATAATATCAATGAAGTGATTGATGCGGGAGCAAGGCGTGTAGCTGTGGTGCGTGCTATCATGCAAGCCGAACAACCTACCTTAGTGACACAATATTTTCTGTCGCAGCTAAATCGCATTCAACCAGATCCTGATAAGTCCTATGTCGAATCAAATTACCCTTCAGGTCAATGGAGAACCTCGTAGCTGCCCATCTCAAACTCTTTTACCTGATTTGCTTGAACAGCTGGGGTTTAATCCCCGCTTGGTGGCAGTAGAATATAACGGCGAAATTTTACACCGCCAATATTGGCAGCAGACAAAAGTACAAGAGGGCGATCGCTTGGAAATTGTCACTATTGTTGGTGGTGGTTAAGTCAACAAACAGGAGTAACGAGACTCAGGCATATAAAGCCATCGGTGCAGGTTTCTCTTGTTGGCTATTACTCTTCCCTTGCAACCGAGTTGTTCGCGCAACTGCCGATCTTGACATAAAAGTCGAAATGCTTTGAAAGTCTCGTAGCCAGAATTGGGATTCACCAATATGCCATTTTCTCCGTGGCGGACTGCATCCGCTGCATCGCCTAAACAAGAGGCGATTACGGGTTTGCCGAAGTAACCTGCTTCTAGGTAAACAATGCCAAGATCAGACATATTGGCAGCTTTGCCATTAAGTAAAGCTAGCATAGCAAAGATGTCACAAGCTGCATAATAGCCAGCTAGCTCACTATCTTGTACATATCCGGCAAAGTGTACCCATCTGTCCAGCCGCAAGCGCCGCACCTGAGATTGAAGTTTTGACTCAAAAGGCCCTTCCCCACAGATTATATAGTGGACATCTAGCCCTAAAGTCAGCAGCAGTGGTAAATTATCAATGACTAGGTCAAAGCCTTTGTGCTTTTCCAGTCTGCCCACTGAAAGAATAACTATTGCAGTTTCCGGGATATTGTAACTGTTCCGCACTCGTATGCGTAAATCTTCAACAGCAGCGCGATCCCCAATACCAAATTTTTTCCTTCTCACCACTGGAGAAATGATGTGGGTGGGGGTATTAAATTGAAAATGAGTGGTTAGCACATCACGGGTGTAGGAACTGTTACAAACAATGCCTTCTGCTCGTTCTAGGGTGAATGCAAACAGCGATCGCCCGATGGGATTGCGTAAAGCACATAAAATATCATTACCATGTAAGTAGATAAAAAAGCGAATAGGTAAAAAATAACTTAAAAGCAATAGAGAGAAAAATTCATAACCATGACCCCACTCAATATAGCGGTAGTGATAACGAAAATAGAGTTTAATCGCTAGCAAAAAAGACCAGAAAATATTGAGAATTGGAACGAAGAAGATTTCTTTCCAACCAACACGCCAGGATTGAGGAATTTGCCAGCGATATACAGGAAACCGTTGCGATCGATCAAAGTCTTTATCTCCTGCACAACCAGCTGTGAGAACTATCACCCTCTCCGTATCTTGCAGACAGCGATTGTAGATATATTCCTCAATACCACCCTCTGTTGGGAGAAAAGTACGGCATATGACCAGGATATCTGGGGATGCGGTTTTATCCCTGATTGTCGCCACCCTTGATGAAATTTGTTCCATCAGAAACCTGCTCAATAAATTTCAAAACTTCACGAATTTAGGTATTTATCCTGTGAAATAGGCAAGGGAAGCACAAAAATTTTGCTTCCCATTTAGCAGTCACTGACTACCTGAATACTTATTTCCTGATTGGTTTTCTGTGCGATCGCTCTCAGTTACTTTGCGGTTACAAGAGATAGTTGCAGTATTTATCTGCAACTATCATATCAATTGTTTATTTTGACTCTATTTTTTAGAAATTCCTAGTGCTTAGATTTCGTATTTGCGATCGCCCCACTCCTAGCCTTAGAATTTCTACATAGTTATACAATTATGTATTAAGTATGACTTTAAGTAAATAGAATAACTGAATACCAATAAAATGTTCTGCCAAAATGCCGAATTGGAGTTATCGGTTAGTGGTTAGTGGTTGTAGAGACGTGCCATGGCACGTCTGTACATTGGTTAGTAGTTAGTGGTTAGTGGTTGTTAACTATGCCCAATGCCCAATGCCCAATGCCCAATTTCCAATTCCCCATTCCCGACTCCCCTCTATACCAACAGGTACGGTTATTGCGATCGGATCACCCTCTAAAGATAGCTGTAGATGCAGAGTCAGAAACGATAAATTGGATATGTAGTCTGTGATGAGAGCTACTGCCATTTCACTCTCACTTTGGGTTACAGACTGGCGTCACTGGCTAAACACACAAAACATCCCACCCTTTTGGACAAAATATAACCAATATCGTTTTTCAAGCAAGTGTTGTTATGCGTAAAAAACTACAACGAGCCTTCAAACCGCTTTTAAAAACCCTGTTCCTCCTGTTTCTTGTGTTCACATTGGCGTTGAGTCACGCCGATGGAGCGCTAGCAGCAAGTGGGGGTCGGATCGGCGGTGGTTCCTTCAGAGCACCCAGTCGCGGCTACTCATCACCCCGGACATATGCACCTCCCGGTGGAGGATACTATCCTGCTCCTTATCCAGTTTATCCAGGTGGTGGATTTGGGTTCCCCTTTGTCGTGCCCATTTTTGGTATCGGCGGTGGATTATTTAGCCTGTTGATATTTATTGCGATCGCCAGCTTTTTACTACAATCCTTCCGTCGTGCTGCAAGTGGCGGCTATGAAGATGAAGTAGGCTACGGCAGCAACCCTACTGTTTCCATCACACGTTTGCAAGTGGGTTTGTTAGCTCAGGCTCGCGATTTGCAACCCGAACTCAACCACATCGCTGAAACAGCTGATACCAATTCCCCAGAAGGTAGAACCGAAGTATTGCAAGAAGCCAGCCTCGCCTTGCTCCGCCATCCAGAATATTGGGTTTATGCAGGTGGTGGTACTCAACAAGCGCGTTTAAGTGCTGCGGAATCTGTATTTAACCGTCTGGCATTGGCAGAACGTAGCAAGCTCACTGAAGAAACTCTATCTAACGTCAACAACCAGCTTAAGGCAGCCACTCCCAAACGTGCTTTACCTTCCACTGGTGAACTCGACAACCCAACCCGTCTGATTACCGAAGGCCCCGGAGAATACATTATCGTGACTTTGCTGGCGGCGACACTGGGTAAATTTGAAATTCCACAGATTAACAGTGCCGATGACTTGCGTCAAGCATTGCGTCAAATCGGCAGCATCCCTGGCGAACAACTGCTAGCAATTGAAGTGCTGTGGACTCCGCAAGCAGAGGGCGATGTCCTCACGGCTGATGATGTATTAGTACAATATCCAGACTTGAAACTGGTTTAATTGTTTGTGTCTGGATAAGTGAAAAACTTAGCTGACAATCAGCTAATTGACAATCCCACGGCTTTAAGCCGTGGGATTTTTGATTTCACCAGTTAACTTTAGCTTATACCAAGTTGCGTTCAGACATAGCAATAGCAATTCGTGCCCTCTCCCCTTCCCCTGTTCCAAATTGGGAGAGGGGTGCCGACAGGCGGGGTGAGGGAAGTACTATCTTTGACTGCAACTTAGTACAGCTTTGCATAAAATCGTAGCTTTTTTAAACGCAGAGGCTCGCAGAGTCAGCGCAGAGGTGAGGCAGCGCGTTGCGGAGGTTCCCGAGGCAGTGCGTTGCGGGGGTTCCCCCCGTTGTAGCACCTGCCGTTCCGTTGTAGCGACTGCCGTCGCGCAGAGTCTTTCTACATTTAATTCGTTACGAATTTGTGCAACATTGTACTTAGTATTACAGAGCGAGGTCGTCCGCGTAAACGAGTCGTGTTGCCGATCGCTGCTCGAACAGCAGGTATTCTTCCATCACGCTCCAGAAAAATGCCCGAAGTGTCTTCCGCCGCGCATCTGATGGAATTGTATAGTTAAAAGAGCGATCGCATGGCTTGAGCTTTGCCAAGTGATTCTCACAGCCGCATCCATGTTCGATGAAGTAGCCGCGACGGCTCGACACACTGTCAATGAACCGCCGTAGCATTGACACATACCCTCCATGTAGGATCGCATCAAACTTTCGCGCCACTGCAATGTCCTTTTCACTAAATCGGAAAGAGCGAACCTCAAACAGGTCTGCTCGCTCAAGTGGATGCAAAAATGTCCAGTAGAAGGTAGAAGGTACGTCGTAGCCAAGATCGGCGAATAGATCGCTGACGATATCAACAAGCGCTAGTCGTTCTGTCTGCTGTGGAGAGTCCTCTTTGTGAAGTTGACTCCGAATTTGGTGCAAGTCTGGGTAGTTTTCTGGGAGGAAAGCGTCGCCATAGTGGCTGACAGCTTCCCATGCGAGTTGCCCGTTCCCTTCGCAGTATGCCGCCTTCAAGTTTTCGGTGTCCGGACGCTCTAAAAAGAGGATATGTCCACACCGATTCTTTGCGAGGAAAACCTGCGCCATCGCTGTATAGATGCGGGGTTCACTCATCCACGCACCCTCCGAGATACGCTGCCAACTCTGGGGCATTAAATTGAGCGAAACCGCTGGCTCGCCATTGATGGTGGTCAGTGTCTCGCTCCAAGCGGATCTGGTTGATGTTGATAACATTGAGAAAAACCGCTCCTTGGAGTATGCGCTCCTAATAGTTTTGTCCCGATTCTTGGTCAGTGTTATAGCACCCGTCAAAAGACAAGCTGTCAAACTTCGTATATGTTATGGCGGTTTTTACGCACTTGTCTGCAAACGGGGAGGAGAAAATAAATTCCCCCTCTCTGTTTGCGGAGAGAGGGGGTGAGGTTTCGACTGTGTTGCAGCAAAGCGAGAAACGCTATATTGATTGGAGTTTAGTTGGCGATCAACTGGTAGTACAGCACCACAAAATCAAAGGCGCTCGTATACTACCGTCTTCTCGCACCAAAACCAGTGCTACGGCGAGGCGCAGAACGACCGCTACCAAAACTACCACCAGGACTGCGTCTAATGGTGCTGGATCTTCCAGAAGGTCTGAGAGTGCTGCTGCCATAACCAGAACCAGTTGCACGGCTGCCAGCAGTACTACGTGGAGTAGTACGTACAGTGGAGCTACCGGGAGATGTTCTTCTAATGTTTCCTGTTGTGCGGAAAGCAGTACGATTTCTCACAGCCGCTGGTGGCTGATTATAACGACGCTGATAGCTGGTAACTGCATCGTCATAGCTTCTGCCATAGCCACCGTAGCCAGTCAAGACCACTCCTGGCTGATATACAGGCGGTACATAGTAATGAGGTCTAAACAATGCGTTACCTATTGCCTGACCCGCTAAAGATCCCGCTAAGCTGCCAGCAAAAGGAGACCAAAAACTATTCTCTCGGCGTACTACTACCGTTTCCTGCTGTCCGGTTTGGGGGTTGGTCTGAGTCTCGGTGACGTTGTGGGTATACTCTATTTTGAAGTCTTCTGTTAAGTAGAGAACTGGCTGTCCGTTCTCCACCTTCAAGTAGCTTTTTTTACCCTCTTTGATTTCGTCATCGGTCAGCCGCGCCATTTGTAAATTTTCGGTTCTAAAAGTTGGGGGCTTAGCATTGAGTAAAAACAGGGTGTACGTCCCATCAGCATCGTCATAGCTAGCTTGCTGCACTGGATACTGACCATCACTCAGCTTGGTGGTGATGTTTGTTGTTTGGCTGGCGTTTTTAGCTTGTGGCGTAGCTTGGTTTGCCCCGCCACCGCAACCAACCGTGGTTATGCACAAACTCAGCGTTAAAACAAGTACTGTAAATTTACGCAAAATTTTCATCAGCATTTGATTATTGTCCCATCTGTGAGCTTAACAACTTCTCGATCTAACTGGTAATTGGTAATTGCTAATTGGTAATTGGAGAAAACCGATTATCTATTACCTCTAATTCCCGATCGAGACCTGAGTTCCCTTTGCCCTACAAGTTATAAGGGAATTAACTCCGGGTAGTATTGCAGAAGCTGATCGTTAGTAAGTTCATCACCCAACTGAGCTGGTGAGAAATGCACCTGAATTGCCCGCAGTTTATGGTTATAATGTAAATTAATTAAAGCTTTCAAGCCTTCCTTGAGGGCATTAATATTAGCAAGGTCAGTTTCTAATTCCGGCACTTCTCCTTCATAAGCAACTGTAATCATCACAACGACATTGCGGGTTACAGGTATAGAAAAGGATTCCTGATAATCAGATTCAGAACTGAAATCTGGTTCACTCTTGTAACGTTGGGCAGAGTCGGTAAACAACTCATTCACATAGTCTCCCGCCTCACCTTCATCCCAAAAAACGTCGCCTTCATTAGACGCAGAAAGCCAGTATTCATCGTATTGCAGTAGAGTTTCGCAGATTTCTACTAACCCTTCTCCTAAAACTTCGAGGTCGCCTTCGGAATCTATTGCATCTCGTGCGCCACGATTTAATACTCCCAAGATTGGTGCGACTTCAGACCCAGCTAAATGTAGCATTATGCGACAAACTACATAGCGAGTTTTGCCCATCATTTTATTAAAGCTATCGCGCATTTTTCCTCCTGATATTGGTGGTTAGTGGTTAGTGGTTAGTGGTTAGTGGTTAGTGGTTAGTGGTTAGTAGTTAGTAGTTAGTATTTGTTTTTTATCTCCACTAAATACTCTCCCATCTCACTTTCTTTCACATTATCCCTAATTCTTACAACCTATTAACCACTAACCACTATCTACTAACTATTAACCATTAACTTATGTAATGAAATCCTTTGAAAAAATCAATTACTAAACTCAAAGAAGGCACGATCGCTTTGGCTGGATCTAGGGAGTGTTCATTATAGTCAGAAGCATGGTTATTAGATGTATCAATCAATCTACCAAAGCGAGGGTGGTCGTGAACTATCAAACTTTGAGCGCTAGAATTAGTTAAAATTGTCTGGGTTGGTGCTTGAAAAAATTTTAATTTAGATGTTATTTTTAATATATTTTTGACTTGCCTCATCACAGTGGCTTTGTCTCTAGCTTTTTCTATCAATGTAGTTAATTCCTGGAAGAGGTAAGGAGAAGTATTTTCGCTGTTAATCGTTGCCAGTACTCTCAGAATATTATTCTGAGTGTTTGCGGCATCTTGAAACGGAAGAATAGCCACGTAAGCTGTGGGTAATAAATTTATGTCACTATCGACGCGGAAGGTAAAAACTGTGCGCCGAAGCCCAATTTCTACACTAGGGGGTTGTTTTAATTCATGGTATTGTTGGGCAATTTGGTAATAAGCACCAGCAATGGCAAAATTAGCTTCGTGATCTAAAGGTCTATCGACGATAATCCGGATTGTTGGTGCAGTTTCGTTAAAAAACTCGCGTGATTCTTCAGTGTTGAAATGTTGGATGATAGAGCGATCGCCACTTGGACTGAGATCAACCCATTCACAAATCATCCCTTCAGTTTTTAAACCAAATCTGGAGGTAGAATAAAGCTTTGCCCCTGTTAAAGTCGCTCCTGATAAATCTGCACCTACCCACTCAGCCTTAATTAATCTTGCCTGAGTTAAATTGGCGTGAACCAAACTTGCATTGGTTAAATTGGCGTTGCTTAAGTCTGCCCCAATTAAATTAGCACCACTTAATTTTGCTCCACTTAAATCTGCCCAACTCAGATTTGCCCCACTTAAATCTGCCCAACGCAAATTTGCACCGCTTAAATTAGCCCCACTCAAGTTAGCCTGACTAAGATTAGCTTGTCTCATTTCCGCATCTCGGAAATTAGCACCGCTAAGATCGGCCCCACTCATGTCGGTGTTGTTGAGATTCGCCCCCTCTAAACTAGCTTCTGTTAAGAAACCATCCCGCAAATTAGCCTCGCTCAAATTAGCGTATCGGAGTACGGCGTGTCGCAGTGCAGCTTCTCTGAGATCCGCACAACTGAGGTTTGCTGACAACAAGTCAGCGCGGCTGAGATCGGCGCGAATTAACTCAGCACGAATCAGCGAGGCTGACTGAAGTTGAGCGCGACTTAAATCAGCCCTAATTAAATTTGCCACGTTGAGACTGGCGTGGTTGAGGTTAGCTTGACTGAGATAAGCACCACTCAATCTTGCTACATTTATTTGGGCATGGCTAAGATTAGCACCACTGAGATTGGCTCCACTGAGGTTTACCACACTCAAATTGGCATGACTAAAATTCGCTTCATTGAGTTTTACCCCACTCAAGTTAGCTTCAGGCAGATCAACACCGCTAAAGTCTCTTCGTATTTTGCCAGCAATTCCTCTACATTCATTAGGGCTAGTTATGTGTCTAAATTGGTAATAAATTTCACTCAAAATCACAATGAAAATTGGTATTTTAGGACTCGGACTAATTGGCGGCTCTTTAGGGTTAGATTTGCGATCGCAGGGACATTATGTTTTCGGTGTCAGTCGCCAAGAATCAACCTGTACCAAGGCAATTGCCCTAGGTAGCGTAGATGAAGCATCAGTTGAGATGAACCTGCTGGCTGCTGCAGAGGTTGTATTCATTTGTACACCTCTTGGACTTATTATTCCCACAGTCGAGCAATTAATTGCTCATCTACCTTCTCATGTTATTGTGACTGATGTTGGTTCGGTGAAAACTCCGATAGTCAAGGCAATTTCTCCCCTCTGGGAAAATTTTATCGGTGGACATCCAATGGCGGGTACAGCCGAAAGTGGTATTGAAGCGGCACAGCGGGATCTATTTGTCAGTAGACCTTATGTGTTGACAGCAACAGCTACTACACCAGCAACCGCAATAACTGTGATGGAGAAAATTGTCACCCAGCTTGGGTCTACAATTTACCATTGTTCTCCACAAGAGCATGACCGAGCAGTTAGCTGGATTTCCCATTTACCTGTTATGGTGAGTGCTGCTTTGATTAGTGCGTGTATGAGTGAAAGCGATCGCCATGTTTTGCAATTAGCTCAACAGTTAGCTAGTTCCGGCTTCAGAGATACCAGTCGCGTGGGTGGCGGCAATCCAGAGTTAGGAACGATGATGGCAAGATATAATCAACAAGAATTATTGCGATCGCTCCAACAATATCGCCACAATCTCGATGAGTTAATTAATATGATTGAGCAGGAAAATTGGACAGCGCTACAAGAAAAGTTACAGTTCACTCAATCCAGCCGTCCTAAATTTGTTGATGGTTAAACTTATTCAGGAAGACGATACTTATTGGCAAGTAGCGCGTAGACGCAACAGCGGCTTGTCGTTAGACATCGCCATCGCTGTAGATCGGGGAGTAACTGCGCCCTTGGTGGTGAAAAATTTTTGAACCACCAAGACACGAAGACACAAAGATAAAAAGGGTTTTCATGCGTTCTAATATGTCATTCTGTAGACGCTTGGTGCGGCTACTCTACGAGAAGGGCTGCGCCCTGGGAGTGCAGGGTGCGACAGCGTAGAATCTCCAAGATGCTACTCTGCGAGAAGCCGCCCTGCGGGCGTCTACGCTGTCGCTCAGCATGACAAATTACTTCTTTGACTGCAATTTGGTATTACAACACCCTTCTGGAATCTTGGGCAATGCCACTGAATTATTTCCATAATAAAAGTGTAATTTGATCTGCGCTTATGCCCATGAACGAACAGCGCCAGCAAGCCTATCTCAACCTGATCCAAAGCTTGTTGAATTGCCCCGAGGGAGAAGAATCAGAGATTTTGGCAGCGAACCAAGACTTAATTGATGCTGGGTTTTTGCGAGTGCTGAAAGGGGAATAAATATGCAGCAAATAGCAAATTGGTTGAGAAATATTGCAAACTTAGTTAGGCAAGCGCTTAATTTGACAAACACAACCCCCGAATCTGCTTCTTACCTTTCACAAGCAGAGAAGGAGGAGATATTAAAAGCCGATCAATTCTTAATAGAAGTACTGCAAGCAACAGCCGAAAGCCGGGGTGATGCACAAGTAGTTTACCCTTTGCTGGCAGCAAACACAGATAAACTCAATCTTATTTTTGCTGAATCACTGCGCCGTTGGGCAACAACTACACTAGCGGAAGTACAGCCAGATGAGGCGGAATACCTAGCGTCTGTTCTTGTCTTTTTTAGCAACAGAATTAGCGAGTTTCCCTTGGGTGACAAAGCTAGCAACATGGAAATTGCCATCGCTGGCTATGAAATAGCGCTGACTGTCTACACCCGCCAGGCTTTGCCCCAACAATGGGCAATGACGCAAAATAATCTAGGGAATGCTTACTCTGACAGAATACAAGGAGACAGAGCCGAGAATATCGAAAGTGCGATCGCTGCATTTACTGCTGCTTTGGAAGTCAGAACCCGCCAGGCTTTGCCCCAACAATGGGCAATGACGCAAAATAATCTCGGCAATGCTTACCGTAACAGAATACTCGGAGACAGAGCAGAGAATATCGAAAGTGCGATCGCTGCATATACTGCTGCTTTGCAAGTATTAACCCTCCAGGCTTTGCCCCAACAATGGGCAATGACGCAAAATAATCTGGGGAATGCTTACCGTAACAGAATACTCGGAGACAGAGCCGAGAATATCGAAAGTGCGATCGCTGCATATACTGCTGCTTTGGAAGTTTATACCCGCCAGGCTTTGCCCCAAGATTGGGCAACGACGCAAAATAATCTGGGGAATGCTTACTCTGACAGAATACTCGGAGACAGAGCCGAGAATATCGAAAGTGCGATCGCTGCATTTACTGCTGCTTTGGAAGTTTATACCCGCCAGGCTTTGCCCCAACAATGGGCAATGACGCAAAATAATCTCGGCACTGCTTACTCTGACAGAATACTCGGAGACAGAGCCGAGAATATCGAAAGTGCGATCGCTGCATATACTGCTGCTTTGGAAGTCAGAACCCGCCAGGCTTTGCCCCAACAATGGGCAATGACGCAAAATAATCTGGGGAATGCTTACCGTAACAGAATACTCGGAGACAGAGCCGAGAATATCGAAAGTGCGATCGCTGCATATACTGCTGCTTTGGAAGTTTATACCCGCCAGGCTTTGCCCCAACAATGGGCAATGACGCAAAATAATCTCGGCACTGCTTACTCTGACAGAATACTCGGAGACAGAGCCGAGAATATCGAAAGTGCGATCGCTGCATATACTGCTGCTTTGGAAGTCAGAACCCGCCAGGCTTTGCCCCAAAACCACGCTGATACTTTATTTAATCTAGGTCTTCTTTATCAAGAAGAAAAACGGTACACGTTAGCTTACAACACTTTTGAATCTGCCATTGAAACAGTTGAATCTTTGCGAGGGGAAATAGTTTCTGGGGAGGAAAGCAAACGCAAACAAGCAGAAGAATGGAATAAACTTTATCGCCGCATGGTGGAAGTTTGCCTGGAATTGCAAGAAGAAAGCCAAGCTATTGAATATATTGAACGTAGCAAAACCCGGAATTTGGTAGAGTTGCTATTTACCCATGACTGCTACCCGAAAGGCGAGATACCCTTAGAAGTCAAAAATCAACTGCAACAACTACGGCAAGAAATTGAAGCAGAAAAGCGCCGTTTAGAACAAGCAGAACAAACTCAAAGCTTTGATATTAATCGCAGCAAGTTGAATCAGTTGCGTCAACAGCGCGAACAACTAATGTCAAGAATTATCGGCTTCAACCCCATCCGCTATAGCGAGATTCAAAACCTACTCGATGAAGAAACAGCAATTATTGAATGGTACATTTTCAATGATTGTTTTCGCGCTTTCATCATCACCCACGACAAAGACAAGCCAGAAATTTGGCATTCCAACGCAGAAGATTTAGAAAACTTAGCAAACTGGACTTATGATTATCTCGAACAGTATTTTGAAGACAAAGCACGCTGGCGAAATCAACTACACAATCAACTTACGGAACTAGCCAAGATTCTACATATAGATGAAATTGTCTCCCTTATTCCAAGCAGTTGCAAAAAAATAATTTTAGTTCCGCATCGTTACCTGCACCTATTACCCATCCACGCTTTACAGCTAGCTTCGGGGGAATATCTAATTGATAAATTCCCTAATGGTGTGAGTTATGCACCCAGTTGTCAACTTTTGCGCTTTGCTAATACCCCTCCCCGGCTTCGCCACCCTTCCCCGCAAGCGGCGAGGGATTCTAATATATTCTGCAACTTCTTCGCTATTCAAAACCCCACCGACGATTTAGAATTTACCGACATCGAAGTAGAGACAATTGCTGGTACATTTCACCCACATCATATTCTCAAAAAAAGTGCCGCCACTGAAGCAGCTTTGGCAAAACAACCAAACGCCGATAATTTCCGTGATGCACATTGGTTGCATTTTTCTTGTCACGGTTACTTCAACTTTAACTTTCCCTTGCAATCTGGTTTACAGCTAGCAGATACACTGATTTCTCCCATCCCTACTGATGCAGAAGCAACCCGTCTGCTGAAAATATCTGATGATACCGCCATTGATTTAGAAAAATGCCTCACTTTAGAAGACATATTTAATTTAAGTTTTCCTAATTGTCGTCTTGTGACTCTTTCCGCTTGCGAAAGTGGCTTAGTTGACATTAGAAATACCAGTGATGAATATATAGGTTTGCTAAGTGGATTTATCAAGGCAGGTACAGCCAACGTTGTGAGTAGTTTATGGGCAGTAGATGACTTTTCTACAGCTATATTAATGATTAAATTTTATGAAAATCTGCAAACTCTAACTTGTAATGTAACTCTTGCTCTCAACGAAGCCCAGAAATGGTTTCGCGAAGTCAACCAACGGGATTTGCTCTTATGGATTGATGGTAAAACAGAGATGAATACACAGCAAAAACACAAAATTAAAGAGAGATTAGAACAAAACTACAAGCCAGAACATAAACCATTTCAACAGGCGTGTTTTTGGGCAGCATTTTGTGCAATAGGAGAGTAACCTCACCCCCTACCCCCTCTCCGTAAACGGAGAGGGGGAGGATTTTGTTAATGAGTTCGTAGTTAGTGCTTTAGCGCTAAAGCGCTAACTACAAGCAAAAAAATTTGAAAACAAAAATTTCCAAGGGGTATAAAATATGGAACCGGAAAAATTAATTCAAGCTTTTACAAAAGTAGTGCAAGAGCAAGATTATGTATTTGATGATGCAGCCATTCAAGATATACCATCACTGCAAAAAAATCTCACTGAATTAAAACATCTGACAACAGAGTCACTCGCAGAAGCGATTCGGTTATGGTATATCAATCATGAATCTGTGAGAGATGCGGTATTAGTTACAGAACGTGAAATTTCTAAAGTTCAAAAGTCAAATCCCGCCTCTCAAGAAAATACTCTCGAAAATCGCTATCGAGTTTTGCAAGAGGAAGTGCAAAAATTACAAGATAAAAAGCAGGGAGAGAATGTCAAAAAATAGCAAACAAATTTGTAGTGGCGTGACAAGTCTAAATATAGTGCATAAGATTATAGTTATTGTGGTGTGGGCATCTTGCCCGCACGCACAGGACGGACGAGACGCCCATCCCACAAGAAAATTAGATTGCATCAAATTAGACTTGCCACCCTACTACACAAAATCTAAGATACTGCCATGAAATAAAATATGAAAATATATGCGCCGAATATTCACTTATTCGCTTTTCAGCTTTATAAAGGCTCAAATATTGAGGTAAATAACAAGGATGATGGCTGCAAACTTTGGCAAGGTGCAGAGGAAATTGTCCGTACAATTCTGCACAAAGACTTAGATTTGAGTCAGCATATAGATATTCATAAAGAACCCGATCACCCGCGTGTTGATTTGCTCAAAGAATCGGAAGTAATAAACGGCGATTATTCGCTAGGTTTTGATGGCAAGATTTTTTTAGATACTCAGCAAGGCTTAATTGTTAAGGGTTTTGCTTATCCTTTGCGAATTTATGATAGCTACGGTTTGTGGCTAAATCTACGTCGCCCAGAAGAAGAAACAGCTGATACACCAACTGAAGATGTAGATGTTAGTTTTTTGAGTAAGTTAAATCCAAATAATATCTTCACCTTACCAAAAAATCAACTCTTTCTGGGACAAACTTTGTTAATTACCGCTTGGCTAACAAGCCCTAAAGATAAAAAACATCTCTATGAAATAGCCCAAGGATGTTTGCAAGCTGTTTTTCCCAATCCTAGCCAACGTCCACCCTTCAATCGTCAAGGCGAGTTATTTGGTAGTCCAATTTTTGAATATGGATTGTTTAGACAGCCAGGCAACTATCAGCACGTTCTGATCTGGTTATTTGCCGATGAACAGACTGATGAAAAGTTGAATCTCACCTATCAAGAGTTATTAGATTTATTTTTCTTTAGGACTAAAGTTGTCAAAGCTTTTCAAGATAGTAGAGCAATTTATCAACAACTAGCTTCGGCTTATCAAAAGATTGATAATCTCCAAATAAACAATGTTAGTAGTTCTTTAACTGAAGAGGATTTAAATAAATTAACTGAAAAATTAAAAGAGCTTCCCCAAATATCAGTCGAATATACTCGCTGGTTGCGAAATTTAGAAGAGTATCAAAAGACAATTACCATCAATGCTGAGAATTATAATGACAGATTGCAACAAATTCATGGTAAAATCCCCCAAGAAGATTTAAATTTTCTCGAAACTTTCTATCAAAAAAGTTCTCCGTTCTTCCAAAAACAAATCAATGCCGATTTGGGTTATTTTAACCACGGTTCGGCATTGTTAGAACAAGCCATATCCTCAATTCGCGGCATAGTTGAAATCGAACAAGCCAAACGCGATCGCTCTTTGGAACAAACCATCCAAATCATCGGTGTAGGTTTGGGTGGAGGTGCAATCGTATCAGGCGTTGTCACACAACACATCGATAAACCCTTCGCACCTATATCTTTGAATAACCCACTCCATCCCATAGTTACATCATTATTTTGGAGTGTTTTGGCTACCTTGTTTTTTGGGTGGTTGGCTTGGCTGTGGACGAAACGGAAGTAGGCGATTATTTCCCCTAACCTCGATAACCTATTGCCCTAGAAAAATCTGTGCTGCCAAGTTTCGCACCCTCAAAATTAGCATCGGTTAAGTCAGCACCGCGAAAAGATGTGGCGAAGAAGCCTGTAATATCTCTAGCAAGTTGAATCAGGGAAATTATTGTCATGGCGATCGCTCCTACCAACAAGCAACTCCATACCAATCCCCAAACTAGGTTGTAGGTGCTTAAGTATGCGAATGTTGTTGTTGCCACTAAAAATGTAAATCCATATACCGCTACTAACCCTGCGCTGCCAATTGCAACTGCTACCAATCCCCTGGGAAAATAAAAGCCGAGAAATGCCATTCCTAATAAGGATATAGCCAAAGCTTTAACTCGAATTTCCGGATTAGTTCCCATTGTGGTGATACCGCGATAAAACAAAGCTAGTAATGCTCCTGAAACTGCTCCCGAAACTGCTGTAGCGATGCGTTGGATGATAAATTTAGTGCCAGTCAAACCTCTAACAGCTGAAGCTACTGCTGCGATTCCCAAGCAAGAGAAAAAAGCAACGTTATAAACCCAAGCTGGTTCTTCCGGAGTTAAACCGAGAATGCCAAACAACATTTCGCTAATTGCATGGACTGCTGCGATCGCCACGAATATTGCGATCGCCACTACAATGATCAGGTGCATGAGAGTTTGACCAGCCTTAACTCCCTGAAAATTAGCTCCCCGCAGCAAGGCGTTGCTAAAATCACAACCGCGTATATCCGAATTGCTAAAATCAGCACCAATGAGATTACGTCCCCGAAAAGAACGATTTTGCAAATTCTGGTTAGCAAAGTTGAGAGTGCCTGGATTCATCATATGCAACGATATTTACTAGCTACTGGTACGGCTTTACTACTATTGCCACTAGCACTTTACGGTACACTACACTTCCTACGCCCACCCCAGACTAATAAAGAGCAAATATTGTTTCGTGGCATTACCTATCAACGTTATGCCCGTTCTACACCACGTCCAATCATGATCCATGTTGTCAGTGTAGACTTGACAGCACCAGGAGTAAAAGCGCTGGTGACTCCTCCAATGGCATCAAAACGTGATAGAACTAGTGCCCGCACCACCTCAGAATTTCTGCGTGAATTCAAGCTGCAATTGGCGGTTAATGCTAGTTATTTTAATGCCTTCGATGAAAAAACTCCTTGGAATTATTATCCTCACAGTGGCGATCGCTCCTATCCCATCGGCGAGGCAATTTCTAATGGCGATCGTTATGCAAAAACCAAGCAGGGATGGCGAGTATTGTGCTTTTCCCAAAACCGCGCCCAAATCTTAGAAAGTGGTAAGTGTCCTGAAGGTACAACCCAAGGTGTTGCAGGTAGTGAGATTTTCGTTGAACATGGCAAACCAAAAGCCCAGATTTTCCGAAACCCCAGAGATAAACCATATCCGCGTATGGCTGTAGGTATTGATAAAGAAGGTAAAAAACTTTGGCTCATTGCTGTCGATGGTAAGCAACCCATCTATAGCGAAGGAGTCAAGATGCCTGAATTAGCCAAGATAGTTATGGATTTAGGTGTTGATACAGCACTTAACTTAGATGGTGGCGGTTCCACTACAGTAGTGATGGCAACAAATGATGGAGCAAAAGTGTTAAACGCTCCCATACATACTAAAATTCCTATGCGTGAGCGTCCAGTTGCTAATCACCTGGGTTTTTACGCAGAACCGTTTTAAAAAGTAAAAAGATAAAAGTAAAAAGTAAAAAGAAAATTCCCATAAATAAATTAAGGGGATTTGAAATGGACGCATTTTTGATCGCGCTACGCGTCTCTCAAAAAGTATTTTTACTTGTTTCATAAATAAATTTAGGATGCTCCAAACCCAATATTTTCTTCTTATTTATGAATGCCTTTTTACTTTTTACTTTTTACTTTTTACTTGTTCGGTGATTTTTTGTTATACCAATTTCAAAAAAGAATGCGACACATATAGAGATCCCCCATTATCCCCCTTTTTAAGGGGGACTTTAAGACAATTTCCCCCCTTTTTAAGGGGGACTTTGATTCCGGTTCCCCCCTTTTTAAGGGGGGCTAGGGGGGATCGCAGCCTTAACTGAACCTTATTGCGTTTTAACCAACAACATCCAAGCTCAAAAATATTAGGATTTTTTTTGAGTACAGGGATAATATCGACTGATACTCCAGCATTCAGTCTCACCGCATTACGAGGATCATTGCCCGATAACCCAGCTAATCCAATAGCATTACAACCAAGATTAAAAGCAAACTCCACAGGTGGAAGTTGATCCCGTTCTGGATCGTAACCTGCCAACCCATCATAAAAACCCACAGCAAATTCAATTGCTGGTTTATCGTTAATAGGCGCATTCATCCCAATCACATAATCAATGTGTTGGACAATTGCATCCGCCTGCACTTCTGAATAACAAGCATTAAGCAACACACACTCAATCTGTGTAGCAAAATTCTTAAATAAATCTGCTAGCACCTCCCCCGTCACCAACTGGAGATTTCCCGCCTCATCCTGAAAGCATAAACCCTGACTTCCCGCACCGTGCCCACAAAAATGAATGATATTCGGTCGAAAATCTAAAATCGCTCGCCGAATATCTCTTGGACGCACCGCCCATTCTTGTTCGAGAATAAAGCGATCGCGCATTTTGAGAAAGCAATATGCCTTTTTGCTTACTCAAAACACCAAAATAAGAAAGCATCTAGGCATTTTGAGAAAGCAATCGGCAAAAATGCAGATTGAAATCGACTATCTGAAACTATTTTATGTTTCTGGTTCAAACAAATTAGCCAATTCTTCAACGCTAGACTTTGTGATCTCGCAAAGTTTCACTGTCTGTCTTAGCGTCAAGCGTGGTACATTAACTCCCCTTTCCCAATTGGAAACAGTTTGGTCTGTAAGACCTACTGCATCCGCTATTTGCTTTTGCGTAAGTCCTAGCGACTCTCTTAATGCCGTAAAATTTTTACCTGAATTCATTTACACAAATTCCTACTACAACTATTTACTACAATTTATGTTGACTTTTACAATATAACTTGGTTTAATAGAAATAGAGAAGGCGCTTCCGACTTCCAATCTCAAGCGCCTCTCTATCCCAAAACCATTTTTCATTTCAGGACATTCAAATTGTATGACACAACCCATTCTTTGCAAAACACCCACAAAAGGATTATTAAATTTAGCTTACGCTCGCCAAGTTCGCTTTCGCAAAGTTCATCTTAATATGGCTTGGCAATTTACCTGCAGGATCGTTTGGAGTAACGGCGACAGGGAAACTTTTTTTGGGAAAGATGCTGAAGCAATCGCTCAAACACTAGGAAAAATTACATAGAAAATTGAAAAGGGGAAAAGGGTAAGGACAATTTCATCCCTTTCACCCCTTCCCGACTTCTCCAAAAAGCCTATAGCTTGGCAAGTGTAGCGAGTATTATATGCCAAGCTACGGATGTCAATGAGTAGCAAAAAGTCGTAAAAAAGCTTAAAAGTGTGACCAACACCACAGAACCCTAGACTAGACTAGAACCACGGGTTAACAATTTAGAGGGAAAATTTATGGTGAGCGATCGCGACTATACCTTAATCATTGATAAAAGCGGTAGTATGTCAACTCCCGATCAGATGGGTGGTAAAAGTAGATGGGATATAGCTCAGGAATCTACCCTCGCTTTAGCAAGAAAATGTGAGCAATTTGATCCAGATGGGATTACTGTTTACGTATTTTCTGGGAGATTTAAACGCTACGACGATGTTACCTCAGCCAAAGTAGCGCAAATATTTATGGAAAATGATCCAGCAGGCACGACAAATTTAGCGAGTGTACTTCAAGACGCCACCAACAACTACTTTCAGCGTAAAAAAGCTGGTAAAACCAAACCGAATGGAGAAACAATTTTAGTAATCACCGACGGCGAACCAGATGATCGCAAAGCGGTATTTGAGGTAATTATTCATGCAACTCGCCAAATGGAACGTGATGAAGAATTGGGAATTTCTATAATTCAAGTAGGTTCCGATCCTCAAGCAACTAAATTTCTGAAAGCTTTAGATGATCAAATGGAGAGTGTCGGTGCAAAGTTTGATATTTGCGACACCGTCACCCTCGATGACATGGAAGATATGAGCCTCGCAGACGTTTTGATGAATGCAGTAACTGATTAATAATTTGTTGTTTGTTGTTTGTTGTTTGTTAGTTGTAATAATTAACCACTAACCACTAACTGGAGAATTTAAAAATGCTAGAAAATCGAGACTATACTCTAATTATTGACAAAAGCGGTAGCATGGCTACACCCGATCAAAAAGGTGGTAGAAGCAGATGGGTAACAGCGCAAGAATCTACTTTTGCATTAGCAAGCAAATGTGAACAATTTGATCCAGATGGCATTACAGTTTATGTATTTTCTGGTCGATTCAAGCGCTATGAAAATGTGACATCAAGTAAAGTTTCCCAAATTTTCCAAGAGAACGACCCCGCTGGCACAACTGATTTAGCAGCAGTATTAAAACACGCAACTGATAATTATTTTGAACGTAAAGCCGCTGGTCAAACTAAGCCAAATGGTGAAACAATTTTAGTAGTTACTGATGGCGAACCAGATGACCGCAAAGCTGTAATGAAGGTAATTATTGAAGCTTCTCGGCGCATGGAACGAGATGAAGAACTAGCCATTTCTTTCATTCAAGTTGGCACAGATGCACATGCTACCCGCTTTTTGAAAGTATTAGATGATGAACTGCAAAGTGCTGGTGCAAAGTTCGATATTTGTGACACTGTGACAATGGAAGATATGGAAGACATGAGTTTATCTGAAGTACTGCTGAATGCCATTAATGATTAATTATCAACTTCAGATATCACTAAGATATTGACTGCATTGAACAGACAAATTGAATGTGCAGTAAGTTTGGGGATTGAAGATCATGGACTCTATTGATAAGCTGTTAGCTGAACTAAAAACTGAATACCAGGAAGAAAGCAGCGAACAGCCACAGCCAAAGCCAGCCACAGCAACACCATATATTCAACCGCCTCGAAAATCAGCTTCTTTAATAGATAATTTGTTAGCAGAAGTCAAGGCTGATTTTGAGGAACGGGATCAAGCTGAAAAGTTAAGACAACAGCAAGAACTAGAACAAGAACGTATTCGGCAAGAACAAATTAAAGCCAAAAAACAGGAGGCTTTGAAAGAAAGCGCGAAAGATTGGCTAGCCAAATTAGATCCTTTTTCAGCAGAGGGGTTGTGGTTTGAAAGATTTGCTGAAAGATACTCATCAAAATTAGAGGCAGCAATAGATTATTTGCAAACTAACGAGTAGATAAGTTAGTAGTTAGTAGTTAGTAGTTAGTGGTTGGTAGTTGTTTGTTAGCTGGTAATTTTTCCATAGACGCGTTTTATTCGGCTTCTCGCAGGAACAATCAACAAACAACAAATAACAAACAACAAACAACAAAAACGGAAATATAGTATTCGCGTGAACTTGTAACCATCTTTGTGCCTTAGTGTCTTTGTGGTTTAATAAAAATTCTAACGATGTTATCCATCGCTATAAAAATTTTTTGTTATGTAGGTTTAATGTACCCGATCTGTGAAAATACCTCTTTCTTGATAAATTGGGTATACTAATCGCCGTAGAGCAGGTAATTGTTTAGAAAAATATATAGAACCTACAATACAAACAATACCATCAATAAATAATGTCGTGGGAGCACCGATACGATTGCCTAATGCTCCTCCCAATAAATTACCAAAAGGTATTGTTCCCAAGAATGCCATTGTAAATAAGCTCATTACTCGTCCGCGTTTTTCATCTTCAACAATTGTTTGTAAAACTGTATTACCAGCAGCAACTTGTAAGATAGTTCCCAAGCCAATAAATAACATCGTAAATAATGAAAGTGGTAGAAAACGTGATAAAGAAAAGGCTATTAAACCTACGCCTAAGATTGCTGGAGCTATAGCAATCAATCTACCAAGCCCCAAAACAGTTTTACGTGACGCCAGATAAATTCCGCCTGATAACGCTCCAACTCCAGTAGCTGCCATCAAAAATCCCAGTGTTTGTGCGTTACCTTGGAGAATTTTTTCTGCAAAAACTGGAACTAAAACAGCATATTGCATGCCAAAAAAGCTAACTAAAGCTGATAGCAACAAAAGCGCCCGAATTGGTGGAAAACCAAAGGCATACAAAAATCCCTCTTTTATTTGTTGTAAGGGACTATTCATACTGACTACAATTTTTCTAGGCTTAATTTTCATCGCTAATAAAGCGAGAATTACGGCAATGTAACTAAGACCATCAATTAAAAAACAATAAGCTGCACCAACGCTGGCAACTAACAAACCACCAATCGCCGGGCCGATTAAACGCGCCCCATTAAACATTGTGGAGTTAATGGCGATCGCATTTGCTAAATCTTCTCGACGTTCTACCAAATCTGGCACAAATGCTTGCCGCGCTGGTGCATCAACAGCATTAATAAATCCTTGAAATAAGCTCAAGATAATGATCTGCCAAATTTGAATAACGCCAGTTAGCGCCAATATTGCTAGTGCTAATGACTGAATCATTGACAATATTTGCGTACCAATTAAGGTACGATGGCGAGAAAAGCGATCCACAAACACCCCACCAAAGGGAGCAAGAATAAAGCTAGGAATTTGACTGCTAAATCCCACAACCCCCAGCATTAACGGCGATTGAGTTAAGCTATAAACTAACCAAATAGTGGCAGTTTGCGTCATCCACGTCCCAATCAGGGATATGCCTTGTCCCGCAAAAAATAGACGGTAGTTTCTCGATCTTAAAGCTGGTGGTAGCACTTGTTTTTGCCTTTGGGTTTTCATGTTTGTTAGTCAGCAGCCAGTACTTACATCGGAATTTACTGATTTGACAATAATGAAAAAGCCCCACCCCAACCCCTCTCCCCTGATGGATAAAGGAGTAATGATAGGATGAGGTTGTCTTATATAGTATCCGCTTGAATACTTATACTGTCGCGTAGGCTGGTAATGAGTAATGGGAATTCGGGAGTCCTTCCTTCTGCTTTCTATCTTGAAAATAACCTCACCCCGTCCTATCGGACACCCCTCTCCTTAGCAAGGAGAGGGGCAAGGGGTGAGGTTTGTTCATGTATGGTGGTGAATTTTTTTCATCGTGACTGCCTTGACTCCCGTCACTAAAAGTGGGAAATAACCCAAATAATGAGTCACTGTACAACAGGTTAATAAAAAAAGCTGCAAAACATTTGTTTTGCAGCTTTTGGTGTGGTGTGAGGAGCTTAACTAGATCTAATCATAACGATTATTGGCCAGTATAAACACACTCGTAACAATTTTTGTAACGCAAATAAATTAGGAATGGACAATCAGGAAACAGAAAGAGTTAAAGGGATGGAAATTTCCTTTTCCTTTTCCATTTTTACCTTTTTCCTTGCATAAAGCGTTGCCTTCCGCATTCTCTCACACCAAAGCGCCACCACAACTGGAACCACACCCAGCAGTACAACCATAGCAATAGGCAGCAGTTTGTACTCGATCAATCAAATCTAAACTGCCAGCGGCTAGCAATTTGGCAATTGTTAGGTTTTCACCATCACGAGTTTTCGCAGGTAAATTCATCATCTGATTAAAGTCGCAATCATATACATTACCGAGATAATCAATTGACAGTTCATCACGGCACATCAAATGTTCTACCGTCGTAGGATTGAAATGCGACTCTAAAAACTGCAAATAAGGTGCGTATAGTTTCTTACGTTCTAAATGCAGTTTAGTTCTGCCTACTGGTAGATTGGTGATAGTAAAAAGGTTGTTAAAGACTATATCAAAATGTTCTTCCAAGAACACTTTATAATCTTGTTCCAGCTTTGTTTGTTCGGGAGTCAAAGAAAATTTTTCACCAGATGGTAATTGAGGATTATACACCAAATCCAAAATTAAATCTGGTTCTTTCCCGTAACCAACCTGATTCAGCCTTTGCAGTGCTTTGATTGAATCATCATAAACACCAGCACCGCGCATTTTATCAACATTATCTGCTAAATAGCAGGGCATAGAAGCAACTACTCTCACTTTATATTTAGCAAAATATTCCGGTAAATCCTCAAATCCATCTTCAAAATAAATAGTCAAATTAGACCGAACAATCACCTGTTTACCTGCTGAGTTTGCTGCTTCTACCAGTGGTTTAAATCCATAGTTAATTTCTGGTGCACCACCAGTCAAATCAACAATTTGAAGTTGGGGAAATTTGTGAATTATTTCGATTAACTGTTGACAAATTTCTGGAGAAAGTTCTTCTGTGCGTTTTGGCCCTGCTTCTACATGACAATGAGTACAGGCAAGATTACAGCGCTTACCTAAGTTAATTTGTAAAATAGTAACTTGCTTTTTCGTTAAAGGTGAAGAGAGTTTTTTTTGGAAAGCTGTCACTGCTGGGTTTATTGATGTTGTTTGCATTGTTTGATATCCCCTGCAAAAGAAGTCTGAGCAAAACTGAAGTTCCGGGTTGTGTAGAGACGCGAAATTTCGAGTCTCTACTACCAGGGAATTAATTCTCTGGCAGATAGTAGACGTTGCTGCAAGATGTCAGTAAACACCATAAATGGTGGTGCGTTAACGCAGTGTAACACACCCTACTAGAGAGATACTTTATAAACAAAATCTTAGCGATCGCATCCAATGCTAGTCATTTTATGGAAACATATTCAGTGATTCATACTAACAGCAACCGCCACCGGTATAGTACCAAGTAGAGTTTGTAATTATAACATTGTCTCCTAGATTTGCTGCTAGTTTAGCAGCCGTTTTATCACAAACTGCGGCTGGAATTCCACGTTGTAAAATATGACCGAAACCATCGTCAAAAAATGATTCTGCGCCTGCATAAATTGCTGTCTTACCAGTAAAAACACAAGCACCATCGACGGGAATGGTAACTTTGAAAGAGACAGAATCCAGACTTTCTAAAAGTAAGGGTTCTTCTAGATTGTAAGTTTGACAATCTAAAAGACGATAAGGACGACGGGCACGAATTTCTATTTGGCCAAAACCAGCATTGATGATACGTTGAATATACTGCTCGTAGGTGAGTGCGCCGGATAAACACATGGCGCGTAAGCGCTCATCTTGTTGTAAATGTGATGGAATAGGACGAGTAGCAATGGGATCGCTCATTTGCAAGCGTCCGCCTGGTTTTAACACGCGATGTGCTTCTTTTAAAGCACGGGTTAAATCTTCTGGTTCAAAGATATTAAAAAGACAATTCTGCGCTACGACATCTACAGATGCATCAGCAACGGGTAAGTTAAAAGCATCGCCTGCACGAATTTCTACAAAGTTGGTGTCAAACCAAGAATTTTCTTTGGCGGCAATTTCCAGGTTGCGTGCAGCAGCTTGGCGCATTTGGTCAACCGGATCGACAGCAATGACAGCACTGGGACGACGGGAAAAATAGGCAAATTGCAAAGCTTCTAAGCCACCGCCAACGCCGACATACAACACGGTGGGTTGGTTTGCTAGTTCCGCAGGATGAACGGTAGTACCGCAACCATAGTTCATTTCCTGCATTTGTTGGGGAATTTTTAATCCTGGCAGTTGCATGGGTGTACTTTGGACGCAACAAAGTCCAACTTGCGGGGTTTGGGCAACTTCACTGTAGAATTGTGCTGCGGTTTCGAGGTAGGTCATTACACTCCTGAGATGATATGTATTGGCGTCTAGAGTCAACTTTGTGCATCCTAGTACATATCACACTCTGTTTGATGAGTTTTTGCTGAGAGTGTCGCTATTATCACTCGCGCAATACATAACCGACACCACGCACGGTTTGAATGAGGCGCTTTTCGTTGTTTGCTTCTAATTTCAGGCGTAGATAGCGGATGTAAACTTCGATAATATTAGAATCTCCCATAAAGTCGTAACCCCAGACTTCTTCTAAAATGCGATCGCGCGTAATTACCTGTCGGGGATGAACCAGCAAATATTCTAGTAAATCAAATTCTTTGGCTGTTAGTTCGATCGCGCGATCGCCCCGATGCACTTCCCGCGTGGAACGATTTAATTTGAGGTCTGCAAATTGCAAGATATCTGCGTCTGCTTCTTGAGTTCTACGCAGGTGGGCGCGAACCCTTGCTAACAATTCCTCGACACTAAAGGGTTTGACTACATAATCATCCGCACCAGCATCTAAACCAGCGACGCGATCGCTCACTTCATCTTTTGCTGTTAATAAGATGATGGGCACTTGATCGCCTGTACTTCGCAGGCGACGGCAAATTTCCAATCCAGATAAACCAGGTAGCATCCAGTCTACAATCACTAAATCTGGATGAGACTCTCGTGCCGCTGTTAATCCACTTAATCCATCATGCGCTACTGTTACTTTGTAACCTTCATAACTCAGTTCCAATTCTACAAATCGAGCCAATTTGACTTCATCTTCAACAAGTAAAATGCGGGCTGTCATGGATGCTTAATAATTGGACTTTTTAAATTTGTACTTTAAGATTTTCTTAACCACCAAGGCACTAAGACACCAAGTATAGCAATCTGATTTGATTTGGTGAACTTATTCATGAAGGCAGGGAAGAGAGAACAGGAAGTGTACTGAGTTTTTTTCAAAAATCAAATAGGAGTCCTATATTTTCAATTCATACGGACATAAATAAATTGAATTTACTGTTTATATTTCGTCACTTAGAGGACAATTTATAAAAGCTTGTAATTATTTTTGGCTAAAAATTAGTTACGTTTATTTACAAATTCATACTTAAGATTTTGGTATTTTCATGTATAGATTATACATCTAGCCAAGTTTACCACTTGATAAGAATTGTTGCTGTTATTTGCAAGTCAATTTGATTGCGGAAGTAATCAGAATCAGCGAAGTAAGCAATTTTTTAAAAAAAGGAGTATATCATGTCTTGTAAATCTGGTGAATGGCAGCGAGAAAGACGCACGTTAGAAGTTTTATCTTCCCTCAGTTATCGTACGGGAGAACTTAAACGCTATTTAAGAGAAATTACCTTGGGTGTGAGTGAATTACTTGAGCTAGATTGCTCAGTCGTCACTCTTTGCCAGAATGGTTTCGAGAAGGTGCTAGCTAGTAGTATAGACATGGGTGATGAAGGTGAAGAAATATATTCATTACATGGTCTTTTAACTGGCACTGTGGTGGAGACGAAGCAAAGCCTTGTAGTAGAAGATACGAAAACCTATACTGATTATGGTAAAGCACCAGAGGGGTATCGAGCTTATTTAGGTGTACCTTTACGTACTTCTCAAGGTGAAGTGATTGGCACAATTTGTTCTTTTCACAAAACACCACGCCAATTTACTGCTGAAGAGGTTGGTATCGCTGAGTTATTTGCAGAACGTGCAGCAACAGCGATAGATAACTATTATCTTTACCAGCAACAGTTGCAATTTAATCAGATTTTAGAAGCAGAGGTAGCACGTAGAACAGAAGAATTGCAGGTAGCGCAAGCTCAATTAGTGGAACAAGAAAGGTTAGCCGCAATTGGTGAATTTGCTGCCAGCATTATCCATGAAATTCGCAACCCTTTTACCACGATGAAAATGGGGTTAAACTTTTTTCAGAGACTGGATTTATCTGCACCAGCAAAAGAGCGATTATCTCTGGCATTAGACGAAGCGAATCGATTGGAGAGATTATTAAAAGAAATATTGCTTTACGCTAAGCCACAGACTTTGCAACTAGAAGATATTGAGATTAACGAATTGATTAATGAAATCCAAGCATCGCTGCGAGATATGCCGGAAGCAGTGAGGAGAGAGATTGAATTTTTTCCAGCAACAACTGCGGCGAAGGTATTAGGTGACAAAGATAAATTAAAGCAAGTATTGATTAATTTGGTTCGGAATGCGTATGAAGCGATCGCAGAAGGAGATACTGTAAAGTTGCAAATTTGTAGTAATACCAATATAAATCAAGTCTGCATTAATATACATAATGATGGCGAACCCATAGCTCTAGAGGTTTTGCCTAAGTTAGTTCAGCCTTTTTACTCGACAAAATCCTCTGGAACTGGGTTAGGACTTGCTATTAGCAAACGCATTGTGGAAGCTCATGGTGGAGAGTTGTCAATTAAATCAAATGCTCTGGAAGGAACTACAGTCAGCGTGCAATTGCCAATGATTGCTGCTTGACTTTGTTATTTCACTTGCTGTTAGCAATAGACTGCGACATCCTCACCACATTCATCTGCAAGATAGCAGAGAGCTTTGAAACGCAAACTTACAACTTCTTCGTAAAGGGGGTTGAGCTTACACATTGGAGGAATGTGAAATAGCTTGCGACCAAGTACTACAACATCACGTTCAAAAGGACATTGAGCAGGAATAAGTTTACAGAGAAAATGAGCAAGTTTGGCGTTATGAATTTCTATAGATTCTAACCAATCACGAACGGGCTGGAGTAGGTCGTGTTGTCTTTGGATTTGAGTAAAGCTTGTCATAGTTCTTACCTGGGAATTTAGAATTTCAAATAAGGTTCTACTGGGTTGGGTTTGAATCCTTCCTATATATAATTACGGTTGGATTCTTTAGTTTTACGCAAAAGTTCCTTTTTTTTTTGAGGGATTTTTTTGAGTGTATCTCTCGTCTTTAGGAACATCTCTAACTACAAACTCTGGTAGCAGCTTTCCGGATCAACTCACGCATCAACTAAAATTTTTACGCTACACCAGGATAACTCGCTCTAAAATTTCCCATTCATATATATTGTGTAAATCCAGACTGCGATCGCCTTCATCCAATTGACTCATCCAATCGGGTGATTGTTCCATCTCAACACGAGCCAGAGGCTTTTAATTCTCGTAACTAGGTTGAACCCACGAGGGTGGTGGGCTTGCCTGGGGGCTGTTGCATAGGCGTGCAAGATGTGAAATAAACAAAATTGTGCTGAAATGACAAATAAAAAAGTCATTTAGGAAGATAACGCTTTCTCGTGGCAGCTTTTTGCAATTCTTGCTGAAGAAAGAAATTTAACACAGTCCGCAACACGATGATTGCTGCTAGCTTACCGATTTCATTCCAAGTTGGCGTGATTGCAGTCAGCAGAATGTCAGATGCTAGCTCAAACTCCAAAGCCACAGCCAGCCAACCACCTAGACGCAGCCGTATATCTTCCTTTAATTCTTCTGTAAAATTTCGATGCCAGAAAAAAAGTTTTAAAGATTTGATCGTTGCTTCAATCGCAGCAAAAGCAATAATCAACGCCGCACAAGCTTCTACAGCAACAGCTAAATAAGTTGTCAACAGTTTGAGTAGATGTTCCAATTTACTTGCCAGGGTTGGGTAACTTTTAGCTGTCTTTTTAAAAAGTACTGATGAAACGGCACGTTGCCCGGTAATTAGTAATTGTCAAATTGGGATAGTTGTGTTAGTTCATTGCGATAATTTGGCAGTGTGAAGTCAGGAAATTTATCGCCTACTTGCAGAGTGGTTGTCATCGGGATGTCTCGCCAGTCACCTTATAAATTATTAAGTCATATCAAGATGAATTTTGACTGAGAGACAGTAGGGAATGGATGAGTTTGTGATGAGAGTTTGTGGTGGGATGAGGTGGGCGATCGCCCTCTTATATACCTTCACAAGCAGGCGATCGCCTCACTTACAAATATTCAAAACTAGCTTTTGCCTATAAGGGCAAAGCATTTGTATGTATGTCTTGACATCAAAACTGAGTCTACTAGTACAAATGCTTTGCCCCTACCCAATGACAAAGGACAAATGACAAATGACGACCCTTACTAGTTAACTTTATTTGTGCCGTTCTACTTAAATCAACAATCTTGCCAAACTAGGCAACCCCTCACCATAGGTAGGATGAATATGCACCGACTGTTCGAGTAACTGCCAATTTGCGCCAGCTTCCATTAAAGACAAAAATACATGCACTAATTCAGCCGTTTCATATCCCACCAAAGTTGCACCGAGAATTTTATTGGTGTCATCATCTACAACCATGCGATAAAATCCTAAGTCGTGACCCCATTCAATTCCACGGGCAATGTGAGTGATTGGCAAAGTTACAGCACGAGCATTCAAGCCTTTTTTCTTAGCGTCTGCTAATGTCAAACCAACACGCCCAACTTGCGGTTCTGTATAGATTGCATAACCCAAAACTCGGTCATCTCGCCAGCGATTTTCACCGTTTAAAATACTCTTCAAGCGCCGATAATCTTCCCAAGAAACATGGGTAAATGCAGCTTGTTTTGCCACATCACCAATGGCATATACACCAGGACATGTTGTTTGGAATTTATTATCTATTTTGATGTAGCCTTGCTGATCTAATTCAATGCCAGCCGCTTGAGTATTGAGAGCTTTTGTATTAGGTTTGCGTCCGGTGGTAATCATCAACGCTTCGCCTTGTAATTCTTCACCGTTGCTAAGGGTAAGAGTAAAGATGTTATCGGCGTAATTTACCTGAAGAACATTGACATGAAAATGTAATTTCATGCCATCTTGTTTCAAGGCTTCAGCTAATACTTCGCTGACATCAGATTCTTCTTGGGCAAGAACGCGATCGCCCCGCACAATCATGTGTACTTCACTACCCAAACGTGCCAATCCCTGTCCCAATTCTAAGCCGATATAACCTGCACCCACAACCAAAGTGCGTGGTGGTAATTCCCGCAAATCAAAGAAATTTAAGTTAGTAATATAAGGCGTACCAGCCAAACCAGGAATATTGGGGATGAAGGGGGATGTACCAGTGTTAATAACTACTAAAGGTGCTTGAAAAGTTACGCCACCGCCTGTGACTGTACGTTCTCCGGTGAAAGAAGCTTCGGCTTTAACTACCTTGACACCAGCATTATCTAAACGCTTTTGTACGCCACCGTTGAAACTACCACGAATACCGCGCACACGTTCCATCACTGCGGGAAAATCAACTTTAATTTGTGCGTGGATGCCTAATTTTTCTGCTTGTCTTGTTCTACCTGCGGCGTGTGCTGCTGCTAAGAAAGCTTTAGAAGGAGTACAGCCATAATTAATACAACTTCCACCTAAGGCGCTGCGTTCAAATAACGCAACGTTTTTGCCTTTTTTGGCTAAGTCTATTGCCAAAGGAACGCCACCTTGGCCACTACCTATGATGATTGCATCTAGTGTTTCCATAATTTTTTATAGGAACGAACCACAAAGAACACAAAGAACACGAAGAGGAGATAAGAAAGGAGGATAAAACAATAGTAGTAAGCTAAAGCACATTTAATTTGCATATTGAAATTTTTTCAAACTCTTGTGGGGTGGGCATCTTGCCCGCCCAGATCATGTAATTTAAATGTGGAATAGCTTAAAACTCTTGCAAGCGTTAATTGTTGATAATGCGATCGCAGATACACACAGATAGATTCAATGTTACTGCCTACTATTCGTGTTATCTGGTAACAGGTTCTATCTGATTTTTTGTCATTTTTGCAGGTTGATTTGCTCTGCTATACTCTCCTACCTGTTGAATAAGTTTTGCAACTAAACCAGTCCATCCTGTTTGATGACTTGCGCCAATTCCTGCGCCGTTGTTTCCATGAAAATACTCATTGAAAAGAATTAAGTCGTGCCAATGGGGGTCAATTTGAAATTTCTGGATTCCGCCAAACATAGGGCGATGACTAGCCTCATTTTTGAGGAAAATTTTGATCAGTCTGTGTGACAATTCGCAGGTAACTTCCCAAAGATTCATGTATTTACCTGAACCTGTAGGACATTCAATTTTAAAATCATCGCCCACGTAATAATGAAACTTTTGCAGCGACTCAATAATCAAGTAATTAACTGGGAACCAAATTGGGCCGCGCCAGTTGGAATTACCACCAAATAAACCGCTACTGGATTCTGCTGGCTCGTAATCTACTCGATATTCAGAACCATTGACATGGAAGATATAGGGATGATTGGCGTGATATTCGGAAAGGGAGCGGATACCGTATTCTGATAAAAATTCTGTTTCATCTAACATTTTTTGGAGAATGCACCGTAGTTTATCGCGGTTAACTATTGCCAATAGTCTTCTTGCACCTATACCTTTTGTTTCCATGCAAGCGACATTTTGACGCAAGTCGGGGCGATTTTTAATAAACCATTCCAATCGTTTTTTAAAACTAGGAAGTGCTGCCAAAGTATCTGGTTCTAGGGTTTCTACGGCGAAAAGTGGAATTAGTCCTACCATTGAACGCACTTTCAAAGTTAAGTGACGATCGTTGGGTAGATGCAGGACATCGTAATAGAAACCATCTTCTTCGTTCCAGAGTTCTGCATCTATTTCACCAATGTGATTCATCGCTGATGCGATGTAGATAAAATGCTCGAAAAACTTGCTGGCGATGTCTTCGTAAGTAGAATTTGTTTTCGCGAGTTCCAGAGCGATCGCTAACATATTTAAACAGTACATGCCCATCCAACTTGTACCGTCAGATTGGTCAATATGTCCACCTGTTGGTAGTTCCTTGCTCCTATCAAAAACACCAATGTTATCTAAACCTAAAAATCCTCCTTGAAAGACATTTTTCCCTTCTACATCCTTGCGGTTTATCCACCATGTAAAGTTTAGCAATAACTTCTGAAACACTCTCTCTAGAAAATGTTTATCCGCACGTCCATACATTTTTTTTTCTATCTTATAGACGCGCCATGCAGCCCAAGCATGAACGGGTGGGTTCACATCACTAAAAGCCCATTCATAAGCGGGAATTTGACCGTTGGGATGCATATACCATTCCCGTGTTAATAAAATTAATTGCTGCTTGGCAAAATCTGGATCGATCATTGCCAAGGGAATGACATGAAAAGCTAAATCCCAAGCAGCAAACCAGGGATATTCCCATTTATCTGGCATGGAGAGAATATCATCGTTATAAAGATGAAACCACTCATGATTTCTACCACATAACCGTTCTTGGGGTGGCGGTAGAATTGCCGGATCGCCGTTTAACCATTCCTCGACAATATATTGGTAATATTGTTTGCTCCACAACATTCCCGCAAATGCTTGACGCTGCACATTTCGCATATCTTCTGTGAGCGCAAAAGGAGTTATGCGGTGATAGAATTCATCAGCTTCTTGTTTGCGAATTGCAAATATATTATCAAATTCAGCTCCAAAAGGTATTAATAAAGACTCATTTGTTAGTCGCAACTGAACGATTTTTGTTTCACCTACATCTATAGCTAATATATAATGGGCGGCTGCTTTTGTTCCTAACTGTTCAAGATTTATTGCTTCTTTTCTCCCATGCACTATATAATCATTAATTCCATCTTTGACATAGGGAGAAGTATTGCTGACACCAAATAATCTTTCATTATTGGTTTCATTTTCTGTAAATAAAATTTCTGTTGCATCTTGACAGTACAGCCATAGCTTGCCCAAACTTGGATGCAATGCTTCTATTGTAGAGATGCCAGCTATTGTGTCTTTACTTTTTTGAAGAGATGGTTTATCGCGATCGCCATTCCACGCCCAAGTATTTCTAAACCACAAAGTAGGTAAAAGATGCAGTGTTTTTGCTTCTTGTCCCCTGTTAATGACCCTGATTTGAATGAGAATATCATCGGCTGAATTTTTGGCATACTCAACGAAAACATCAAAGTAGCGGTCTTCATTAAAAATACCAGTATCCAGCAGTTCAAATTCTAGTTCCTGGCGACTGCGGCAACGATTTTCTTCTACTATTTGGGAATAGGGAAATGCTCTGTGGGGATATTTGTAGAGACATTTCATATAGGAATGGGTAGGTGTATTGTCTAAATAAAAGTAATATTCTTTAACATCTTCCCCATGATTACCTTCATTTCCTGTTAAACCAAACAGGCGTTCTTTGATAATTGCATCTTCACCATTCCAAAGGGCGATCGCAAAACAAAGTCTCTGATGGTTATCAGAAATACCAGCAATACCGTCTTCACCCCAACGATAAGCACGCGATCGCGCCTGATCGTGCGAAAAATAATCCCATGCTGAACCTGTTGCACTGTAATCTTCCCGTACTGTTCCCCACTGGCGTTCACTTAAATATGGCCCCCAGCGTCGCCAGTGGACTTGGCGATCGCGTGCTGCTTGCAACCTTTTTTCTTCTGCTGTGATATTTGCCATATTATTGATGGATTCTGTTTTAGTTTTGTTAGTATTTCGAGGATAGTGGTATATTTTTGACTACTAACTACTATCTACTAACTACTAACAGTTAGATCGACATACTTAAAGTATTTGTTATTTATCCTAATTAGAAATGATAGTTTGATTAAAAATAGATAAGTTAAAAGCAAATAATTATAGATAATAAACTCAGAGAAAACTCATAATAAAACTTAACTAATGTAAACAAATGTTTGAGCAAAGACAAAATCTTCAACCTCATCTGCTAAGAGTTAGTGAGATTGAAGCTATGCCGGAAACTGTAAACATACATCCTCTCAATTCTCAAGCGGTGAGAAATACCAAATCCCTCAGTGATGCTGTAGGCATGAAAAATATAGGTGTTCATTTAGTGCGAGTAGAGCCAGGAAAATAAACTACTCAATTTCACTTTCATCACTGTGAAGAGGAATTTATTTACATTATTTTTGGAAGAGGAATAGCTGAGATCGGTGACGAAGAATTTGAGGTAGCAGCTGGTGACTTTATGGGATTCACTACGCCTTGTTAAGAGATCCCTATTTTCAAGTTAGAATCCCAGGGGCTTTTCACCTACAACGAGGGAATGAAAATCTCTTCCCCAATCCCCAATCCCCAATCCCCAATCCCTATTTTCAAGCTAGATGTCAGTTAGGGTACTTTACGTTATATAAAGCACCCTAACTAATTTCTCCCTTTTTACCTAGAAACCGCCAGAAGGTTCTTTCCACCTGTTCTTAGGCTTGGCGTAGGTAGTTTACTTTTCAGTCTGCACGATAGAGAATCAATGATAAAAACAATCAGTTAATCTCAACTAACTGGATATCGAAGATCAATTCCTGTCCTGCTAAGGGGTGATTGGCGTCCAAAGTCACCTGAGAATCAGAAACATTTGTGACAACAACTGGAATTACCTGACCACTATTTTGGGAAATTTGCAATAGTTGACCGACCTTTACTGGAACATCTGTTGGTATTCGCTGTTTTTCAACTACCATAACCAATTCTGGACGATAAGGGCCATAAGCTTGGTCAGCTGAAATCGTTGCAGTTTTTGATTCTCCTGGCGCCATGCCAACTACAGCCTCTTCAAAGCCGGGAATGACTACTCCCTCACCAATAGAAAACTGTAAAGGATCTCGCTCAGCAGAGGAATCAAACACTGTGCCATCATCTAGTTTGCCTGTATAGTGAACTTTTACAGTATCACCCAGTTTGGCTTGTGTCATTTGTTGTCTCCTTTATTATTGTACGGTGAAGCTACTAAGGATTTATTCATCTACCGAAATAACCGCTCAGTCTTCTTTTTATGGCTGACCGATTGACAAAATTTTTGCAACGTGAACGCTACTTCAGAGATATTTACCCACTTGTTCAGAGAACTATTCAGTTCGCTGAAAGGCTTGATGAGTCTAAATCAATTTAGCTAGGGTTGCCAAAGTGCTATGGACTGCTGCTTTGGTTTCGTTACGAAAATTTATCTAAGCAAGGCTTTGAACGTGTTTGGAAAAGTGGTAGTCTTAAATTTTAATTTCCTTGCTAGTTCGAGCATCTATAAATCCACGTTTGCCTAAATAAAACCAGGTAAAGGTAAAAAGATAAGTTTAACTCCTCATTCAATCTCCGCTCACTACTTCTTTTCACCCTAGTACTTCTACGAAGAAATCTATCCCTATTTTGTTATTTATTAAGATTTCTCCTGTAACAAAACTTTGGTTCATCCGATGTTGGAGTGTGACGAGCCAGGATATTAGAAATGTCTGTAAGCGAGAGAATAGGAAACCTCAATGACTAAACTGAGAAAATTTGCAAACATTTGGACGGTGTAGGTGAAAACAAGCGGCTGTGGCTGGTAAATTTCAGCAAATTGCTTAGAAATTAGCTAGGATTTTAGTAGCCTGGGTGACTAGCTCAACGGTAGAGCAGTGGACTCTTAATCCATTGGTTGCGGGTTCAAATCCCTCGTCACCCACTTTAGCTAGAATCGATAGAATCTTGACTATGGACTTAAGGTAATTTGTAGCTGGCAACTTTTACAGTTAACTGACCTTGGCGAGGATCTTGGGTGAATATAAAAGCCCCTTGTTCCTTTTCTCCACGAGATAAAAAATCGATTTGCTGCTCAGCTGTTTCTGCAACTTTCCCTTCTATCTGCAACTCAGCTATGATTTGAACTGATTCAGCTGTCTCTCCGCCGGTATTAACTACTTCAAAAGGAACATAATATTGTCCTTCGACTTCCCGAATTTTCTGGTTATTACTCACAGAAAGAATAGGAGGTTGCTCTTTTTCATTTAACCAAATGTACCCCACTAAACCAACAACTACAGCCAGGATCAATGAGGCAAAGCTAAAAGTAACCCATTCAGCAGCCGAACGCTTTGGCCGTTCTTGTTCTTTATTCATATAGCCAACCTACCAGCAGCACCGCCTATGGTTGCAGGTAGCCCCAGCAGCAAGGTGTATTCTAACCATACATTCCAAGGATCGCTAAAAGTTAACTTTTGAAAAAACCACAGCATTAATGCCGCCGCTAGCAACGATACCAAGTAGGACATGATGGTTTCGCTTAATGGCCGTTGGAAAATCCCTTGCTGTTGCCTGCGCTTTTGCTGGTCTGAAAAGCCTGCCTCAAACACAATACCATAGGAAATCAGCAATGATGCGGCAATCATAGCCCACAGCCAAGCTGGTGGAACTGCCGCTGCTAGCATGGGAATTTCATCTGTTGGGGCAATGTTAAATGCTATCACAGTTGCACCAATTACAGTTGCACCAATATCGCTGAAGGTGGCATGTAATTTATCAGAATTATTCTGTTCAGTTTTTTTGTTTGTCTGAGGACTTTGTTGTGTTTCTTTATTGTGATTGCGGGTATCTGCCAAGAAATGATTGGCTAGTGCCACGCCTAAAGTAAAAGGTACACTTTCAAATACAATTTTACCAACGATTTCCCTCAGAGATGTCTCAGGTGTAAGTTCTTGTAATAGCAGCAGTATCAACGCAGAACAAGCTAACCCTATGGCCATAGCTTCCACAGTGTCGGTAATTCCTTCATAAGGCCGATTACCATGTCTACGCTTGCGAAAGCCTTCTGTTCGGTTGAGTAAGAAAACTATGATAAAAGTGAGTGCGATCGCTAACATCACCATCGGTGGTTTTGCAATAGACCCAACCCACCAAACCTCCATTGTATAAAGCAAAGGAATACCAAATAAAAAGCCACCACAAGCACCCCGAATAATATCATTAATCTCACTCGCCCACAAATTTTTCCTACGTTTTCTTGTCTCACCCATAGTTTTCTTGAATATATTTAAAACTTTAATATAAATAGCATTTATTTTTTTATAAAAATATAATAAGTGTTTGTCAATCTATCTTTCGATAACCCTTAGGAAAAGTAATTTATATCTGGTGAGAGAAGTCTTATTGAAAAAAATATAAATATATTATCTATGTAATTGGATTCACTAGCATATTTGAAAGGAAAACTATGAGCCTTGAAAAGAGAGTAGAAGCAACCGCTAAAAATATTGAAGGTAAAGTTCAAGAGATTGTTGGAGAAGTAACTGGCAATCCGCAAGATAAAGCAGAAGGTAAAGCAAAGCAAGCAGAAGCTAATCTTCGCCATACAGTTGAAAATATCAAAGATGATGTGAAGAAATCTCTAGAGTAGTTTTACGTTAAAAATTCAATATTGAAAACTCCACCGAATAAACTCAGTGGAGTTTTTTATCATTTGCAGGGAAACATAAACAAAGGTTAATTCCGATAAAATCGGCTCTAACCATATATCTTTGTTTACATCCTCTATACTGTGCTGCGCCGAGTTATTAAACCCCAGATAAAAATTGCAATTATTGCTCCAATGATAGCAACAATTAAACCAGGAATACTGAAACCTGCTCCAGTAATAACTAGGTTCCCCGTCTGTATCAAATTATATAAGCTTCCTCCAATTAAGGAACCAATAATACCTAGAATAATTGTTGCTACAATTCCGCCTCCTTGGGGACCAGGGTAGATAGCTTTAGCAATAGCCCCGGCGATTAGACCTAGAATTATCCATGCAATCAGATTGATCATAATTTCAATCCTCTACTGTCTTCTATTACCAATCCTCTACTGTCTTCTATTACCAATCCTATTACTACTATAACAATTACCAATTATCATTTCTTCTATCAAAGGTTAAATAACTTATTCTCTCGCAAGAAATAATAATTAGGAATAAATCTAAATAAAACTACCAATATCAATTGTCACAGTACTTATTAAGATAGTGTTGCTAGTTGTAATTTACTTAGTTGATATGTGTTTGTTTTACTAAATATTTACAGTCGTCCTAAATAGAAATGTTGCAAAAGTTAATTTTGCTCAAAAATAACCTTTCAGAGGATCTCTGAGAAGTAAGGGTATTAGTATTGTGTCGTTAAAATAAACACTGAAGTATCGACAGCATTACAAGAGCTATGAATCCATTATATTCAAGTAATACCAATTTAAAAAATGATTGCGACAGATGGATTGACAGAACCCCGATACAGACAGTAACTCCCAATCCAAAATCTAAAATCCAAACGTGTATAACTTGATACTTAGTGTCTTTGTGCCTTTGTGGTTCAAAAAGAAATTTTATTAACCACTAAGACACAAAGACACAAAGATTCTTAACTAGCATATAGTTCTGCTTGTCCCCGATCTGGCACATATGGCTTTTCTACACCTTGTGCAAGATATTCAGCCAGCTGAGATTCTATTTGGTCGCGGACAATTTGGCGATATTCTAGAAAATGCTCGATGTGAGCGCAGGTGGCTAAGTAATGCTCTGCAACACCAGGATTATGCTTGAGAATACTGAATAGGTGATGCCAGAACTTCCAGCGAGTTTGGCGTTTTATCCCTTGTCGCCAAATCACAATCAGTAGTGCTTTCACAACTACCCACTCCGGCATTTTGAAGGGTGCTTTCCACTTCGGCGTACCCATCATTAGGAAACAGCGATAGGTGCGATCCAGGTATTTTGCTGGGTCATATAAAGCACAAAAAGCTTCAATATATTCTCTAGCGATGTCTTCTAGGGGACGAGTAGGGATAAAGTTCATCAAGGTGGTTTGGTTGATGTTACCATCTTTGTTTTCCCGCAATCGTCCTTCTTTTTTCAGGCGATGCCACAGTGCTGTATCTGGCAGTGCTTGTAACATCGCGAAGGTGGTAGAGGGAA
Source organism: Fischerella sp. PCC 9605 (assembly GCF_000517105.1). Classification (GTDB taxonomy): domain Bacteria; phylum Cyanobacteriota; class Cyanobacteriia; order Cyanobacteriales; family Nostocaceae; genus PCC9605. Next base: position 466,377 of record NZ_KI912148.1, on the reverse strand, counting down.
TTGCTGCTTGTTCGGCAAAGCGGACAATGCGATCGCCAGCACCTGATTTTTCACCATCAAACCCAATAATAAACCCAGCCATTGGGCGCAACCCAGCATTAATGATAGTTTGCACCGATTCAACTAAGGAACTGCGGGTATTTTGAAACTTTTTCGTCAATTGCAGACTTTCCTCATCCGGTGTTTCAATTCCCAAGAACACCGCAGCAAAACCACACTCAACCATCAACTCCATCAATTCTGGATCTTGCGCCAAATCAACAGAAGCTTCTGTGTCAAAGCGGAAGGGATAATTATGTTGCTGCATCCAGACTTTTAACTCTTTCAGCAACAACTTGACATTGCGTTTATTACCAATAAAGTTGTCATCCACCATGAAAACACCCCGCCGCCAACCCAATTCGTAGAGGTAATCTAACTCTGTCAACAGTTGCGCCGGAGTTTTGGTGCGTGGTTTACGCCCATACAAAACAATAATGTCGCAAAATTCGCACTGGAAAGGACAACCCCGCGAAAATTGAACTGACATCATGTCATAGGCATCAAAATCTAGCAAATCAAAACGGGGTATTGGGGTTATGGTTACATCTGGTTTTTCTGTAGCGCGGAAAGTACCAGATGTTTCACCGCGTTGAATTGCTTCGACAAACATTGGCAAGGTAATTTCTCCTTCATCCAGAATGAGAAAATCTGCACCAGCTGCTTTTGGTTCACTAGGTGTTGAAGTAGGATAGGGACCACCTACAGCAACTAACTTGCCACGTCTTTTTGCTTCCCGAATTTGGTCGAGCAAATCTTGTTTTTGCACTATCATTGCCGAGAAAATGACCAAATCCGCCCATGCCCACTCTTGTTCTGTGACTGCACGAATGTTGCGATCCACTAACTTAAATTCCCATTCTTGGGGCAAAATCGCTGCCACAGTTACTAATCCCAAGGGTGGAAGCAAAACTTTCCGATTGACTAATGCTAATATCTTTTCGTATGACCAAAAGGTTTTGGGAAATACAGGATAGACGAGTAAAACTCGCATAATGTTTCAATCCTCCTCACACTTTGATTTTTATCCCACCAACACTTAAGTCTTAAGTGTAATTAAATTTTTATGACATTAATTTGCATCTTAACATTTCTATCTTTTTCTCCACAGAATCCTAAAGGATGCAAATACACAAACAAAGCTTGCGATGACAATCTTGATGTGATGCCTTCAGGCATTGCTTCCTGTAAGCTTATTTATGAACAGTATTGGTTTAGATAATGTTTATCTTAGAGACTATTTATAAAGTAAATCTTAACTTTGTATTGTAGGGTGCGTTAGAGCGCAGCGCAACGCAACGCACCGAAATGAACGGTGCGTTACGGCAAAAATATTTCTTTTCGCTATATTTTTGTCACCTCGTGCCGTAACACACCCTACTAGCATGACTTAATATTTTGTTTATAAATAGCCTCTTACTTAACAGATGTCACACCCTTAACACCGCTAATTCGCAAGACATCGCTGATGGTGGCACAGTAATTCTGTAAACCAAAACTGCCAGGATTGACGAATTTTTGATAAGAAAAATGCCGATAGTTCATACAAAATCTATCCCAAGCTGCCATTTGAATGCGAAACAAAACTATTAATAAGTTCGCTAAATAAAGAGATAGAGGGATGCGAAAGTAAATTTTTTTGCCCAGGTAAGCGCATACTTCTTCTACTGCCTGGTTTACAGTTAATGGTGTTTGACCTAAAACTAATTGTCTATTTTCATCTTCTTTAGGTGGATTATCTATTAAATATCGCACCAGTGTGGCAATATCCTGACCATGAATAAAATGAAAGCTACCATCTGCTTGTAAAAAGCGGATTATATTTATATATTTTGTAACTTCGGGAATGCCAGATGTCACGTGCGAGTAAGGTTTATTGCTATCGCCACCTAAAACGAAAGTAGGAAAAACTTCGGTGACTTTAGGTGCGATCGCTAATTTCCCGATTCTCTGCAAGCAATCATATTTAGAACGAATGTAGTCTGTACCGAGTTCCCCTGCTTCCTTGAGTGGTTGATTTTTGTTATCTAAAACACTTGCAGTCGAAAAATAAATTACCTGTTCGCAGGTAGCCGGATCTAAATAATTCAGTAATTCTATAGTTTTAACTACATTAATATCAAAGGTTGCGGCACCACCCCAAGCTGTCGCTGTTAGTACCGCAGTATCTATTGTTTTCAGCAAGTCGGCTAAATACCGGATTTCTTGCATATCACCTTGCAATACGGTGATACCCGGACGGACTTGTGTATCAATTTTTAATTTATCAGGGTTTCTAACTAACAGATATAACTCGTGGTCTGTCTCCTGAATTAAAGCTTCACTAATGTAGTGACCTATACATCCACTTGCACCGGTCACTAAAATGCGTTTTTGGTTCATAACAATAAATTTGTTGTTTGTTGGTGGTTGTTTGTTGTTTGGATTTTACTAGTATTGTTGTTTGTTGGTGGTTATTTGTTGTTTGGATTTTACTGTTTAGTTTTCAAACACCCAACAACTAAACACCTAACACCCAACAATCAACACCCAACAACCAACAACCAACAACTAACAACTAACAGCGTTGAGTTGCTTAGCAGTTTCAAAGAAGAAAGCTACATTTTCTTCTGGGGTTTCTGGGAGAACACCGTGGCCGAGGTTGAGGATGTGACCCCAATTACCAGCTTTGCGAACCGTGTCGATAATGCGATCGCGGATAAACTCTTTGGAACCAAAAAGGACACCAGGATCGAGATTTCCTTGCACTTTCATGTGCTTGCCCAATCTTGTTCTTGCATCTGCCATGTCTACTGTCCAGTCTACAGTGATGACATCTGCACCGGATTTTGTCATTCTTTCTAACAAACCTGCGCTACCGCTAACCAGGAGAATCAGGGGTGTATCTGGATGGGTTTGTTTGACTTGCTGGAAAACTCGCTGTTGATAAGGCAGAGCAAAGGTTTCATAATCTTGGGGGCTTAATTGGCCTGCCCAAGAATCAAACATTTGCACAACTTGAGCGCCACAGTCAATTTGATAGCGCACGTAGGTAGCGATCGCATCTGCAAGTTTGCCTAAAAATTGATGCAGTATCGTTGGATCTGAGAACGCCATGTTTTTAATAATGGAATAGGTTTTGGAACCTTTTCCTTCCACGGCATAAGCTGCTAGTGTCCACGGTGCACCTACAAACCCCAACACTGTTGATTTGTTACCAACTTCTTGGCGTAATGCCTGCAAAATGGTTTTGATAAACGGTAAAGACTCTTCTGGATCTAGAAGACGCAGGTTATCTATTTGTTCCTGAGTACGGATGGGGGAGTGAATAATTGGCCCCTTACCTTCAGCGATATCCATGTCAATGCCCAAACCAGGCAGCGGCGTCACAATATCAGAAAATAGAATCACGCCATCTGGTTGAAATGCCCTCCACGGCTGTAAAGAAACTTCGATCGCTACTTCCGGTATTTCTGAGCGATCGCGAAACGAAGGGTATTTCTCCCTTAAATCTCGATAAGCCTTCATATATCGTCCCGCTTGCCGCATCATCCATACTGGGGGACGATCTACAACTTCACCACGAGCTGCCCTGAGAAGAAGGGGTTCATTGGAGGAAATACCCATTTAACAGTTCATCCTAAACACTTTATTTATGTCATTGTTTAGCTTATCATTCCGGCTTTGCGCTTTTTCAGGCAGCTGGTTTTGAGTGTGAACTGATTTAAAAAACCCAGTTTTAAAGAAACCGGGTTTTTGAGAAGTCTAAATTTTTTTTACGAGAGCTTGTATTTTATCTATCTTAATCTTATTTCATCCTTTAGCTTTTATACTTATTAAGCTGAATTTCTATGCAAACAGACTCCAACACACCTTCTGTGGAAGTTTCCATTTCTAGCACTAGCAAAGTACTTAGGTTGTTGATACCGCGATCGCAGCGACGCAAGTTTTTTATTCAATTTACTCTCATGACTGTTGTAGGATGGGTTGTGGGTGGAATTGCCAGTATCGCCATCGAAAGAACCCTTTTGCAAGCACTCCCACCAATTATTCTCCAACAGCAACCGATATGGTACTGGTTGATAAAACTTTTCAGTAGTATTGTTTTTGCAGTGATTTTTGCCGCCGATCAAGCACTAATTCTGCGCCGATATCTATCTGCAAGATTGTGGCTGCTTGCCACTAGCGCGGGTTGGTTGATTGCTAATAGCGTTTCTGGAGGATGGATTAACTATATTTCATCCATAGCTACATCGTTAAATAAAACTTTATCTTTTGAAGAGATGGTTTTTTTTGGAGTTTTGTCAACTATCTCATATATTGGCTCTGGAATTTGGCTGGGGTTTTTGCAATGGTTAGTATTGCGCCAAAATACAGCAGGTGCTTGGTGGTGGAGTTTTCTGCCTTCAATTTCCTATTTCTGCATCAGTGTTTTGGTGTGGTTGCTTCCCTTGGTGCAAAACCTGATTCCAGAAGTAAACCGCACTCAGGCATTATATTTGAGTGGACAAGGATTAACAGCAGTTATTTTGGGAGTTATCCCAGCCATTGGCTTTTGTACCTTGAAAAGCTACTCTCGTCGCGCTACCACACAAAGGTAGTGGCAGCAAATTCAGGTGAAAAAATATGGATAAAATTGATTCTTTAGAAATTACAGTGACTCCACCCGTTGCTGAAAAACAGCCCCAGATCTTGGAGTTGCATGGCGACAAGCGGATTGATAACTACTTTTGGATGCGCGATCGCGATAACCCAAAAGTAATAGCCTACTTGGAAGCAGAAAATGCTTACACCCAAGCGATGATGCAGCATACGGAAGGTTTGCAAACACAGCTTTATGAAGAAATGCTGTCTCGGATCAAAGAAACAGACCTTTCCGTACCATATCGTAAAGATGAATATTACTATTATTCCCGGACTGAAGAAGGCAAAGCTTATCCTATTTACTGCCGCAAAAAAGGTAATCTCGATGCTCCCGAAGAAGTGCTACTAGACCAGAACGAAATGTCTCAAGGGCATGATTTTTTCAGCATCGGAGTGTTGCAAGTTAGCCCCAATCACCAAATTTTGGCTTATTCAGTAGATACTAGTGGTTCCGAAAGATATACGTTGTATTTTTTGGACTTAAATACACATCAATTGTATCCAGAAAGTATTCCTGATACTTATTTTTCTTTGGCGTGGGCTAATGATAATCAGACAGTATTTTATACGAAACTAGATGTTGCCAATCGCCCATTTCAGGTATTTAGGCATACTTTAGAAACATCAGTTGATGAAGATGTTCTCATTTATCATGAACCAGATGATAGTTATTATTTAGCAGTTGGCAAAACTCGCAGCCAAGAATATATTTTGATGCATTTGGGCAGTAAAATCACATCAGAAGTTCATTATTTAGAGGCTAATAAACCTAGGGGAAATTTCCAAGTAATCCAGCCGCGTACAACAGGCATAGAATATGATGTTGACCATCACAGCGATTATTTTTATATAGTCACAAATGAAGAAGCTATTAACTTTAAACTGATGAAAACCCTAGTAGCTTTACCAGGTAAAGAAAATTGGCAGACTGTAATTCCTCATCGCGAAGATGTGATGCTATCAGGTATTAGCCTGTTTGCCAACCACTTAGTAATTTACGAAAGAAAGGATGGGCTACCAGTCGCAAGAGTACAAAACCTGACCACCGATCAAGAACATAACATTACCTTTCCCGAACCGACCTATTCATTTTTTGAAGGCAGTAATCCAGAATTTCACACTACTACTTTACGGATACACTATACATCTTTAATCACGCCGCCATCTGTATTTGATTACGATATGGAAACGTTAGAGCGTGAGTTGAAAAAAGAAACAGAAGTTCTGGGAGGCTACGACAGAACCCAGTATCAAAGTGAAAAATTGATGGCTCCTGCACCTGACGGTACGCAAATTCCCATATCTATTGTTTATAAAAAGGGCATCAAAAAAGATGGCAAAAATCCTTTATATCTGACTGGATATGGTGCTTACGGAGCAAGTTACCCAGCATCATTTTCATCAAATCGACTTTCTTTGTTAGATCGTGGAATCATATTTGCAATCGCCCATGTTCGCGGCGGTGGAGAAATGGGACGCAAGTGGTATGAAGATGGCAAATTTTTGCACAAAAAGAATACCTTTACAGATTTTATTGCCTGTGCAGAATATTTAATTGCCGAAGGGTGGACAACAAGCCATGCGATCGCGATTTCTGGTGGTAGTGCAGGCGGTTTATTGGTGGGAGCAGTTATGAACATGCGTCCCGACTTATTTAAAGTAGTAGTTGCCGATGTCCCCTTTGTAGACGTAGTCACAACTATACTTGATACCTCTTTACCCCTGTCAGCCATGGAATGGGAAGAATGGGGTAATCCCAACGATAAAGTTTATTACGACTATATGAAATCTTACTCGCCCTACGATAATGTCGAGGCGAAAGATTACCCAGATACCCTCATCACCGCTGGCTTGAATGATTCTCGCGTCAAATATTGGGAACCTGCCAAATGGACAGCGAAACTACGAGAACTCAAGACAGATAACAACATTCTCCTACTCAAAACCAACATGGGCGCAGGACATAGTGGTGCATCCGGACGTTATGAAAGCCTGAAAGAATTGGCGTTTGAGTATGCCTTTGTTCTGGATCGGTTAGGCTTAACTGCTTGCGAACAAAAGCAGTCTTGCGGCTAAGCAAGCAACCAGCAATTGTTTCTACAGGTTCGTTTAACCCAAATTAATAATCCAACCAACGACTGATTAAACTCATATCCGAAATTGCCAAAATTGCCGTGTAACACTTGACAAAATACACGTTAAAAGGTACTTAATATGATTCCTTCTTGGTTGATAATTGGGGCTGTAACTTTTTTAGTTGCGTTTGGTAGTTTCTTCATCACACCGCGTGATGTCAAATGGTTTGCACAGCTAACTCGTCCTCGTTGGTTAGTTTTTGAGCCTTTAATTCCGCTGATTTGGACTGTGATTTTTGTGTGCGGTGCTGCTTCAGCTTATCTTGTTTGGCAAAAAAATCCAGGAAGTTTATTTACCTGGTTGCTAATGAGTTGCTATCTCTTGCTAGAAATTATCACCGTCACCTACATACCTTTAATGTTGAGATTTCGCAGTCTCAGAATTGGGGAAATAATTGGATCGGTAGGTATTATCTTGGGTGTGCTGCTAACATTATCTGTTTTCCCAATTTCTCGATTAGCAGCTTTGTTACTTGTTCCTTATTTAGTATGGAGTCCAGTTGGAACATACACCACCGAAGAGTTAATACAGCTCAACCCCGAAGATGCTTAGTACATTAATAACGAAATTTTTGTACTAAGACTCTGCGCGACGGCAGTCGCTACAACGGGACGCCACGTGCTACAACGCGGGGAACCCGCGCAACGCAGTGGCTCGGGAACCCCCGCAACGCGCTGCCTCCCCTCTGCGTTTTCCTTTGCGATCCTCTGCGTTTAAAATCCCTACTTTTTTACGCAAAGCCATACTTAGGTGCGTTACCTGTGACTAACGTACCAGTTACAACTAACTACATATCCTCGCTTGCAAACTAGAGTCTACTCATCATCCGGTTCTAAATCGCTATCTTCTAAAGTATGGTGTGGTATTGCTGCAATAATCGCATCTATTACCTTTGAAACTGGCAAAATCTCGATATTTAAATCAGGGAACTTTTGCCCTTTTGGCACTATCGCTCTTTTAAACCCCAGTTTTGCCGCTTCTTTTAACCGCAGTTCCATTTGTGACACAGGGCGCACTTGTCCCCCTAACCCAACTTCACCAATTAACACAGTACCGGGGTCTACAATCCGATCTCGGAAACTGGCAACTACAGCAATTGCTACTCCTAAATCTACCGCTGGTTCTTCGACATTCAATCCGCCTGCGGAAGCAACATAGGAATCCAATTTCGACATGGGAATTCCTACCCGTTTTTCCAAGACTGCCAAAATTTGCACCAAGCGGTTATAGTCTACCCCTGTAGTAGAACGACGGGGTGAAGCGTAACTGGTAGGACTTACAAGTGCTTGCAACTCCACAACAATAGGACGAGTACCTTCACAAGCGACTACGATCGCCGTACCGGGCCCAGGATCGTCACGGTTGCCCAAAAATAGCTCTGAGGGGTTGGAAACTTCCCGCAACCCGTGTTCTACCATTTCAAAAATGCCGATTTCGTGAGTAGCGCCAAAGCGGTTTTTTACTGTCCGTAATAACCGATGAGAAGCAAAACGATCGCCTTCAAAATACAACACAGTATCAACAAGGTGTTCCAAAACTTTCGGCCCTGCGATCGCCCCTTCTTTGGTGACGTGTCCCACAATTAACATAGTGATGTCTTCATGCTTTGCCACCTTCATTAAAGCTGCGGTACATTCGCGTACCTGTGCTACCGAACCAGGTGCAGAGGTAAGAGCAGGAAAGAACACTGTTTGAATACTATCAATCACCGCTAGATTCGGTTTGAGAGATTCCACTTCCTTTAATATCTCTTCCAAATCTGTTTCCGTTAATACATATAAATCTGCTTCAGTTTCTTCTATTTTTACTGTTTCTGAAGTAGCTTCTGTTACTTCAGTCTTGTTGCTGTTGCCATTGTCATTACTAACCACGTTGAGGGATTTTGTCACTCCCAGACGCGAAGCTCGTAACTTTACCTGCTGCCCTGATTCTTCCCCAGAGACGTAGAGAATGCGGTATCTCTGCGCTAATTCATTTGATACTTGCAGTAGTAACGTAGATTTACCTATACCCGGATCGCCACCAATCAACACCATTGAGCCAGGAACAACACCACCGCCCAAGACTCGATCTAGTTCGCCATAACCAGAAGGCCAGCGTGTGACTTGGCGATCGCTAATTTGGTCAAATTTTAGAGAAGCTCGTGGCTTAGCTGGCTTATTAGCAGATTTACTTGTTCCTTGCTGGGAATGCCAACCACTCACCCCTCGGCTTGGTATATCTGTTGAGGACTGAATAGCAATTTCTTCTTCTAGAGAATTGTATGTACCGCACGATGGACACTTACCAAACCATTGGGGAGATTCTGCGCCACATTGGTTACAAACGTAATAAGTTTTTGGCTTTGGCATTCTTAATCTTATTAAATAATCTTAATTTTTCCTTAATTCTTTAAGCAAACAAAAAGTCAATAATAGTAGTAGTTTTGGCTTTCCCCAACGTAATTATTGGAATGATATCTTAATATTATGGTATGAAAAATTAATCATGAAAAATTTTAGTTAAGGAGCGTTGAGAAACTTGGAAAGTCATAAAGAAAAAATTCTGGTAGTTGATGACGAGGCCAGCATTCGTCGTATTTTAGAAACACGCCTTTCAATGATTGGTTACGACGTGGTGACAGCTGGTGATGGCGAAGAAGCTTTGGAAACTTTCCGCAAAACTGACCCTGATTTGGTGGTTTTGGATGTGATGATGCCCAAGCTTGATGGCTACGGCGTCTGTCAAGAATTACGTAAAGAATCAGATGTCCCAATTATTATGCTAACAGCCTTGGGAGATGTAGCCGATCGCATCACCGGTCTGGAATTGGGTGCTGATGATTACGTAGTTAAACCTTTTTCCCCAAAAGAACTCGAAGCTCGCATTCGCTCAGTACTGCGACGGGTAGACAAAACCGGCGCTTCTGGCATTCCCAGTTCTGGGGTAATCCATGTTGGCAACATCAAAATCGACACAAATAAGCGGCAAGTCTACAAAGGTGATGAGCGCATTCGCTTGACAGGTATGGAATTTAGCTTGTTAGAGTTGTTGGTAAGTCGCTCTGGAGAAGCTTTTTCCCGCTCGGAAATTTTGCAGGAAGTATGGGGATACACACCAGAACGCCATGTGGATACCCGTGTGGTAGATGTACATATTTCGCGTCTGCGGGCAAAGCTGGAGGACGATCCCAGCAACCCAGAGTTAATTCTGACAGCCAGAGGAACAGGCTATCTTTTTCAACGGATAATTGAACCAGGGGAGGAGTAATTTAAAGATCGGGAGATAGGGAGATGGGGAGATGGGGTAAAAATTAAGCTCAGAACTCCTAGCTCCTAACTCAGTATGGAAAAACATGGCTAAATCTGACCCAAATCGCATTTTGCGGCGTCTACCTATTGTTGTTGGTGGATTAGGTGCTGTACTTTTGCTGATTAATCGGTTGCTGACACCAGATATAACAGACTCCCAAGCCCGTGCAGATGTCCTAGGTGTGATTTTAAGTGGGGTGTTAATTTTGACTGGTTTGCTTTGGCAGCAGGTACAACCCCAACTGCCTGATGCGGTAGAACTAATTGGAGAAGAAGGTTTTGTACTTGCTCCAGATTTGCCAGAGAGAATCAAAATAGAACTAGCTTGGGCATCTCATTTGTTATTAACTAACACAGTAACGCGATCGCTCGTGGTTTTTTATCAAGGTCAAGTTTTGTTGCGACGCGGAATTTTAAGCACAAAATCAGAGGTGACAATAGGGCCAATTTTAAAGCGGGTACTAGAAACACAAAAACCCGTTTATTTGGTTAATTTAAAAGTCTATCCAGGAAAAATTGAATTTGATTATTTACCAGAAAATACCCAAGGAATAATTTGTCAACCTATAGGCAACAAAGGCGTTTTAATTTTAGGGGCAAATGCTCCTCGTAGTTATACCAAACAAGATGAAAACTGGATCGCTGGAATTGCTGATAAATTAGCTGTTACTCTAGGTGAGGTAATGGGTAATGAGTAATGGGAGAGAAAATTACCAATTATCAATTACCAATTACCAATTACCAATTACCCTTACGGGTTCGCCAGTCGCACCCTGCACCGAAGCCCTCCGGGTACTCTACGAGAAGCCGCGCTGCGCGCGTCTACGCCAGTCCCCCCTAAAGGCAAAAGCCAAGACGGGGGCTGGTCTCACCGCCCTGCGGGCGTCTACATGGGGGAAACCCCCTTTGGAGCGCGCTGGCTCACCAATTACCAACTAAATCCTATGCAAATTATCTATTTGTTACTGCTTGCCTTAATGGTTGTAGGCATCATCGGCTCTGTAGTTCCTGCTATCCCAGGTGCTAGCTTAATTTTAATTGCTATTATTATCTGGGGATTTGTAAAGGGTTCCTTTGCCGATGTTAGTACGCCGTTAATTGTTACAGGTGTAGTTTTAATCCTTAGTATCGCAGTAGACTGGCTAGCTGCTTACTTAGGTGCAAAAAAAGCAGGTGCTAGCAATTGGGGGCAAATAGGAGCAATTATCGGTTTAATTGCGGGATTTTTAGGATTATTGCCAGCTTTACCAGTAGGAGGGCCCTTATTAGGAATGCTAATCGGGCCTCTCTTAGGAGCAATTATCGGTGAATTCCTGTACCGAAGAAATTTAGTTCTAGCTGTGAAAGCAGGTATAGGAATTGTAGTCGGTAGTGTAATTGGGAATTTAATTCAGGGGTTATTAGCGATCGCAGCAGTTGTAGTTTTCCTGGTCACGACTTGGCCGCAAGTATTTGGCACTTAGAAGAATGGGGAAAGGGAAAAGGGTAAAGGGAAAGGGTTAATTTGAAAAAGAGAAGACTCTGTAGAGACGCGAAATTACCCTGCGGGAACGCCTGCGGCGTACGCGTCTCTACATACCGAACGGTATTGCCCAATAGATTTATTCTACAAGTCCAGTAGTCGCTTATTTTCGACCATAAATAAACACAGATCAACACAAACAATATGTGTGTGTACCCCCCTCATTCCCCCCTACAAGAGGTGGGAAGCAGAGGAAAAACTTTTATTTATTGTCTATCTGTGGTCGTATATCAAAAATTCACTTTTGCCAGTCGTCTTTTCTTAATAGTCATTAGTCATTGGTTATTAGCTAATGACTAATGACTATTGACCAATGACTAAACCGTACTTAACTGTTTTTCTTGCTGAGGATTAGCTTCTGGTCCATCAGCTTCAGAAGGCGGAACTAACTGCCAAAACTTAGGCAAAAATTCTTGCCAGTTTTCCAGAATCATCCTCGCCTTAGCCGAATCCGTGCGATCGCGGTGAGTTGCGATTAACTCCTTGAGTTGCTTTTCACCAGCTGCTGTCATCACTCGTTGAATTTTCACAATTTCCTGGTTGACTAACTCAGGGAAAGTACCGTCTTCATCCAAGAAGTACGCTAATCCACCAGTCATCCCAGCGCCAACGTTACGTCCAACTTTGCCCAGGATGACAATCACGCCACCAGTCATGTATTCACAGCAGTGATCGCCTGCTCCCTCGATGACAGCCGTACCATTAGAGTTCCGTACAGCAAAGCGTTCGCCAGCTAAACCGTTGGCAAACAACATTCCACCGGTCGCACCGTAAAGGCAGGTATTGCCAATGATCACGTTTTGTGCAGGGTCGTAGGTAGCATTTGCAGGCGGCTTAATAATAATTTCACCACCGTTCATTCCTTTACCGACATAGTCGTTCGCTTCCCCTTCTAAGGTGAGAATCATACCAGGCAGGTTGAAAGCGCCAAAGCTTTGTCCTACACTTCCTTGGAAGTTGAGGTTTATTTGCCCAGCAAAGCCATTGTCACCGTATTGGGACGCGATCGCTCCTGCTAGGCGTGCGCCCACAGTCCGATCGGTGTTGACAACAGCCACAGTCTTAGTCACAACAGCATGGTTGGCGATCGCTGCTTGAATGTCGGGATCGCTAAGTAATTGGTCATCCAACACCGCACCGTTGCTGTGAACTTCTTCATGCACCAACCAACTGCGATTTTCTTTCGCATTTGGTAGCTGTAGCAAACAATCAAGGTTCAATGTTTGTGTCTTGTTGAAATGCACACCTTGGCGCACCTTCAACAGATCGGCACGTCCAACTAATTCCGACAGCGTTCGATAACCGAGTCTTGCCAATAAGCTGCGTACTTCCTCAGCAATAAAATAGAAGAAGTTAACTACGTGTTCTGGGATACCCGTAAACCGTTTCCGCAGTTCTTCTTTTTGAGACGCAACACCTACAGGACAGTTATTGGTGTGGCAGATCCGCGCCATAATACAGCCTTCGGCAATCATGGCGATCGAACCGAAACCAAATTCTTCTGCTCCCATCAATGCGCCCATCAGCACATCCCAGCCACTCTTGAACCCGCCATCCACGCGCAAAATGACGCGATCGCGCAGGCTATTTTCCATCAGAACGCGATGCACTTCAGTTAAGCCGAGTTCCCACGGAGAGCCCGCGTGCTTAATCGAACTTAGAGGTGAGGCTCCTGTACCGCCATCGTGACCGGAAATCTGGATGATATCAGCGTTAGCCTTAGCCACACCCGCAGCGATCGTACCGATACCGATTTCTGCAACTAGCTTCACCGACACTTGTGCTTTCGGGTTGATTTGATGCAAGTCAAAAATCAACTGTGCCAAGTCTTCAATCGAATAGATATCGTGGTGCGGTGGCGGTGAAATTAACGTTACACCAGGCTTGGAGCGCCGTAGCATGGCAATATAAGGACTGACCTTTTTCCCTGGTAGTTGTCCGCCTTCCCCTGGTTTCGCACCTTGGGCGATTTTGATTTCAATTTGTTTGGCACTCATCAGGTACTCTGGCGTCACGCCAAAGCGTCCCGAAGCGACTTGTTTGATCGCGCTGGAAGCGGTATCACCGTTTCGCAATCCTTTTAAGTGAGCGAGGGTGGGCGAGTGACCAGTTTCATCGACATCATTCAAGACTGTGAAACGTACTGGATCTTCGCCGCCTTCCCCAGAGTTAGATTTACCGCCAATGCGGTTCATGGCGATCGCCAAAGTTTCATGAGCTTCCCGCGATAACGCCCCCAAAGACATACCGCCTGTACAGAAGCGCTTGACGATCTCGCTAACCGATTCTACTTCCTCAATCGGAATGGGAGCGCGATCGCTTTGGAAGTCGAGCAAATCCCGCAATGCTGTCAAAGGTCTGTCTTGCAGGTACTTCTTGTACACTTCGTAGTGGTCGTAGTTCTTGCCGTCAACAGCCTTATGCAGCGCTTTGGCAAGTTCGGGGCTATTCATGTGGTATTCGCCACCGGGACGATACTGGACAAAGCCCAGGTTTTCTAATTTCTTGGTTGTCAGTTCTGGGAAAGCCTTGCTGTGGAAACACAGCACTTCTTGCGCCAAGTCGCTGACACTCAAACCACCGATGCGGGAAGTCGTACCCTTGAAAGCCAGTTCTAGCAAATCCCCACCGATACCAATAGCCTCAAAGATTTGCGCTGCTTGATAGCTCGATAGCAGCGAAATTCCCATTTTAGAGAGGATTTTTAGCAAACCAGCTTCTACTGCCTGGCGATAATTGCCAATAGCTTCCTCTAGAGTGAGGGTAGCAATTTTACCTCGCTCCATAAACTGTTGCGTTTTGGGATCTGCCCACCAATCACGCACTGTGTCCAAAGCCATATACGGGCAAACTGCGCCAGCACCGTAGCCAATTAAACAAGCAAAGTGATGGGTACTCCAGCATTGAGCCGTATTGACTACTAGAGACGCTTTCATCCGCAGTCCTTCATCGATCAGGTGATGGTGTACTGCACCTACAGCCAACAGGGGAGGAATATAGGAGTATTCGGAACCGATCCCCCCTTCGCCCCCCGAATTTCGGGGGGTTGGGGGGATCTTGTCACTCAAAATTAAAATCTTCGCACCTGAGCGCACCGCCTCCGCCGCTTTTGCTTGCAAAGACTTGACTGCTGCTTTCAACCCTTCTGGGCCGTTAGCAATGACAAACAGCGTAGACAACTCAACAGCAGCAAAATCTAACTGCTTAATTGCCTCTAATTCTGCTTCTGTCAGTACTGGCGACTCTAGTTTCAGCCTGCGAGCATATTCTGGCTTGGGATCTAACAAATTACCCCGTTCACCCAGTTCGACTTTTAAGGACATCACCAACTTTTCCCGTAGGGGATCGATGGCAGGGTTCGTCACCTGAGCAAAGCGCTGTTTGAAATAGTCGTACAGCAAGTGGAGTTTCTCTGACAGAACCGCTAAAGGAATATCATCACCCATGCAGAAAGTCGGCTCTTTGCCTTCCATTGCCATTGGCTGAATCACCATTTCTACATCTTCTGTGGTGTAGCCAAAGGCAACTTGATGCTGCAACAAAGTTTGTCTGTCGATTTTAGTTGTTGTTGGTTGTTGGGTGTTGGTTGTTTGGAGTCCATTACCGTTGTCATTTGTCAAATTTCCTTTGCCATTGACTAATGACAAATGACCATTGACCAAGGACTTAAGTTCTTGACGGTGCTGTCGCAACCATTCTCCATAGGGTTGTCGTTTAGCAACGCGCTGCTTAATTTCCCAGTTCTTCAGTACCTCATGAGTTTCCAAGTCCACGGCGATCATTTGCCCTGGCCCAAGTCTACCTTTTTCAATGATGTTGGCTTCGTTTACCTCCACAACACCTGCTTCAGAAGCAACGATGATGTAATCGTCTTTGGTGATGCAGTAACGAGCCGGTCTTAAACCATTGCGATCTAGTGTTGCACCAACCTTTAGCCCATCGCCGAATACCAAAAGTGCTGGCCCATCCCATGCTTCTTGCAGACCGCTGTAGTATTCATAGAAATCGACAATCTCAGGATAATTACGCAATTCCGGCTGATTTTGGTAAGCCTCCGGAACCATAATCATTAGGGCTTCCAAGGGGCTGCGTCCTGAGCGCACCATTAACTCCAGAACGTTATCTAAAGTTGCAGAATCGCTATTATCAATATGGACAAATGGCTTAAGTTCTTCTAAGCGAAGGCCCCACACTGGATGCTCCAAAATTGCTTGTCTGGCTGTCATCCAGTTGATATTGCCCAATAGGGTATTGATTTCGCCGTTGTGACCCAAAAGCCGCATTGGTTGCGCCAACGGCCATTTAGGCATGGTGTTGGTGCTAAAGCGGCGGTGATATACAGCAAAAGCGCTTTGATAATCTGGGTTTTTTAAATCAAGATAAAAGTCACCCAAGACCGCAGAACGCACCATGCCTTTGTAAACAATTGTGCGACTGGACAGGGAACAGATGTAAAATTCTTCAGACCAGTTTTGATTGTGAGTGCGGATTGCTTTAACAATCCGACGACGGGTAACATACAATTGCCTTTCGAGTTCGTCACCACTGTTGTCTTGGGAGGCTACGAAAACTTGTTCAATTTGGGGTTGATTTTCTCTAGCTTGCACTCCCAGTAAATTAGGCTGTAGTGGCACTTCTCGCCAACCCAGTACAGTCAATTTTTCCTCAGTTGCTACTTGCTCAACTGTAGCCTTAGCTTTTTGTGCTGCTTGTGGGTTTTGTGGTAAAAATATCATCCCGACTGCGATATTGTTACCAGTAGGGAGTTGCATTCCTCGTGCCGTGAATTCTTTTTGGAACAACTCCCACGGAATCGCGGTCAAGATTCCTGCGCCATCACCAGAGTCTTGATCGGCACTACAACCTCCTCGGTGTTCCAGACAAGTTAAAGCCGCTAAGGCTTTTGACACAATTTCGTGACTAGGATGATTGTGACGGTGGGCAATAAAACCTACACCACAGGCATCTCGTTCTTCTACCAACCACCTTTGTCCTTGGTAAGTACACCCTGAAGAAGCATCCGTAAATCTCATTTCCTGGTCTTGATTCACCGATTTTTTATTCATAGACTATCCCTGTCATCCTGAGGTTAAAAATTTGCCGCCAACAGTGAGAAAAATTTTCTAAATGGACCGATGAAGAAAATCACAAATAACCGAAATTTAGGGAAAAAAAATTTTAACTTCGGGTTGACTTTTGTTCTACCCGTGTTAAAATCTATGCGTCATTTTTTATGTGTTTTTGCTGAGTCAAGCAAACGAGAGTTTGCTCGAACAGTGTTCTATTTATATCGCGAAGCTATGTACTCCCTCAATGCCCTTTACCAAAACGCAAGTAAGAAACGAGGTACAGCATCTTTTGGCTGACCTTAACAAAGCTGAAACTCTAGGCTTTATTTACTTTATAAAACTACAATTATCCTGATTCAGCGAAAAAAGCAGCGTATTACACTATATCCCCATTTGACGATTCCTAAAATATTTCTGGAGTTACTCCCTAGATTGCTACTGTTCGCATTTGTCACTTCATTGCTACTAACCAAATCTCACTTAAGTAGCAAGTATTCAGTGAGATTGGCTTCTCTGAATTCAACTTTTAAGCTTCAGGATGCTGTCATGTTTGGTTTAAACCAGGGTGATTAAGCGCACCCAAAGCCAGATTCATAGTGGCAAAACTGCTTGTTGTGTTCAACAAGAGACAAAAATCCCATCTATACATTATCACGTTAGCGTTCAAAACTTAGGTCATTATTTTTTGATATTTCAGAAAATTAGTTAGTTTGTGCGTTAGTTGATAGTATTCAGCAATACTTAGTCACTTATGGTAGAAGTGTCGAATTTTTGCCGACAAGAAGGCAATACAGTTTCAAAACAGTTCAATAGCAGATTTGTCAAGGTTCTGGTATCGCCAGTAATTTTTTCATTACTGTGCTTAACGGCTAATTATAATTTTGCGATCGCCAGTACAAGCGTCCCAAATTCGTCAACCACTCAGAAAGAACTTTTTCAGGCGAGGATTGCCCAGTCCCCGATTGAGCCTAAACCAATATCAACGCCGAGTCCAAAACTGCCTGCACCTCCTTTAAAGGGGGTAACATTCTATGGTAATCAAATTTCTGTTAATGGTCGAATTTTTTCAGGAGCGTGGTTGCAGCGACGCCTCAAAGCAGGTCAGTTAACAACTCATATCAGCGATGGGGCACTCAGGCAATTTATTGGAGCAGATTTACTAAATAGTAGCAGTCCCGTCCGACAGCCCATACAGTGGTATTCTTCCCTCACCCAACCACTGACTTTAGCAAGCATATTAGTGGGAGGATATCGCTATTTAGATATTACTCAATTTGCCAAAACATCTGCATGGCAGCTGCAAGTTCAGGGTAACACTTTGATAATATCCACACCCAACGCGAAACTCACAGATATTAGTCAAGGTAAAGAATCATTTGGAGAGCGCATCATTGTCAATTTAGATCGCCCTACTCCCTGGCAAATTACCCAAGAGTTACCAGTCAAAAAAAATCAGCCCCTACCCGACGATCCCAATAACCCAGTTCCCAAACCTTCCTCGCCAACAACTAGAGAGTGGACAATTACCCTCAATGGCATTGCCGATCCGGTTTTAATCCAGCGTTATACACCACCTCCACCACCTCCGCCACCGGCCATAGAAAATATTCCCATTCCTTTACCATCTCCAGAAAACCAATTGAAGCAGATGGTTCCAGGAAATGACGGAACAGGAGTAAACAGAGAAAATACTTTACCATCTTTCCCTCCTCCTCCATCTTCTCCATCTCTGGAACCCCCTGCACCACTTCCCCCACCTCCACTAATCAAGCAAGTAGAGGTAGTCAACAACCAAACGTTAATTCGTCTGGAGGTTCCCATCGGTTTAGCACCTCTAGTGAGTACTTTACCGAACCCCAACCGCCTGATTATTGATGTTCGACCCGATGCGATGGTGCAACGTTCGATTAATTGGGCACCGGGATTAAACTGGCGACAGCAGTTTGTGCAATTAGGTCAAGAACGCTTTCCTATTGTTTGGTTAGAAGTGAATCCTCGCACTGTTGGGATCAACATAAAACCGATTCTGACGAACTCCGGCACCCTTGTGGGAACTGCTCCGATTATGCAAACGGCACAACAGCAATTAGCGGTAGCAGCGATTAATGGTGGTTATTTTAACCGTAATAATCGATTACCTTTGGGTGCGATTCGTCGGGATGGTCAGTGGTTGTCAAGTCCGATTTTGAACCGAGGTGCGATCGCCTGGAATGATTCTGGACAATTTTATATGGGTCGTCTGACTCTTTTGGAAAATCTGATTATCCCTAACAACCAGAAATTGCCGATTGTTTCTCTCAATAGCGGCTACGTCCAAAGTGGCATAGCCCGTTACACCCCTGCGTGGGGAGCAAGTTATCATCCCTTAACCGACAACGAAATTATCCTCGTTGTCCAGAAAAACCAAGTTACCAATCAATTACAAGGAGGCAAAGCAGGTCAAGTTTCTATCCCTATTCCTCAGGATGGATATCTGCTCGCCTTACGTAGTAATGCTGTCAACAGTGCCTCAGTCTTACCTATCGGTTCTTCAGTTCGCATCGATAATTCTACTTACCCTGCCGAATTTAATAGTTATCCTCATATCTTGGGAGCAGGGCCACTGCTAGTGCTAAATCGCCAAATTGTCCTCGATGGCAAAGGCGAAAAATTCAGCGATGCCTTCATTGCCCAAAAAGCTGTCCGTAGCGCCATCTGCACAACTGCAACAGGCAACCTTACGATCGCTGCTGTGCACAATCGTGTAGGGGGTGCTGGGCCTACATTGGCAGAACACGCACGGTTAATGCAGCAAATGGGATGCGTGAATGCTTTGAATTTGGATGGCGGTAGTTCAACTAGTCTTTATTTAGGAGGACAACTTCTAGATCGTTTTCCCAACACAGCTGCTCGTGTTCATAACGGCATAGGAATTTTCTTGCAACCCCGTCGGTAAAGAGGATACGGAGAGTGGGAGAGTGGGAGAGTGGGAGATGGGGAGGTGGGGAAGTGGGGAAGTGGGGAGATGGGGAGAATAACTACTAACTACTAACCACTAACTACTAACTACTAACCAATGACCAATGACAAATGACCAATGACTATTGACTATTGACCAGCTTTTTAAAGCTATGTAAAAGTTGCCACTTGAGTTCATGAAGACTTGATATAGATATAGTAGTGACAACGGTTATCGATTACACACTAGCTTGTGATTTTGCTATGTTTGGCAGAGGCGGACTAAATTGCTAATTTATACGGTTGCAACATAGCGCCATATTTTTCCATCAATGGTTAAGAGTACTAACGGTTTGTTATGTCTCCAAATGAGGTAACTATGGCTCAAATTCAAGAAACAACACAAACTCATGCGCTACCTTTGCCTCCAGCCGTCACCCCCAGGGGTGTTGCAGCAACAGAACTGCGCCCTTGGGGTTCTTTTACGGTTTTGGAAGAAGGGCGCGGATATAAAATTAAGCGCATTGAAGTTAAGCCCGGACACCGCCTTAGCCTGCAAATGCATCATCATCGCAGCGAACACTGGATCGTGGTATCTGGTACTGCTCGGGTGATTTGTGGCGATCAAGAAGTGCTGTTAAGCAATAACCAATCCACATATGTACCTCAATGCACAGCTCATCGCTTAGAGAATCCTGGCGTAATTCCCTTGGTATTAATTGAAGTACAAAACGGCGAATACTTGGGTGAGGATGATATTATCCGCTTTCAAGACGATTATGCCCGTACTAAAGAAGATTAAAATTACAACAGCCAAGTATTAGATTCAATTAGTCGCAAAAATCGCTTTGTTGGCTTTAAGGTAAAAACAGAATATATTTTCTTCTCGTGTAAACCTTATTTGCTGACCCCTTCGCGCGGTATAGTCATGCTAATTCCTGGCTTGTCGCGTGAAAGTGGCATAAATATACAGCTTGCTAGTAAGCATTGTTTATTAACCCTGTCTGTAGTATATAAGATGGGGTTTTCAATTTTATAAAGAATTCCATGATTCATCTGAGTCAAGCAGCTGCAAGTGAAATTGAACGATTAAAGTCTAAGCAGCCAAATTTCCTGGTTAGATTGGCTGTTAAACCCGGAGGTTGTTCTGGGTGGTATTACGATATGTCCTTTGATGAAACACTCAAAAGCGGCGATCGCACCTTTGAGTGTAATGGCATTCAAGTAATCATAGACGCTGAAAGTCTAGATTATGTTAATGGTTTGACTGTGGATTATTCTGAGGATCTTATGGGCGGTGGATTTCGCTTCCATAACCCTCAAGCAACTGCTACTTGTGGTTGTGGTAATTCTTTTTCTATTAGTCAAGAGTTAGTAGTTAGTGGTTAGTGGTTAAGAGCCAACGACTAACTACTAACTACTAACTACCAACAAAAAACAATTGACATAAAACCATAAAAAAAGATATAATCAGGATTTGTTGTTAAAAGTTAGACTATAAGCAGCTTCACGCGCTGTAACTCATGCCAACAATACAGCAGCTAATACGTAACGAACGCGAAAAAGCGCGTCAGAAAACCAAGTCCCCAGCTCTGAAGCAATGCCCGCAACGTCGGGGCGTTTGTACCAGAGTATACACGACCACACCGAAGAAACCTAACTCGGCTCTGCGTAAAGTAGCAAGGGTGCGACTAACATCTGGTTTTGAAGTCACAGCTTACATTCCAGGAATTGGTCACAACTTGCAAGAACACTCTGTTGTAATGATTCGTGGCGGTCGGGTCAAGGACTTACCAGGCGTGAGATACCACATTATTCGTGGCACTTTAGATACAGCCGGAGTCAAAGACCGCAAGCAAGGTCGCTCCAAGTATGGAACCAAGCGTCCGAAATAATAGAGCTAACGCGGTTAATCGCGTGCTGGCTCGATTAATCGCGTTTAAGCATTGACTCTGCTATCAACGAAAAAAATTGGTGTCAGCAAAGCAGTATTAGCAAAAAAAGTCCGAACAGTAGCTTTTATTTGCTCTTGGGTAGAAGGCTAATCTTAAAGGTAAATCATCAATTATTGAAGTGCCTGTTTGCAAAAACGAAGAGAAAGTCCACCCTTTGCAGGGATTTGTATATAGTCCTGCTGCTCCAAAAAAGTTGTTGGTAGAATTTAGTTGAGTACCGTGAAACCACGGGAATTAATGCTTGAGAAGCTAGTTGCAGCCCCAATAGGTTTCTATGGGTAAGACTAGGCGCATCAGTTAAGACCTGAATGAGGGTTGTTACTCACAGGCGGTCTGGATTCCATCAATGTCACTCCTTACAGGTGTGGGAGTGTCAAATCAATCAAGTTAAATTAGTAAAGCCCTACCTACACCCTGCTTGTTTGTTGCGAGTGTAGGAAATTTTTAGAATGCTGTTAGCGACAGCAGCATTTTAAATTAGCTATTAAGGTATATAATATATGTCGCCTTGTATGTCTAGTTGAGGGCAACAAGTAAAGGGGTCAGCATCGCTACGATTGTGGTAGTGAAAGAGCTGTCCGAACGCAAATCATCTAGTTCTTAAATCCGAATTAAGGTTAAAGTATGTCTCGTCGTGGTGTTACTCAAAAGCGCCCAGTTCCGGCTGACTCAGTTTATAACAGTCGTCTAGTAAGCATGATGATCCGTCGAGTGATGCGTAGTGGCAAAAAGTCACTAGCTGCACGGATTGTTTATGAGGCGTTGAAAAATATTGAGGCACGGATAGGAAGCGATCCATTAGAAACTTTTGAAAGAGCAGTACGGAATGCAACGCCTTTAGTAGAAGTAAAAGCTCGGCGAGTAGGTGGTGCTACCTACCAAGTACCAATGGAAGTGCGTGCTGAGCGCGGTACATCTCTAGCGCTGCGTTGGCTGGTACAGTTTGCTCGGCAACGCTCCGGTCGGACAATGGCTGGCAAACTGGCTCAGGAATTGATGGATGCAGCCAACGAAACTGGTAGTGCAATTCGCAAACGCGAAGAAACGCACCGGATGGCGGAAGCGAACAAGGCCTTTGCACATTATCGTTATTAATTTGCAGACGCGCGATCGCGCGTCTGTACAAGAGCGACATTAATTATTGTGTATTTACAAAAAAAATGACGGTTTACCGAAAAAGATAGAATCTTAACAAAGTGTAATATACAAGATATCATGAGGCGAAAAGTATAGGAGGCAGCTGTGGCACGTACGAACCCGCTAGACAGGGTACGCAATATCGGTATTGCGGCGCATATAGATGCGGGCAAGACAACAACAACAGAGAGAATATTATTTTACTCTGGCATTATTCACAAAATTGGTGAAGTCCATGAAGGAACCGCTGTCACGGACTGGATGGAACAGGAGCGGGAGCGGGGAATCACTATTACAGCTGCTGCCATTAGCACCAGCTGGAAAGATCATCAAATTAACATTATCGACACTCCAGGACACGTAGACTTCACAATTGAAGTTGAACGTTCCATGCGGGTTTTGGATGGTGTAATCACAGTTTTATGTTCTGTAGGTGGTGTGCAACCGCAAACTGAAACGGTGTGGCGCCAGGCAGACCGCTATAAAGTGCCGCGTATTGTTTTTATCAATAAGATGGATCGCACTGGCGCAAACTTCTACAGAGTTTACGAACAAGTGCGCGATCGCCTACGGGCTAACGCTATCCCCATTCAACTACCGATCGGTAGCGAGAGTGAATTTCTAGGTATAGTTGACCTAGTAAGAATGCGGGCATATATCTACAACAACGACCAAGGAACAGATATCCAAGAGCAAGATGTTCCCGCAGACATGCAGGATTTGGTCGAAGAATACCGCACCAAGCTGATTGAGGCGGTAGCGGAAACGGATGATGAGTTGATGACTAAGTACTTCGAGGGAGAAGAACTCACCGAAGACGAAATCCGTGCAGCTCTGCGTAAAGGCACTATTGCTGGTACAATAGTGCCCTTGCTTTGTGGTTCAGCCTTCAAAAACAAAGGTGTACAGTTACTACTCGATGCAGTAGTAGATTATCTGCCAGCACCCCCTGACGTACCCGCAATTCAAGGTACATTGCCCAATGGTGATACCGTCGAGCGCCACGCTGACGATAGCGAGCCTCTTTCAGCGCTCGCGTTCAAGATTATGGCCGATCCCTACGGTCGTCTGACCTTCGTTCGCGTCTATTCTGGCATTCTCAAGAAGGGTAGCTACGTCCTAAATGCCACCAAGAACAAGAAAGAACGAATTTCTCGTCTGGTGGTTTTGAAGGCGGATGACCGGATTGACGTAGATGAACTCAGAGCAGGCGATCTGGGAGCTGCCTTGGGCTTAAAAGATACCTTGACAGGTGATACCCTCACAGATGAAGGTTCACCAGTAATTCTGGAATCACTGTTTATTCCAGAGCCTGTGATCTCGGTCGCGGTTGAACCCAAAACCAAGAACGACATGGACAAATTGTCCAAAGCTCTGCAATCTCTCTCGGAAGAAGATCCCACCTTCCGTGTCAATGTCGATCCGGAAACCAACCAAACCGTAATTGCTGGAATGGGAGAGTTGCACCTGGAAATTCTGGTAGACCGGATGTTGCGCGAATTTAAGGTAGAAGCTAATGTTGGTGCGCCGCAAGTAGCTTACCGCGAAACCATTCGCAAACACGTCAACAGAATAGAAGGTAAATTTATCCGCCAAAGTGGTGGTAAAGGTCAGTACGGTCATGTTGTCATTGACCTAGAGCCAGGAGAACCGGGAAGCGGCTTTGAATTCGTCTCCAAGATTGTTGGCGGTGCTGTACCCAAAGAGTACATCTCGCCAGTAGAAGCAGGTATGAAAGAAACCTGCGAATCGGGTATTCTAGCTGGATATCCGTTAATTGACGTCAAAGCCACGCTGGTCGATGGGTCTTACCATGAAGTGGACTCCTCGGAAATGGCCTTCAAAATCGCTGGCTCAATGGCAATGAAAGAAGCTGTAATGAAAGCTTCACCTGTCCTGTTAGAGCCTATGATGAAAGTTGAGGTTGAAGTTCCCGAAAACTTCCTTGGGGATGTGATGGGCGACCTCAATTCCCGTCGCGGGCAAATTGAGGGAATGGGTTCCGAGCAGGGTATCGCCAAAGTGACTGCAAAAGTCCCATTGGCAGAAATGTTTGGCTACGCCACTGACATCCGGTCGAAGACCCAAGGTCGAGGCATCTTCTCAATGGAATTTAGCCACTACGAAGAAGTACCTCGCAACGTGGCTGAGGCTATCATTGCTAAAAGCAAAGGGAACGCTTAATTAAAAAAGGAAACGAGCATTCATGGCACGCGCAAAGTTTGAAAGGACTAAACCCCACGTTAATATCGGTACTATTGGCCACGTTGACCACGGTAAAACCACGTTAACGGCAGCCATCACTATGACCTTGGCAGCTATGGGTCAGGCTGTGGCTAAGGGCTACGATCAAATTGATAACGCTCCTGAGGAAAAAGCACGGGGTATTACCATCAATACAGCTCACGTTGAGTATGAAACCCAAAAGCGGCACTATGCTCACGTAGACTGTCCTGGACACGCTGACTACGTGAAGAATATGATCACTGGTGCTGCCCAGATGGATGGTGCTATTCTCGTGGTTTCTGCTGCTGATGGTCCTATGCCCCAAACCCGTGAACACATCCTGCTGGCAAAGCAGGTAGGTGTTCCCAGCCTGGTTGTCTTCTTAAATAAGGAAGACATGGTGGACGATGAAGAACTGCTGGAGTTGGTGGAACTGGAAGTCCGGGATCTACTATCTAGCTACGATTTCCCCGGTGACGACATTCCCATCGTCAAAGGTTCTGGTCTACAGGCGTTGGAAGTCATGACTTCTAATCCAAAAACTCAGCGGGGTGAGAATAAGTGGGTAGATAAAATCTACGAACTGATGGACGCTGTAGATGCCTACATCCCCACTCCAGAACGCGATGTAGATAAGCCTTTCTTGATGGCTGTAGAAGACGTATTCTCGATCACAGGTCGTGGTACAGTAGCCACCGGACGTATTGAGCGGGGTAAAGTCAAAATCGGCGATAACGTGGAACTGGTTGGCATTAGACCCACTCGTGCTACAACCGTTACCGGGATCGAGATGTTCAAGAAGAGCCTTGAAGAAGGTATGGCTGGGGATAACGCCGGACTACTGTTGCGCGGTATACAAAAAACAGATATTGAACGGGGCATGGTACTTGCTAAGCCTGGTTCTATCACTCCGCACACCGAATTTGAAGGTGAAGTGTATGTTCTGACTGAAAAAGAAGGCGGTCGGAAAACACCTTTCTTCGCAGGCTATCGTCCTCAGTTCTACGTGCGGACAACCGACGTAACTGGCACTATCAAGACCTTTACCTCCGATGATGGCAGTGCTGCGGAAATGGTCATGCCCGGAGACCGCATCAAAATGACCGTGGAACTGATCAACCCGATCGCTATTGAGCAAGGAATGCGCTTCGCTATTCGTGAAGGTGGTCGTACCATCGGTGCTGGCGTCGTTTCCAAAATCCTTAAATAACATCTCTTTACCTTAGTTAAAAAAGGAGCAGAGATGGTATAATGCCACTCTGCTCCTTTTGCTTCCCTCAGGAAAAAAGATAGAGAAGTAGGGGAAGTAGGGAAAGTAAAGGAAAGTGGGGATTAGCTCCCCCTAATCCATTCATTCTCTCTACTCCCCTTAATCTTGTGCTGATCGCACCTCTTAAGTACAACTCATCAAACAGAACCAGGAAAATTTAAAATGGCTACTCTACAGCAGCAAAAGATTAGAATTCGCTTACAGGCTTTTGACCGTCGCTTGCTGGATACATCTTGCGAGAAGATTGTGGATACAGCAAACCGTACTAATGCTACAGCGATTGGCCCTATTCCCTTACCCACAAAACGCCGGATCTATTGTGTGCTGCGATCGCCACACGTGGATAAGGATTCACGAGAACACTTTGAAACCCGTACCCATCGCCGCATTATTGATATTTATCAGCCTTCTTCTAAAACTATTGATGCCCTGATGAAACTGGATTTGCCATCGGGTGTGGATATTGAAGTAAAACTCTAAATAAGTTGGTTGTTGATAGTTGTTTGTTGGTTGGATGTTCCAAACAACAACCAACTATCAACTATTAACAAATAAATGTGTGAATATTTACCTCGCCCTGAAACATCTATCTTCAGGGCTTTTTATTAGCTGTGAAACAAATGATAGAATGTAGTCATAGCACGGCAAAGACAGAGAATAATAAGAAATTCTTAAGATTATCAAAGATTAAATTTATACCAAGGTAAAAATGACCTCTTCTTCTAAAATTGCCGTTCGTGAACTACCTCTGTTTCCGCTATCAGAAGTAGTTTTATTTCCCACCAGACCGCTGCCCCTGCACATTTTTGAATTTCGCTACCGAATTATGATGAACACAATTCTGGAGAGCGATCGCAGGTTTGGGGTATTAATGGTTGATCCAGCCAAAGGTACAATTGCGAACGTTGGTTGCTGTGCTGAAATCATTCACTATCAGCGGCTGCCAGACGACCGGATGAAAATGTTGACTTTGGGGCAGCAAAGATTTCGGGTTTTAGAGTATGTTCGGGAAAAGCCTTACCGTGTTGGTTTAGTTGAGTGGATTGAAGATCACCCTCCAGCAAAAGATTTGCGCCCTTTGGCTGCTGAACTAGCACAACTGCTGCGAGATGTTGTGCGTCTTTCAGCTAAATTAACTGAACAACAAATTGAATTGCCAGAAGATTTGCCTGACTTGCCAACAGAACTATCTTATTGGGTAGCAAGTAATCTCTATGGTGTTGCATTAGAGCAGCAAGCATTGCTAGAAATGCAAGATACTGCTGCTCGCTTAGAACGGGAAGCGGAAATTTTGACTTCTACTCGCAATCACTTGGCAGCTCGTACGGTTCTTAAAGATACTTTCAATCAAAAGTTGTGAGTAGTTAGTAGTTAGTAGTTGGTAGTTGGTAGTTGGTAGTTAGTTGTTTACCACTATCGACTAACCACTAACCTCTTCTCCAAGAATGTTAATTGGCAAAATGCTGTAGCTGCCAAAGATTTTTAATATTTCTGTGTAGGTAGTTAATTCTTGTAAGGCAGATTGCATTTGTACTTCAGATGCATCTGCTTCTGCATCAATGAAAAATAAGTACTCTCCTAGCGATCGCTTAGTTGGACGAGATTCAATCCGGCTGAGGTTAATGCCTAGTTGGGCAAATACTTGTAGTGGTTTGACTAGCGCTCCTGGTACATTAGCAGGGACACTGAATGCTAGCGAGGTGTGGCTGGCTTTGGCATGAGATGGTTGATAGGCAAAGGGCATATCACCCTGACTGACTACCAAAAAGCGAGTACAGTTTTCTGGATAATCGTTGATGCCACTCTCTAATATTGGTAGGTTATAGAGTTGCGCGGCTCTTTGGGACGAGATAACCGCAGCTGTCATGTCTTGCTCAAGTTTCTGCAACGATTCGGTTGTGGAATTAGTAGGAATTAACTGTACAGTTGGAAGAAAGCGTTCCAACCATTTTTGACACTGTGCCAAAGCTTGCGGATGAGAATAAACAGTTTTAATACTCTCTATGTTGTGAGCGCAGGAAATTAACGTATGGACTATTGGCATCACCAAAGCCAACTGTATTTGTAAACTATCCAGTTGCCACAGAGTATCCATAGTCACAGTAACACTACCTTCAATGGAGTTTTCCACTGGCACAACAGCCAAGTGTACCTCAGCTTGGGCAACAGCTCGGAGTGTTTGAGCAATGCTAGGATAGGGACATAAGATAGCTTCGATTCCTCTAATTTTGGTCAGCCAGTTGACATACAAAAGCGCTGCTTGTTCTGCATAAGTGCCAGGGGGACCTAAATGTGCGATCGATAGAGTCATAGAATTTTGTCTGAACTGTAAGTTTGTTTTAAAGTCATAAGACTAATTCGTCAACTGGTATGTAATAATGAACTTAAGTTTAAATTATTAATAATTATTTAAACTTGCATAAAAGATTACACCCAGTACCAAAAATCCTACACCCTATAATTTATTTTTCACTAATTTAAAATAGCAATTAGAATAGAAACCCTTGCGTATATTAAGGTTAGCTGTAAATTAATATAGTTTCTCAAATAAATTTTGTCTGCTCAATCTCAATTTAATGCTATAAAATTCCATAAATTAAAAAATAATAGAAATATAAAACAATTATTTTCATCAACGCATGACTACCAAGTTTACCGCTTCCCAAACGGTAGAAATTGCTGTTCCACAACAGCCTATTCCCATTCAACACTACTTGCGTCAGCCCCAACGCTTGGTTTATGCATTAGTAGACCACAGCCGCGTTCAGCCATTGGCTGAGGATATTTTTCGTTTAAAAATGCGTCCTCTTAATTTCATGTCACTAAGTATTCAACCCACCGTAGACATGACTGTCTGGGCAGAATCTAATGGAAAGATTTATTTGCAATCAATAGGTTGTGAAATACTTGGTATTGAGTATGTTAACCAGCGCTTCGATCTAAATTTGAAAGGGCATTTGTCACCACACCAGGTTCATACAGGTACACGTTTGCAAGGTAGAGCTGATTTAGAAGTACAAGTAGAGTTACCACCACCTTTCTCCTTTACCCCCAAACCTATTTTAGAAACCACTGGTAATAGTTTGCTCAAAAGTGTACTGTTGACAATTAAGCAAAGATTGTTAAGTCAGCTAATAGCTGATTATCGTCGCTGGGTGATATTGCAAACAAAGGAACAAAGCCTTTCTATAGATGACGAGAGTCCAGAATTACCCATCTTAAATATTGAGTAATAATTATTAAGCAATACAGTTCAGTTAGTACAATTCAATCTTTGGAGATCCTCCTAAATCCCCCTTAACCCTATTCTGTCACTCCCCGAAGTATAATATCAGCAGCAGTGTTGAAAGCTGCTGTAAATGATGGAGTTATCAACAGAAGCATTACAACATAAAGCCAGAGAGGCGATCGCCACCGTATCATTTATTCCTCTTGTGTCACTCCCCGATCATACAATATCTGCAAGAGTGTTTACAGCTTTGTCAAAGCTGCTGTAGATGATGGAGTTATCACCAGAAGCATTACAACATAAAGCTAGAAGTGCCATCGTCCGTATGCTTCCGAGCGGTTCAGAATGAAACACGGCAACCTGCCTTTTAGGCAGGTTGGGCAGCAGGACGCGCAGTCCGCGATCGCCACGGTATCATTTATTGATGAGTACTGTATTTTGTATCAAGATTTGTTTCGAGATGTCACGCATTCCTCCTTTTAAAAAATAAGCCAACCTTGCCAACTGCCCAGCAGGGCAGTTGGCGACCTCCTCGATAAATCAGGAGGTGACGCCTGAATGGCTATAGAACAAGGGCAGGGTTCTAGATATAGTCGATAAGTTGGAAAGGCTGCAAGAGGCGGCTTTTTAACTCTGCCCTTCGGGATTCGCCTCGTAAGTCGAATAAATATAAAGCTGGCTTATTTTTTAACACCTTAAATCCCTCGTAAGAACATTTGAGTGTTTTAAGTTTTTACATCTGGGGATGATATCTGAGTATTAAGAGAAAAAGCCTACCAGCAATTGCACGTGCGGTTGGATTGAGAAATGCCCAATCGTTACATCATTTTTTATTAAGTTCAGCTTGGGAAGCAAAAGAAGTTACAGAAGCTGTTTACGAACGCGATCGCTCTATAACGCCACCTGCGATCGCCTGCGACCGATCTTTATGTCAGCAGGCACCAGTGTCTTGGGAATGATGCCCCTGGCAATATTTCCCGGACAGGGTTCTGAACTGTATCAAGGATTGGGTATTGCCTTAGTGGGAGGGTTAGCATTCTCCATACTCCTGACACTGACCGTGATTCCGGCATTAATGGCTCTGCTCCACGATTTTGATCGTCGTCAGCAGTGAACAACGTTTCACTCCTTCATACAGAACTTTAATATGCCAAAAGGAGATAAATATGCCCAATCGACAAGTGCAATCCAATCGACAAGCGCAATCACTAGAAGAGAGAGTTACCGAGCTTGTAAAGCGTATTCAAAGTCGGAATCTTCGTGAGACAGGGATTGCATGCATTCTCATTGTTATTTTTGCTTTTGATATTGCTTACGGTATTTCTCAGCAGAGAGAAGACAATCTCTCAATCATTGGTAGCGGAGTAGTGATCTTCGCGCTGTTGCTGAACATTACCATCATCTGGTGGAAACTGCATATTCCGAGATCGGAGATTTCTGCATTCCCCCCAACTCGGTTTCCAGATAAGTGGAAGCATCATCTGACCAATCAAGCTCGTATGCTCAGACTCGCTTGGCTATGGTATCTTTTGCCTTTATTCTTGGGAGTTTTTATCTATCTTCTGAGCGTTTACGGCACATTTCCTGTTAGTATCATCATGCTGTTTTTGCTTGAGATATTTCTCTTTAACGGAATACGGCGGTTGAACCTGCAAGCAGCCAAGCAGATCGAAAGGGATCGTGATGCTTGGTTTGGCAATTCGCGTACCGTCTAACACAAGCTTGAGGCGTATTTGCAAACCCATAGTGTGTAAGAAATTGCGGTTTTAGGGGAGAAATAATAAAAAGCACTGCGATCGCACAGCAAGAGGTGTTGTTACTTGAAGTGTTGAAATCACTCCTACTGGTTCACTAAATCTGGACAACCACCATTTCCAGACCTGAATTCGTGGATGGGAATCTCGTTGAACTGTTCGAGGGCGCGATCGCAAATTGTCATATCTGCTGAGCTGAAATTGTAATCACTTGACACATCACAGGCGATCGCTATAGTGACCCTGGTATTAATGCCTACGAACAACAGTATCGAGACCGGATACTTAAAAATCTTAAGATCAAAGCTCAAGCTTTTGGCTTAGAACTCATCCCTATTTCCAACGCTACGGAATGTGTTTCTTAGGAGTAAGTGTAGACGCAAAGCATTTCAGTGAAAATCATTTAGTTTGATGGAATATTACTCAAATGCTACCTTGGGGAAATACCTGTGTTAAGCGATCGCAGTGGTTAGTAGTTTGCTGGTGATTTGAACCCACTAATGTAGGGGTAGATTTAACCCTGGTATTTATTGAAACCCACCTGCCGTACCAACTAACAACTATCAACTACTAACTACCCTTAATTTGGCAAGGACGAAATGACTGGCGATGCAAGGGTGAAGGCCCATATTTTTGTAGTGCCAGTAGATGTTTTTGGCTCCCATAACCCTTGTTGCGTTCCAAGTCGTAGATGGGATACCTTGAGGCGAGGCGCAGTATCAAATCGTCTCGCCAAACTTTGGCAACAATACTAGCAGCAGCAATAGCAAGCGATCGCTCGTCTCCCTTAACTATTGTTTGTTGTGGTAGTGGTAGATCTTTAATCGACTGGTTGCCATCAACTAAGCAAAGTGTAGGCTGCACTTTTAGTTTCAGCACTGCTCGCTTCATCGCTAAAAGTGTTGCCTGTAAAATATTTATCCTGTCAATTTCGGCAACTGAAGCAAAGCCGATTTTCCAATCTATGGCAATAGCACAAATATGCTGGGCTAGCTTGCTCCTGCGATAGCTAGACAGCTTTTTACTGTCTCTAATTTTCGCTGCCATCAGTGCTGATAAAGCTTCATTTGGTAGTATCACTGCTGCTGCCACTACAGGCCCAAACAAACAGCCCCTCCCTACTTCATCTACACCTGCAACTAGTCCGCAAAAGTCTGAAAGTTCGGAAAATTCTAGCCAAAATGCTTTCTGTTGAGCTACTGCCAACTCAACAGAAGCGATGTCTGACTCTATCTTTACCATAATTTGTAAAGTTTCTTAACTTTCAGTTGTGGGTGTATCTGATTCCAAAGCAGAAGAACGACGACGGCGACGGCGAATAGCAGTGCTGGTGTTAGTTTCATTGTCATCTGCCATACCCATACCAGGTAAATCAGACGGCTCAGTTGCTACTGAAGACAAAGATAATTGTTCAGCTTCTGCTGCTGCAACAGCAGTGTCGCTTGCTCTTTGGACAGGTGCTTCAGAGGTTGCTTCTATTGGTGTTGCAGAAGATTGACCAGGCAGAGTGACGTTAATAATCACAGACTTAGGATTTTTCACCTCCCGGTTCAACTTCACTAAGGGTGACACTCCCATTAAAGCGTATATATCTTGTTCAGGTGGTGTCATTTCTACAGACACAATCTCTGGTGGTTCTACTACTGGTTTAACTATATCTACTCTTGAGGGTTTACTGCGTTCACCTCTATCAACCCAAGCTGATTTGCTCAGGTTAGGTGTAGGTACATCAGAAGTCTCTACCAGTTCTCCTTCTGCATCAATGTCCATTTCTGGCTCGTTCACGAATGACACTGAGTTGCCATTAATACGTGGCTCCTCTTTGCCATTCCCCCCATTTAATCCCAAGCGACGACGGCGGCGCCTTTTGCTATCGCCAATTTCTTGATAGCTGGGATGATTGGCCAAATTCAGAGCACCGATATCAGTGTCGTGTTCGTACGTCTCCGTAAATCCGTCGTAGGTTTCCCGTGGTTCGCTCAAACGAGCAGTAGATGGCAGGCGGGGTTCTCTGTGAGGCAGAGGTACAAAGCGTTCTGGTAGTTCGACTGGTGGTGCGATCGAGCGGCTTTCTGTTTCTCCTGGTAGGCGGACAACATGCCCTAAACCACCACAAGTTTGGCAAGGTTCGCTAAATAATTCATAAATGTTTTGACCTTGGCGCTTGCGGGTGAGTTCTACTAAACCAAGTTCGGTTAATTGGGCAATTTGGGGACGAGCTTTGTCTGCTTTGAGAGCTTTATTAAAGTGTTCGAGGACATGCTGTTGGTCACGCCGCGATTCCATATCAATGAAATCAACAACAATAACCCCAGCAATGTTCCGCAAACGCAACTGACGGGCAATTTCTGTGGCGGCTTCGCAGTTCGTCCACAAAACAGTTTCCCTAGCTGTTGCCGATCGCGTAAATGAACCAGAGTTGACATCTATCACCGTTAATGCTTCGGTGGGCTGAATAATGATATAGCCACCAGAAGGCAGGTCTACTCTAGGTTTGAGGGCTTCTTTAATGGCGGCGTTAATGCGGAAGTATTCTAAAATGGCGGCGCGATCGCGGTGGTGATCGATCAACAATCCTTGGGGTACTTGCCCTCCACTCCAGTTTTGCAAATACTGCTTCACCCGCTTCAGGCCAGTACTGGAATCTACCACTATCCGGTTCACATCCGCACCGTACATATCCCGCAGCACGCGCTGGATAAAATCATCGTCCCGGTTCAGCAGTGCTGGCGCACGAGTAGACACTGCTTCTTGCTGGATTGCCTCCCATTGTCTTTGCAGGGATTCTAAATCTTCGATAATTGCTTCTTCTGGCTTGCCTTCTGCTTCGGTACGAACTAGCAAACCCATTCCCGCAGGTTTAATCAAAATTGCCAACGCTCGCAAGCGGTTGCGCTCATTTTCATTTTTAATCCGACGGGATAAATTTACACCTCGTCCGTAGGGCATCAGCACAACGTAGCGTCCAGGCAAGGTGATGTTACCTGTGAGCCTTGGCCCTTTTGTGCCCGTTGGCTCTTTCATCACTTGCACCAAGACTTTCTGCTGTGGTGCTAACAATTCCGTGATCGCTGCCGCCGTGCGCTTCAGCCGCAATGGACCTAAGTCTGTGACATGAATAAAACCGTTGCGCTCTGGGTCGCCAATATTTACGAAAGCCGCATCTATCCCAGGTAATACATTTTCTACTACTCCTAAGTAGATATCACCAATTTGGTGATGGCCCGTAGCGACAACAAGTTCCTGTATTTGATCTTCCGAAAAGACTGCAGCTATTTGATGCTGCTCCGCGATAATAATTTGTTTTGGCATTCAATTTCCTCAAAAATTGGCAGCATAAAAAGACTTGGGGGTTTTTTGTTCCTGTCGCCCCTGCAAGCCCAAAAAGGCGCTGCTGGTAGTAAAAACTGCGAACTTAAGCCCACACTTAAAGAGCTATTAATTAGCGAAATGCGTTTACACGCCTGATTCTTCCAGAACGGCTGCATATTATTTAAGCAATTTAATCACCCGTCCGTGGTTAATTTTTAATGCAATACCTTCATTCTCTAGGAATTAGGCATTTAGCATGTGTTTAAAAAATCATAAAGCTAGAGAAGCCGACGGAGCCTGTTATTAGTTACTGATTCACAAGGTAGCTATCAAGAGAGAGTGTTCTTGAATCTGCCTGGTGGTGGTCTGGGATAAAATCCTAGATGTTGCTCTCTAAATCTTTGCTTTCAAACCCTGAGTACCAGGATTGTGAACCAAATAACTCAATGCAGCGCCAGAAAAATTCTCTTCATCTCATTCTAACGCAACCTTGTTAAAAATCAATTCCTAATGTATGAAATGCGAGGGCAACTATCTAACAAGTTGCTCTCAGGAGATCAATTCCGCAAAACCAAACGATTGCGATGGATTTGCAGTAGCTGGAATTCTATGCCTGCCACTTGTTCTAGCATAAACAGGATTTGTTCGGGACGCAACAGTGTACCATCTTGACGACAACTACCTAAATAACGCAAGCGAACTGCCGACTCTGCCAGATTGGCGGTTTCTATAAATTCCAGTTCAAACAAGCGATCGCGCAGATTTACTAACTGAGTCTTACCTGACTTAGTTGTTTGCTCCCACCAAATCTCGTTTTTCTGTTTGATTGTATCAATCCAGTCTTGCCAATGTGCAGGTGTTGCTGCTTCAGGTGAAGTTACGGTGAGTAAGTATTCAGCAGCTTCTAATCCTTGAGTAGCAGCAGGAGCTTTCAAATCTAGCTGTACTACATCATATATAGGTATGTCGCTGGGCAGTACCTCTGCCAGTTTTTGTCGGAAAGTATCGATATCAAGTGGCTGAGTTAACTCAAAATCGACAATTTCACCACTGCTGGTAGCACCCAAAGGTAAAGCCAAAGCTACAGAAATGCGGGGTGAGGGATGATATCCACCAGTAAAAGCAATTGGCAATCCGGATCGCCGCATAGCACGGTCAAACAGGCGCATTACATCTAGGTGGCTAACCAAGGCCATATCACCCTGCTTGCCAAACCATACCCGCAATCTTTGGGCTTTAGTAGTGTTTGGTACAAATTGTCCAGCAAATTCCGGTACAGGTAGTGGGGGAATGACAATGTTATGACCAAAGTCTGTTCCGCAGACACCACAGTGAGAACAACCCTCAAAAGAGCAATCGGGAACAGTTGCAGCTTCTAGAGCGCGTTTTAAGTCTTCTTGAAGCCACTTTTTATCGATACCCGTGTCAATGTGGTCCCAAGGTAAGGGTCTATCGAGGGAAAGGGAGAGTGGGGGAGTGGGAGAGGAGCCAGTGCGTTGCGGGGGTTCCAAGCGTTGTAGCACCTGGCGTGGGGTGAGGGGGTGAGGGGGAGAAGTCTCCGTGTCCTCTTGTTGGAACAAATTCCACTCGCCATTTTCAACTTGGCGATATTTCCAAGTCAAACCAGCTTCGGCAATAGCTTGTCCCCAAGCATTGTAAGCCTGTTCGATGCTGTCATACCAGGAATCCATGCCCGCACCTAATTCCCAAGCCCGTCGTAAGACTTGACCGAGAGTGCGATCGCCTCTGCCGATAAAATCTTCCATTGCCGAAATGCGGACATCGGTGAAATTCACTTTCACTCCCTTGATGCGGCGGAATTCTTGCCGCAGCAATTTTTGCTTGCGTTCAAACTCGGCGGTAGAAACCGAGTGCCATTGAAACGGGGTGTGAGGCTTGGGTGTAAAGTTGGAAATTGTCAAGTTAAACGCAAGTGGTCTTCTGCCCTTCGCCCGACACTCGCGCTGCAACCAACTAACCGTTTCCGCAATGCCCAAAACATCAGCATCGGTTTCACCAGGCAAACCGATCATAAAATATAACTTTATTTTATCCCAACCTTGTTCCCACGCTGTTTTCACACCCCGCAGCAATTCTTCATTTGTCAAACCTTTATTAACAATGTCTCGCATTCGCTGCGTACCAGCTTCTGGGGCAAAAGTCAGACCACCTTGGCGCATACCGCCGAGGATGTTGGCGATATTTTCATCAAACCTGTCTACCCGTTGGCTGGGTAGAGAAAGAGAAATATTTTCATTCTTGAGGCGATTTTTGATTTCCATCCCTACTGCTGGCAGGGATAAATAATCAGAACAACTCAGGGATAACAGAGAAAACTCGTTGTATCCTGTTTCCCGCATTCCCTTCTCAATCGCTGTCACCACTTTTTCTGGTTCCACATCCCGCGCCGGTCGAGTTAGCATTCCCGGTTGGCAGAAGCGACAGCCACGAGTACAACCGCGCCGAATTTCAATCGTTAGGCGATCGTGTACTGTCTGCACGTAGGGAACCAACCCAATTGAATACGCTGGTATGGGGGTAGCAACCCGTCTTAGAATACGTTTTGGCACATCTGGGCGGTTAGGATGCACGCTCCCATCCTCTGCCAGATCGTAAAACTGGGGAACATATACACCCGGTACTTGTGCCAAGTCCAGCAGCAGTTCTTGGCGGCTTAAGCCTGCTTGTTTGCCTTCTTCTAAAACTAAACCTATTTCTGGTAAGAGTTCTTCGCCGTCACCAAGGGCAAAAAAGTCGAAAAAGTCGGCGTAGGGTTCAGGGTTGGATGTCGCCGTTTGTCCTCCTGCAAAAATCAAGGGGTGATTCCCCGTTAACCGTTCTCGCCACGTCAGGGGAATACCTGCCAAATCCAACATTTCTAAAATGTTGGTGGCACCGAGTTCGTAACTGAGGCTAAAGCCTAAGATATCAAATTCTGTTAGCGATCGCTTGGACTCAACGGCAAACAGCGGTGTTTTGGTTGCCCGCAGTTTAGCCGCGAGATCTGGGGCGCTTAGGTAAGCGCGATCGCACAATTGGCGTGGTTGAGCATTCAGGATGTTATACAGAATGATATGCCCTAAGTTGGAGGCTCCTACTTCGTATAATTCTGGGTAGGTTAATACCCAGCGTATAGTTGCCGTATCCCAAGGTTTGTGTACTGCTAAAAGTTCGTTACCTAGATAACGAGCTGGTTTTACAATATCCGAGGTTATTAATTTTTCTATTGCAATAGCCACTTTGCTATTCTTCTAGCTTCTTTGATATAGTGCCACTCACCTCCAACCTTAGCATTGATTAGGTGTTTTGAGAGTATGAATTAGTGTTTACAACATTCTTTGAACCGAACTAACTGATACCTAAGCGGCAAGCGACTCAAAAAAGTGCTGTACCTTCAAATATTTCAAATACTCTATCAAGTTGAGTAAGTTCAAAGATAATTCTTATGGATGGAGAAACAGAGCAAAGGCTGAAACGACGCCCTAAACTTTGAGCTAGTTTCAGTGCAGACACCAATGCCAATAAGCCAGCGCAATCTAAGGCTTCTACTTGCTCTAAATCTACTACCAAGCAGCTACTTCTATTTTGTGCCAGTGCTGTTGTTAAATCTCGCTCAAATTCCAAGGCATTGGCAGCATTCAAACTTCCTTGCGGACGAATTACTGTAATCTTTGGGTTATTAACTACTGCTTGCATACTCACATCCTAAATGTTATGTAAAATTTTTCAATAGTGAAGATAGATGTATTTGAACATAATCTCTTTTTTCTCGCATCGACCATTCGTATTACGCCTCTTTGCTGAATCTTTATTCCTCTGACGGTTCTGTTTAAAGATTGTCATAACCCTAGAAAAAACTGTATTTAAATATACTTTTTGTTAAAATCGAAGAAAGTAATTGCTTGTCATGGCGCTTAATTCCACATAGATTATTACTTCAGCTTGTTTATAACTACAGGAAAGCGACGTGAAATTACTAACATATACAGTCAGCGATCGCGAGTCAAATCACCAATAACTTGTGATTTAGATCACTATAACTCTAGGGCTTGGATCACGTTTTATACCAAAGCGAGGCTAGGATAATAAGTATATAGATCTATTAGATTTAGTTGGTTTATTACATATGAAAACTAAGTACGCTATTCGTCAATTGGTAGAAAAAGCTCTTCTGATTAAAAAATTAACACCCGAAATCGAAAACGAAATCAACTCAGAACTGACGGAAATGGGTTACATTTCTGACGTTGATTACGAAGCGCTAGAACTGCTAATGGCAGAAATGGATGCAGGTCGCATCCAATTGGTCGCAAGCATTTGATGATTGTTTAGTATTTATGTTATTTTTAACACCAAGTTAATATCAGAAATATTACAAGCAATCAAACTGAAAAATTGGAAACATTAAGTCTATTTATTAAAAGCAGCCTCAGTTTCTTAGTGATATGACTGCTAATGTTTTTTTGGAGAACTTGGCTATATAGTTCCTGAGCATGGGAAAGAGTTTAAAGGCAGTGCTTGCACATTTAGATTAGTTACTATTTAGCCGCCATCTCCAAAAATGAGAAAGAATATTAAACTGTAATATTTATTTACCAAAAACTTCGCGACATCGTTACTTTGCCTCTGGGCTCTTGCATAAGTTTTCTTTGTGTCTTAGTGTCTTGGTGGTTCAATAAAACTTATTTTTTCACCACAAAGACACTAAGACACCAAGTCGAATCAGGAAAAACCAGGCAATGAAAGACAAATGCATGATTATAGTGTATTAGGAACAGCGAAGGCGCAGTCGGAGAGGGCTTTTTCTGAGTTGCCTTGACAGTTCCCGAACAGCGCATGCACGAAGCAATTCGACGCATGAATGATGCTGGGATACGTTACGCTTGATTAGTCAAGAGTCAAGAGTCAATGGTCAACAGTTGTTGCTTTTGACTATGAACTCTGGACTATTGACTATTGACTTTTATATGCTTGCCAAACTTGGTTAATAAACTGATTAAGTAGCTGCTTGGAAGTTGAGTCTATTCCTGGTGTTGGTTCTTTTGCTAAAACTTGGCTCAATATGGAAATTACTTCTGTGTCTAAGGCTGGTTGAAATAAATTTACAGGCCAGAGTAAGTCAGATGCCTCTCGCAAATCATGTATTAATGGTGGTTCCGAGGAGTTGACTACTAGTAGCAAAGGACGCACCCAGCATAACTGACGGGAAACTACTACTTGAATTACTTCTGCATAGAGCCTGCTGTCGCCATGCTCTAAGGATACAATTTGTCCTGGCTGAAAATTTGGGGTAATCTCCATAGTCACGCAGCTTTGGTAGCGGCAACGATTGTGTTGCTGCTTTTTTAATTTTAAAAGCTAGACATACCAATTTGACTGAATTTGTGAGAGATCTTGTCTGGACTGTTGTTTGTTATTGGTTAGTAGATGTACCCTAAAGCAAGCAGTTGGCATGTCTATGGCATAACAAACAACCAGCAACCAACAATTACCAACAGTCTCTGTGGTGCTATACAATAGTTAAATAACTGTAAAGCAAATTAAGCAACCTCTAGAGAAAAACTCTGTTGTAGTAAATTACCAAGAGAGCAAAGAGCCGTGTCAGTCGAAACCCTAGAGAAGCGTTCAACATCCAGAAAACTAGCGCCTCAGTATCGCGTTTTGCTCCATAACGACGACTACAACGCTATGGAGTATGTAGTGCAGGTTCTATTGACCACAGTGCCGAGTCTAACCCAACCTCAGGCTGTCAGCATTATGATGGAAGCCCATACTAACGGCATTGCATTAGTTATTACCTGCGCTCAAGAACATGCTGAGTTTTATTGCGAAACTTTGAAAAAACATGGTTTGACTAGCACAATCGAACCAGACGAATAAAAGATACGCAACAATTGATACCAAGTTGCCGTCAAACTGGAAACATGGCAATAAACTTGTGTTTATTGCTTGTTAATAGTTATTAATATTGGAATCTAGGAGTCTCTGCAACTTGGTATGAAAATAAACATTGCCCTTTTAGCCCAGCATCCTGTACCCATCAGGCTGGGTTACTTTATTTTAGCTCTATCGTTGCTGTGGTTGCCCTTTGCTGCACCAATATATTTACTAGTGCACGATGCAAACTTAGTTAGTATTGTGACAATGGTGCTGCTGTATGGAGAATTTATTTTTCTACTGAGAATATGGGGCAAGCAAGTCTACAAGCAACCCCAACTGCTGCGGCATTATGGTTTAGAGTTTAGCCGCAAAAACGGAGTCGAACTACTGCGGGGTTTGGTGATTGGACTAATTAGTGTTTTGATTTTATTTGGTTTAGAAGGATTACTGGGTTGGTTGGTATGGCAACAGCCCAAAGTTTTTTTACTTCGAGTAGTATTAGAAGGTTCTCTTACTGGTTTGGGCATCGGGTTTGCCGAGGAATTATTATTCCGAGGCTGGTTGCTGGATGAGTTACAGCGCGATTACACTCCTCGTGTGGC
Organism: Fischerella sp. PCC 9605; assembly: GCF_000517105.1. Taxonomy (GTDB): domain Bacteria; phylum Cyanobacteriota; class Cyanobacteriia; order Cyanobacteriales; family Nostocaceae; genus PCC9605. The sequence continues at coordinate 425,396 of NZ_KI912148.1, read as the reverse complement.
ACTTTGGGCAGATGCGATTATTTTTGCGGCATTGCACTTTATTAAACCTTTGGAAGCAATTATTCGCACACTGCCCCAATTTCCAGCTTTGGTAATACTGGGTTTGACGCAGGTATGGGCAAAGCGTTGGAGAAGAGGACGCTTGGGATTACCCATTGGTTTGCATGGTGGTATAGTTTGGGGATATTACATTATTAACATTGGGGAATTAACTGAATATACTGGTCGGGTTCCTGATTGGGTGACTGGGATAGATAAGAATCCTTTGATGGGGGTGATGGGGTGGTTGTTGATGGGTGTGATGGCATTGTGGATGAGGAGTAAACAGTTAAAAATTAAAAATTAAAAATGCGATGTCGAAATTGCCTAAAAGCATAGTGCGGTTTAATAATTTTCCAGAGTTATCTCTAAAACAACTACGTAATGGCGTACTTACGATTGAATCTTGGTTGTGGCGCAAGACATCTTGATGACTACCTTAATGTTGATAAATTTGGTAAGCCTGACTTACGACTTGATTTAGAAACGTTTCCCTATCCTTGGGATGATAACAGTGTCGCTGAAATCGAGATGTGCCACGTACTTGAACATCTTGGGCAGCAGACAGAAGTTTACTTGAAAATCATCCAAGAACTTTACCGCATTTGCAAACCAGGGGCGAAGGTGCATATTGTAGTTCCTCATCATCGCAGCGATCGCTTTTTCCACGATCCTACTCATGTTCGTGCTATTACACCTGTAGGCTTAAGTATGTTCTCCAAACGGCTTAACCAAGAATGGCAAGCGAATGGAAAAGCCTTTACTTTACTCGGACTATATCTTAATGTTGACTTTGAGTTGATGCACGTGTCATATACACCTAGTGAAATTTGGTGTGAACGGTATCCTGAGAATGCGTTTGACATGGAGCTACTACTGAAAGAGAGTGCAATTTACAACAACTTGATTAAGGATGTAGATATAACTTTGATGGCAGTTAAGTAGTCGCTACTTGTGCGATCGCATTTTTTGCTGTTATCAAAACTCATTACCAAAGTCCTCACCCACCCATCTCAGCCATTGTCCCTACCAAACACGCCCTTTCTAAATTCACTCCGCTTAAATTTGCCCCTTCTAACTCTGCACATAGCAAATTCGCACCCGTCAAATTCGCCCCTGCCAGATTTGCCCCCCGCAAGTCTGCTTCTTCTAAGTTCGCTTCACTCAATAAAGCGCCTTGTAAGTCTGCACTACTCAAGTCTGCACCTTTGAGATTTGCCCCTGTCAGGTTTGCACCGCGTAAGTCAGCACCTCGAAAGTCAACTCCTTGCAAGTTGACATTCATCAAATTAGCACCACTCAAGAAAGCACCAGCAAACGATACTTCACTTAGCCTTGCCCCCATCAAGTTAGCACCGCGCAAATTGCTACCTCGCAAGTCAGCACCTGTTAAATCTACTTGCATTAAATTCGCACCCATCAGGTTTGCCCGCAAGTCGGTTTCTTGCAGGTTCGCCCCCATCAAATTCGCACCTTCTAAATGTCCACCTTCGAGTTTAGAACCAGCGAGATTTGCACCAACAAGGGTAGCACCAGCAAAATTAATGCGGTTTAAATCAAGGTTTGATAAATCCTCATCTTCTAAATTTGCCCCTGCTAAGTGTTTGAGCTTTCCTGATTTAATAGCTTCTGTGTTCATAAAATTTATCAAAAATTCTCTTCGTGTTCTTTGTGTCTTTGTGTCTTTGTGGTTTGTTAAAAAAATTATTTAACTACAAAGCTACTAAGAACACAAAAAAGATTTATCTTGTACGCAAGTTTTGATTCAAATCAACTATAGTCTTGCTTTCGCTGTCTAGTCGAGAATCCAACAACCACATACCAGCACTGACTTTAGGTGTCATCAGGGGCAATTCAATTCCTTGCTGCAAACCCATGACTAACAGCGTCAGGGTATCTATCAGTTTAGGATCAAAACGCCGTGATTGTTGTTGTCTGCATTCTTCTAAAGCTTGAGCAAATATTTCTTCCCTACTCAACTGTGTTGATTTTTTCTGATTTACTCGCCACTGAAAATCAGCCACTAACGCTAAAATCCTCGACTCCAGAGGAATTTCATCGCCAGTTAATCCCGCAGGTTCACCAGTCCCATCCCACCACTCAGTTTGATGAGTGATAATTTGTGCCACCGCCCGCAGTCGCGGCATGGTTCGCAGCACTTGCGCCCCCGGTACTAACGGGCAAGTTAGAGGACAGCTAGGTGCTTCTTCTTGGTAGCGGCTTGATGTGCCAGGAGTCAAGACACTTTCTACCCTTTGCAATGGATCTATGCGATGTAGCAAACCAGCAAGGCGCAATCTTTTAATCTGCCATGCGGGTAAATCTAATAACTGCCCGATTATTTCCGCCAGTGCCACGACTTCTGTGGCTGCCATTGGATTGGTAATATCGGCAGCATCCATAATTTGTGCCATTCGCAAAAAGGCCTGGATTTCGTTGGAGACTAAGTTACGATCCAAGGCTTGCTGGCGTGTAGCTGTGTCTACGGATATGTTTACCTGCCCGGTTTGGAGGTAATCGACTACACGAGAAACTACCGCGCTTAATTGTTCTGGTGTGGCCAGACTAGGCTGAATTGAGTCTTGATAAGCAGTGAGTTGTGCGGCTAGTTCCGGGTTGTAGCGTTTAATGTGAGCGATCGCCAACGCGGCTGTTTCTTTGACTAACTCTGGTTCAAACGTCCACAAGCCATAAAACTTTCTTTCTAAGTCCGATCCAGGCAGTCCAGAAGAACCATAATCAGCTTCTGATAGCTCTTGACAAATTACCATTGCCGTGTATTTTGGCGACAAAATGATCAAGTGCCATTCCCGTGACACTGGATCGGTTGGATCTAAGGCAACTAAATTAACATTAGGTAATTGGCTGGTGGGATGTTCTGCCCAGCCAGTATCTGGAGTTGCCATGATGGCTACTTGACAAGATTTTTTGGCAATGTCTGCGTATCTTTCTGCTTCTTGAAGATACCATTTCCCCTGCTCAAAGGCAGTAATGACCAAGGGCGAGGTGACATCGTTTAATATATGGTCTTCTAAAGCATGACACAGGGCAACCAGGGTGTTTTTGTAATAAACTCCGAATCTAATCGGTCTTTTGCTATTGCGATGAGCAATTTCCAGTTGTTGGAGTATGGAGCCTTCTAACATGAGGATTTATTAAATGAACCGCACAGACGCAGGGGGAGAAAATTTTAAATACTTGCTTATAACTTTATAGTTTACTTTTTGCAGCATGAATTACGCTACATGCAAGAGTACTCATAATAGTATTTTCTTGGTGTCTTTGTGTCTTGGTGGTTTAAAAAACATGTTTAATTAACCACTAAGACACCAAGACACAAAGTAAAATCACAGAGAAATTATGGCGACGAAGGTGCAAAATCGAACAAACACCGTTTGCTCTTATCTTGTTCCGACAAGTTGTCTTTCTTTCGCCTCAATGGGTGCGGAAAGTGCTTCTTCTAAATCTGCACAACCCAACCTTTCTTCTAAGATTTTCATGACTTCGCGCCCGAAGTCGTTGGGGTTTTGTTGCCAAGCTTGTAAGCAAACTTCGCCAAAGAAGGAACCAAGCGGTTCGGGGTTCCACAATAACTTTTTGGCTGTCCACGGCATCAAGCTCATAGGATTATACCCTGGTTTGAGAATGCCTTCTTTGAAGGCGTATTCTTCTAAGTGCGTATGCGGTTGCAGTCCAATAAAAAAGATGGCAGGTTCAACTTTATCTGCACCAAAAATGCGTTCGAGTTCGCGATGATAGGCGATAGTTTGGCGAATTGTTTCTGGACGTTCGTCAATAACGTTAAAGGAGTAATTAACAGAAACTAAGTCGTTAAACCCAGCAGCTTTTAAGTCTCGGCAGTTTTGTAAAACTGTGCGGAGATTGTAACCCATCCGCATTTTTCGCACCAATTCTTGAGAACCGCTAGTGATACCAATTTCAAAATAGTTCATCCCAGTTTTTACCATCAAATCACACAACTGGGGTGTGAGGTTGTCTGCTCTAATGTATGCTGCCCAATGAATATCTGTCATTCCAGAATCGACGATTTTTTGTAAGAGTTCAACAGCATCGTCGATAAATTTCCGGGCCGGGATGAATTGAGCATCAGTAAACCAGAAGTTGCGAACACCGCGATCGTATAGCTGCCACATTTCAGCAACGACTTCATCGGCAGGGTTAATGCGTACCTGCTTGCCTTCCACGACAGTATAAACGCAGTAGCAGCAATTATGGGGACAACCGCGTTTAGTTTGCACGCCGATGTAAAAATCTCCGTCTTGCAGGTAATATTTAAACTCCGGCCAGATAGTTTCGATATAGTCGTAGTTACAAGCGGTTTTCTCTAGTGGTGTGGGTTGTTCGTGGATCAGGCGATCGCGTGGTCGATCTTCTCCAACGACATAACACCGTTCATCCCGAAATTCTTGCCCGCTAAGTAGTTTTGTCAGCAAGGTTTCCCCTTCACCGACGGAAACGATTATCCCATTGGGCAAGCTTTTACCTAACTGTTCGTAAAATACGCTGACTGCACCACCACCAACAATTACTCGGGCATCTGCATGATATTTGCGGGCGCGTTTTAGTCCGCGTTTAATTAATCCTAGATTGTGCCACAGTTCTGTATAGTAAGCTGTGAGAACGCGTAAGCTGCCTAATGCTGCTTTAAGTTTCACCAAAGGATTTTTGGCGTAGTAGAATTCAAAAGCGTATTGCAGTGGATTACCTCCGCGTCCGCCCACGGGAGCATATATTTGAATATCTCGCCAAGAAAAAACTAGCAGTGTGGGTTGAAATTCATCTATACAGCGATCTAGGGCAGAAGCATAATCCAAAGGCGGTACTGTTCCTAAATCAAAGATGCGCTGTTCGATATTAGGAAACAATTTGTGGACGTGATCGCTAAGATAGACAACCCCAATAGGGAAGATGGGGTTACACGGAAGGCGAACGTAGAGAATTCGGTTTATGAATGTTTTAACTTCCATCTTGCCGTTGTTCCGGGGTAAGAGAGCAAAATCTGGTTTTATAGTTGGTTTTGGTTTCTGTCTTTAATTACAATCGTCCTTGACATTTAAGACGATTATTGGTAAAAATGCCTTTTCTTCAGGTGGCTGTGAAAATAGATAATGTTGCTTTGCACGACTAATGCATAGCATTAATAGTGTTTTATGAAAGTAATAGACCCATAACTTTACAATAACATCGAGTTTATTCTTGAAGCTATGCTCTGTGCCTATAAGTCTTATAAGTCTTAGAACACAAAAAACAAAAAATCGGTCTTAAAGCTGAGGGAAAGCAAAAAGACAGCAGCAAAACTCGATCAAATATGATGAATTGAATTGTTCATGCATAATGTATAATTGCAGAAAAGGCATAGATTTTTACGAAAATTTCATAACTACAACCTATCTTTAGATAGAAATAATGTAGAAAATTTCAGTTGGTAGTCGGGGTTACAGCAACTGGGGATCAGCCGATGTTAGCTTGGCTAATGTAAGATAAAATTGTGGCGTAAAGCTCCTCAGCAGTTATGGCTCAAATATTAGATCCTTTACCACCGGAGCAATCGGGAAAGATTCTCTGCTGTTACGTGAATGCCACGAGCAAAATCCAGGTGGCTCGCATCTCGAATATTCCTAACTGGTACTTTGAAAGGGTTGTTTTTCCTGGACAAAGACTAGCCTTTGAAGCTCCTGGTGAAGCTCAACTTGAGATTCATACGGGCATGATGGCAAGTGCAATTCTATCGGATAAAATCCCCTGCGATCGCCTTGCGATCAATGAACCTACTAGTTATGAGTTTGACAAAAGCTCAGAACCAATAGGCGACAATATCCATAACAAGCAAATTGTGCAGCAAATTAAGACAAAAACCGGTGATACAACAAAACCCTTAACAATTGCTGGTTTCACATCCTTTGATTAAAAAAAACTGTTAAATTATAGGGTTGCTGAAATTAGCAGCCCTTTTTTATTTTTAGTCAATAGTTATTGGTTAGTGGTTAGTTGTTGGTTGTTGGTTGTTATTCTTCCACTCCCCCACTCCCCCACTCTCCCATTCTCCCACTCTCCCACTCCTCCACTCTCCCCATCTCCCCATCTCCCCATCTCCCCATCTACAATCATTACTATGAATCTACCTTCATTTTTATGGTTGTGGAGAATAGCGGCTTGGTCGATGGGTTTGTCGCTAGTAGCCTATGTGCTATTAGCGATAATGGGTGTTTGGATGTTTCGTGCTAGAACCTCGCGACAAGATCAACCTGATTGGCTGCCCTTTCTCCACTATATAATTGGCATCTGCATGGTCAGCTTGGTGTTGCTACTGCTACTTATTGGTATTATTGGTACTTACGGTCACTTTGGCTCTTTGGGACACTCACCACACCTGTGGGCTGGGTTAACCACTGTGATTTTGGTTTTGCTGTCTGCTGGAAGTGCTACACAAATTCGTGTTAGACAACCTTGGGTTAGACGTATCCACATCGGCGCCAACATTGCCATATTCTTTGCCTTTGCTTGGGTGTCCCTAACTGGTTGGAGTGTGGTGCAAAAGTATTTGCCTTAATTAGTCATTGGTCATTAGTCATTAGTCATTTTTAGCTAGCCAAAACCCTTGTAGAGACGCGAAATTTCGCGTCTCTACATTTGATTCATACTTTAATTCAGCAACGCCTGAAAATAGCTATACACAAGGCGTTTGCTTGATTTAGGATGCGGTACGGGACTGTTAACGCTTCCACTTGCCAAGTATTTTAAAGAAGTGGTTGGTATAGATCCTGAACCACAGATATTGACTGAAGCTAAAGTTCAAGCAAACAAAGCTGAGGTGAAAAATGTGACTTGGGTTGAAGTGATTTCTTAGCAGTTAAACAACTAAAATAATGTAAAGCGCCAACCTATATATAAAAGTTTAGGCTGACGCTTTACAAGTTTATAACCACTTACTATGTTTAGGGTCTTTATTTGGCTGACCCCATGTTATTTATACTTATATAATCTCCTATTTCTGTATGAAACAAAGGTTTTTTAATTATTTTTTTAGATTTACTTTCCTGACTATTTGTCAAGGTTTGTAAACCTGCGTTTTTTGGGAGTTATGGAGGCTCCCATAATTTCAGATACCCAGACTTCAAGGTTACGTACTGGGTGGGAACGGAGAGCAACATCTGGGTGAACAATCGGTTCAACCAAAATTGTAAACATCCCTAAACGATTACCCGCTAACACGTCAGTAAACAAGCGATCGCCTACCATTGCAACTTGCTGTACTGGCAAATTCATCGCATTCAGTGCAGATCTAATTTTGCGTCGTGAGGGTTTGGCTGCACCCAAATAGTAAGGCAAGTCCAGAGAACGAGCAATACCACCAATTCGGGCTTCACTTAAGTTATTACTCACTAAATACAATGCTGCTACCTGACGGATTTCTTGTACCCACTGTCGCAGTTCAACTGAAGCCGAAACTACTTTTATTGGTACTAAGGTTTCATCCACATCCAACACTAGCCCCTTCAGCCCATATCGTTGGATTATGTCTGGTGTAAGGTTTAACACTGAACCTTCTAAAATTAAGTCAGGCTGTAAGAGCTTATTCCAGCGCATAGTCAAAGGTCAATAGTCAAGAGTCAAGGGGAGGCAGTGCACCTTTCGAGGTTTCCTTCGTTGTAGCACCTGCCGTTCAATAGTCAAGAGTTATTACTTTAGTTACTATTTTTAACAATTGACTCTGAACTAGAGATTATTTATTATTTTCGTCTTCAATTGAATGCGTGATTAACATCGCAGTTTGTTTTGCAATCCAAGTCATCCACGATCTCAAAATCAAACTTTGCTTCTCGACTTGTCAAATCAAAACAGCAATTTCGCTAGAGTTTCTGCTAGCGTCCTAAGTTTGATCTTGGGCTAATCTGCTTGTATAGATTCCACCATGTTTAAATCCATGCAATGATCGTAAACGTTTGGCAAAGAGATTGCCAAGCGATTACGCCCATTGCTAAATAATAATTAAAAATTCTGAATTAAGAATTAAAACTTTTCATTTTTTAATTTTTAATTTTGAATTTTTAATCTTATTCAACTTCATTAAACAGATGTTCTTCTAGCAGTGGTTGTACTTGGCGAAACTCCTCTGGAGACAGTAATTCAGGTTTGCCAGTTTTAGAAATCCGTGCAAAAAACAGCAATGGATCGAGGGGAGTATAAATTGCGTACTCTTGCTCTTCGTAGTAGAAGCTAGTTAGTAGTTGTAATTGTTCTGGTTCTAAATCAGACTGTTCGTCTTCGATTTCTAAGGTGAAGAGTTCTGACTCCTCGACTGGCGGTAATTCACCTGCAACAGTCAAAGCATAGGCTGTATTTTTGAGAAATAGGTTTTGTTCTGATAGCACAGCTTGGGCGGTGCTAAAAATTTGGTCAATAGTGGCATCATCTTCTACAAGAATGGCTTCTTCTTCCTCATCCTCACCTTGCCAAGCAAATATTTCTACAGGTGAGTCAACAGGAAGAAGTAAAAAGTACTCTTGTCCATCCACTTCAAGCGAATGCTCAATGTAACATTCGAGCGATCGCCCTTTGTCATCAGTTAAAGTGATGGTGCCAGCGTGTTCACGGTCGTGTTCGTTAGAAAAAGGAGAAGAAAACATAGCCGAGGTGTGAGACTTGATAATTACCAGCTACTTTGGAAGGGGAAAGGATAAAAGAGTAAGAGGAATTCAGAACTCTACGTAGAAGCCAGTGCATCCTTGTAGATTCCCGTAGACGCCTTTTGGGCGGCTTTCTGTAGGGTGGCATGTGTTAGGCAGCCAGTGTGCCCTTGGAGTTTACCTCTTTGTAACAACTGGCGTTGGGGATTAGAGGGCAGGGTTAAAGAAACTTTTTGATTTCCTTTTCCCTTGAACCTTTAACCCTTTTCCACCTCTGCTGACTAATAGAACTCAGGATATCATGCGATAACGTATAGTTACTCAGCAGGTACTTCTGTGGATTTTAAGCTAATTCGCCGCGCATCTAGCCATTGTTGCAAAATTAAAGCTGCTGCCTTGCGGTCAATTAAAGCTTTATGGCGTGATGGAGAACGGTTTTCAGCAATGAGTAATTGTTCTGCTTGAAAAGACGTTAATCGCTCATCCACATACTCCACAGGCAGATTGAGAACCTTACCCAATCGCGTGGCAAATTTTTGCACTTGCTTTGCCTGAAACCCCAGAGAACCGTCCATTGAATAGGGTAAACCAATAACCAAAACTTGTACTTCTCGTTCGTTAACCAGCTGTTGTATTTGCTCCACATCCTGTTGAAAAGATGTGCGTTCAACAGTGGTAATACCAGTGGCAATCAAACCAGTGCGATCGCACCCTGCCACACCAATACGCTTGCGACCGACATCCAATCCTAAAGCGGAGACACACTTAGGAGTAGGAGATTGGGAATTGGGCATTGGGCATTGGGCATTTGGAATTGGGCATTGGGAATTGGACATTGGATCTTTTCTATGCCCCTTGCCCCTTGCCCTTTGCCCTTTGCCCTTTGCCTCAATATTGTCCCTACTCTCCCATTCTCCCTCTCTTACTTTATTAATAGCCACTTGACTACTCCTGCTGCTGTGCATCAGCTGACTCAGGCTGACAACGTGCTTCCAGGTGAGAGTTTTTGCAAGAAAAGGAAATAGTTTCTTTTGATGGATTTGGTTGTACTGTTCTGTCTGGGGAAGTTGGCTGATTTGGTGGTAGCCATGACATTCCACCCGGTATGGGTTTGCGCGCTGGTTGCAGACCTTGCAACACCTCTGGTAACTGAATTCCTTCTAAAGAGACAAATTTAGACTCTCGTATCTTATGCCACACTGATCGAGACATGATCAGAGTGTGCTCTATTCGATTTGCACCAATTTGCTCCAAATACTCTTCCCCCTCTGGTTGATAGTCTGCTGAAGCTAGTTGCAAGGGTTGCTCAGGAAAATCTTGGGCAATGCGAGCAAGTTGAGTTAGCAACTCTGGATACAGCCAAGTATATGCTGGGTGAACAATCAGCGTTGCTATATGTGGTTCTTCACCTTTGCGGTCTAGCGAAATTTGAAAATAGCCGATCGCTGCTTTACGTTGAGGTTCAAATACGTAACCACTCACTACTTCTGTTTTAGTAACCCATTGCTTGACAGCATCAACTAAAGCACCAAACAAACTGGTTTTGAAATCATGGGTTTGGCGATCGAACACCTGGCGTACTAGAGGTGGCATTGATGCCGTATCTAGTTGATATAGCAACTGGGCATCAGCGTTGCTTACTGGCAGCAAATTGGGTAAATCTGGCTGTGATTGTGCCAATTCAGCCAGTAGTTCTGGTTTAATTTCCCAATAGGTCATTTCAGCTAGGCGCTGAAAGCCATTTTGCCGATACAGTGCCAGTGCTTCTGTATCATTGACATTTACTTCCAGTATCCAAGTGCGAGCTTCTAGAATTGATTCAAAGCAGTAGCGTAAAAGCTGCGATCCAATACCTTGTTTGTCGGCAGCACGCTCCAAAAACACGCGATCCACACGCCAAGTACTGCGTGTGCGGTTGAATGGTGACACTTGGACGATTCCCAGAAGTATTCGTCCCTGTTCTGCTACATAACCACAGAAAATATGCTGTAACGGGTTAGGAAACCAGCTTAAAAATTTCAGCAACCCATACCAGCGGCGTAGCCATTGCATCTGCCGCATGGCAAAATCGGCTCCCTTTCTGGTTTTGGCTGCGAATGAATCTTGAGCTAGACGTTCAATCCCATCCAAATCCCGGTATTGGATTGGTCGGATGACAATGCTAAGATTTCTCTGAAGTAAAGAAGTCATTTTCATTCGAGCCGCCATTCAGCCTTAAATAACAGGAACAGAGGTACTGCTGCATTAATATTAACGGCTTTCTACTCCTTCCTTATTGATCCAAAAGAGTGATTTTCACAACTCAATATTAAAAAAGCAGACTTGCTGATGACTACATTAGCCTGGACTCAACAAGCTCTGCTGTAATTTTATTTAAATTTTATTTAAGATTTGTATAGATTTAGGTTAAATAGCTCGGCGAGAAATTAGTTTTTCAAAATTGGCTTGGGTTTGATGGAGTAATTCTTCTCGGCTATCCGCCTGTGTCTGCTTCAGGGTTGGAACCAGATTGCGAGCTTGCAAAGCCATGTGCACTTGGAGGTGGGCAACATATTCACTGAAATCTTCTTCCAGGACTGCACCTGTAGGCTTCAAAACATTTGATTCCATTGCCACCGTGTTCTCCTTCCTTAGTTAATTCCACGTTAATTGATTTACATTATCAAAACTTATCACGTTGTCTTACTCGTCTTCTTAGTTTGCAATGAAGTTTAACGGTTTTTAGAAAAATTGTGGAGAAATATGAAGCGGTATCAGAATAAGGAGGTCATGGTTAGTGTATCAAATACGAATGAAGTTAAGTATTAAAAACTACATAAAATCCTCGCCGCCCCAGCAGCAGTAAAGTACAAAGTACTGAGCAACAGGTCAACGCTCGATCTATGTGTGGCGTGTAAAGTTGCAAGTTAGTTAAGTTACTTAAAATAAAACTGCCTTTAAGCCAGAGAATTATGATGCCATTTATGCTGGTATTTTTCAGCATCAGTTTGCCACCGGAAGTTTCAAGCATTACCCTGCCTTTGATTACTATAAAGTTATTAGCAAAATTTTATGGAAACACCTTCAAAATTATTACTTAAACTTAGCAAACGTCTATTTCAAAACTTGGATGACCAAGAAAAGTTTGTGGAAGCTTTAATTAATCCCAAACCTTTTTATCCATGTGTAATTTGGTGTCAAGATAAATTAGAAGTTTCGCCATTTTTAGTGGAAACGCCCACATTTTGGCAACCCTCTTTTATAGACCGTTTATCTTTGGGAGAAAAACCGGGTCAACATCCACTCCATGAGCAAGGATATTTATATTGTTTAGATTTTTCTTCTGTATTTGCGGCTTCAGTTTTGCTAAAAATTACTCAGCATGTAGAGCTAGTTTTTGATATGTGCGCCGCACCAGGTGGAAAGAGTATTTTAGCCTGGAAACTTTTGCAACCAAAATTGTTAATTAGTAATGAAGTGATTGGTAAACGCCTAGGTATGCTAATTTCTAATTTGAAGCGTTGCCATATTAGCCCCTCTATCGTTACGAGTAAAGACTCTAGTATTTTTGCAGAAAGTATACCTTCATCCAGCGATTTAGCGATCGTAGATGCGCCTTGTACTGGGCAATCTTTACTTGCTAAAGGTGAAAAAGCACCAGGATGTTTTCATCCCAGTGCTATTAATAAAAGTGCGAATCGTCAAAAACGTATCCTAGCAAACTCTGCCCGTATCGTTTCACCACAAGGCTATCTTGCTTATATGACTTGTACATATTCTCCTGAAGAAAATGAAGAAGTTGGTGAATGGCTCTTAAAAAAGTTTCCTCAATTTCAACCAGTAAAAATTAGTCATTTAAGAGACTATCAATCTCATTTAACTACAATGCCTTGTTATCGAATGTTTCCCCAATATGGATTAGGAGCAGGTGCTTTTACAATGCTGTTTAAAAATACTGAGGAAGGGGATAAAAAGGAAGTAGATGCAGATAAATTGTCTGCCGTTTGGATGAATACAAAGCGTGCAGATATGGGAGAATTAGAGGAAAACTAGTATACGTAAATTGCTCCGCTTTCATGCAAATTTAGTGTAGTATCTCCAGGATCTGTGTTTGATTGCCGGATTGTAACAGTAGCAGAATTACCTTTTGCTGCTACGTCGTACTTCAATGCAACATCCTGCTGCGTAGCATAAATCAACACATAAGTAGGAAGAGAATTAGTGGTAAGTGTGGCACTACCTCCTACAGGGATTTCTGCATTCAACGCATCCCCACCTGTTAAACTGTACTGTAGAGAAGATGTTGTTTTATTTAATATTTTGACTTTTACAAAACTTTGATAGTTCGCAAATCGTGCCACAGGTTGCCAAGGACCAACTTGGTACGTGCTAGCCTTTTTGGGAGTCTGAGCTTTGATACCAGTGCTTGTAACTAAACTCACGGTAAAGGCAAGCACACCACTTATCAAAATTTTGATTTTCATGTATCATTCCTTCTTATATTGTAGGTAAAAAACTCAAATCAATGTGAGACTTGATGATATGTATTGGTAGATGATTTTTTTGATGCACAAATTTAACCACATTTAATAGACAAAGTTTTGCTAGTGTAGTCTCTTTTTGCTATTAAAATTAATGAAAAAAGATTTGTTTATATCTAGATAGTACTACTTGGAAGACTCTCTTGCTTCTAATTTTTTAATTTTTTTATTTATTATCCTCTGCAATATGTGCTTGCTATAAACCAAATTCAAGGGCAAGTTGTTATCAAGCTAAATCAATGATTAAGTACCCGTCATGAACTGCGTACACTAGAACGCATGAAAATTATTTTACTCTTTGTGTCTTGGTATTTTAAGACTTTTTAAACTACTAAGGCACGTAGACGCGGCTTCTTTGGCTTCCCGTAAGGTTAGACACTAAGTATTTTTAATTCAGAGGTTATAAAAAGATTTTTCTGTAACAAATGTAAATAAAAAATTCTTCTATCTAAAGTAATACACTAGTTCATGCCATTGGCGGTATGAATGATAGCATTGCTTCATGTTACACAGCTATAAGGGATTGAGTTAGCAGTTACTTAGTCAGTAGTTAGTTGGAAAAACAACCAACTAACACCTACCAACAATCAACAATTATAAATATGCAACTTGCAGATAAAGTAGCACTGGTAACAGGAGCAGGTTCCGGTATCGCAAAGGCAACAGCAAAGCTATTTGCCAAAGAAGGTGCAAAAGTTGCAGCACTGGAACTTTCTCAGGATGAATTGAAAGACACTGTAACTGAAATTAACAAAAATAATGGTGAAGCAATACCATTGATTGCTGATATTTCTCAACCAGAACAAATGCAGCAAGCAATCCAAGCAATTATTGACAAGTGGGGACGCTTGGATATTGTGTTTGCCAATGCTGGTATTAATGGTGTTTGGGCACCTATCGAAGAACTGACACCAGAAGATTGGGATAAGACAATAAACGTTAATTTAAAAGGAACTTTTTTAACAGTTAAATATGCCGTGCCTTATTTGAAAAGACAAGGTGGTTCTGTGGTTATCACATCATCTATCAACGGCACGCGCACCTTTAGCAACACCGGTGCAACCGCTTATTCTTGTACTAAAGCTGCTCAAGTCGCTTTCACTAAGATGGTAGCTTTAGAACTGGCAAAACATCGTATTCGTGTGAACGTGATTTGTCCTGGTGCGATCGCCACAAATATCAATCAAAGCACACAAAGAGTTGACCTAGAAGAGATTGAAGAACCCGTTGAGTTTCCTGAAGGCGAAATTCCGTTAACTGATGGCAAACCAGGAACACCAGAACAAGTAGCACAATTGGTACTATTCCTATCCTCGGATGCTTCTAGTCACATCACTGGCACCGAAGTTTGGATTGATGGCGGAGAATCGTTGTTGAAAGCTTGATATTGTTAGTAGTTAGTAGTTAGTAGTTGGTTGTTTACCACTATCCACTATCCACTAACAGTCACCACGAAAAATACATTTATACAAACCGATCGCTAGACTTTTTGCGGCGAATCCCTATCACTGCCGGACGTGGCGATCCTTGAGGATTACCCTCAATGTTGCTAGGCCAGTTACTGCCGCGCGGTACACTGCGTTTTTGGGTAAAGACACTGCTGCCATCCAAGCTCAATATTTCAATATCTCGGCTGAGAGTTTGTTGGGGAGTAAATGGCGCTTCTTCACTGGGGTGCTGTACAGAAATAATCAGTGTATCCCCGACGAAAGTAGGCCCGGTTAACTCACAACGCGGCGGCCCATAAGCAAAGGGTATAACTTCCCCAGCATCGGGACCACTAGTAGGAATGAAGAAGAGGAAGTTATTGCCAAAAACTCCAATCAGATTAGAAGTCTCTACATTGAGATTAGAGTCAATTTGACTGGGTGATTCAGCACCTACTACTCTGTGGTCTATCAGTAATGGTTCTGCTTCAGCACCAGTGCTAAAACCATTGTGGGCCCCAGTAGACATATCAGTGCAGCCCCAAATGTTTCCTTGGCTATCAAAGGCAAGATTATCAATATTGGCAAAGCCATCTCCTGGTTCACTTCCCGCTTCTCCACCTTTAGAAAATCGCTGCCAACGGAAGGTTGTACCTGTGCCATCAAAACTATCTTCGATAATCTTAAATAGTGACCCTGAAGGCTGGGCAGCGTTGATATCAGCGCTGTACTTAGAAACGATGAAAATTCGAGAATCCGGATATCCATCACTTCCTGGTGCACCGTCTGTATAAGCGATAAATACTTCCTTAGTGCGGGGATGAACTTCGATATCTTCGGGACGGGCGGTGGGAGTTCCACCAATTAAATTGGCAGCCAAAAAGGCATCAACTAATACAGCACCCTGGCTTGTGTAAAAATCTGATAGTTTCTTGTCTTTGTAAGCAGGCAGAATCTCAGCTTCATTAGTCGTATCAACGCCTACAAAAACACTATCCTCTGCTGGATCTTCAGAAGGCCCAAAACGCCTAATAGGGGTATTACCATTTCTGGTAGCTTTACCTAATTTGGCAATTTCTACGGAGGCAAGTACCGACGGTGGAATGGGATTGGTAGGAGTATTTAATTCTAAAGGAATCCATTCACCCGTGCCATCAGGATTGTAACAGGCTACATACAAAGTCCCTTCTTCAAATAAGCGGCTGTTGTTTTTATCGGTGGGAGAATTGACTGTATCTCGGCTGACAAACTTCCAAGTGTGACCCCCGCGTCGGTCATCACCTAGGTAGCCAACTAACGGTCTTCCTGGTTCCACGCGCAAGGCGATGTTTTCATGGCGGTAGCGACCCAAAGCAGTGTGTTTGCGAGGGCGGAAATTCGGATCAGCAGGATCGATTTCTACCATCCAGCCGTATTTTTCACCAACTAAGCCGAATGCTTCCCCCGTCGTGCCTTTGGTGTAGCGTGTCTGTGTTCCGTTGTTGTTTACAGGTTCGGTTACACCTACGAAAAAGGTTGAACTAGCTTGGAAGTTCTCTTCAGCAGACAGAACAGTTCCCCAAGGAGTTGTACCGCCAGAACAGTTGTATCCGGTACCGATGATTTTGTTACCCAATCCGTCAGAACTCAGAGGAAAGACTTCAGTCGCAGCCGATCCAGTACCAATTAAATAATTGTCGTCTCCCTTCTGGTAGCTTTTGGAACCCCAAGAAGTGACATTTTGATAACCATCAGTGCGTTGGCGGTTAATACCTAAACCGGAAAGTCCGTGGATGCGTCGGTTATTGCGATCGCTAACAACAGCAAAACGTCCGTTACGGTTTTGGCGGGCAATCCGCACCACAGAACCACCCAAGTTATACATGAATTCACCCAAGGTTTCGATATTAGTTTTGTCTTGGGGTAAATTCTGCCCAATGACTAAGGGGTAAGTCGTGGGGAACCCTTCTAAATCCTCTGAAGTGCCTGGTGCTACAAAAGAAAATGGGTAGGAGACATATTCGTGATTATTCCAAAGATAGCCATCATTGGGATTTCTGCCATCTATGGGAATAAAGGTTGTGTAATCGCTGTTGTAACCAAAATATTCTTCCTGATTGGGAAAGACGCGATCGCCCCAACGTACAATTACATACCGTTCATATTCGGGCGGTACTACAACATCATCAAGTACGGTGTAGCTACTTAACTGTGCATCAGCAGAAGGTTTTAATACGTTTCCCTGCCCAATTCCCGTAGGTAGATAACTGCTTTGCTGGGTGTAAATTGGTAAAGGATGGGGCAAACGCACAGGAGTAAATTTCAGCGGTCTAAACCCACCAGTAAAGCCAGGATTACGAGCAAAAGCTTTTTCCGCCAAAGCAGGAGCTAGCACAGCTGTACCAGCACTTGCTCCAAAGAAAGCCAGTAGCTGCCTCCGTGTAAATTTAGACATTAAGCTTCCTCTTAATAGAAATAGCTAGAATCATTCAGCTTGAAAACCTTTTTCTTGCTTGCCATATCGTCGGAATTAATGGAAGCAAATAAGATAAATTAACCGATTTATCATTGGTAGATATGTCGGTAAATTGTTGTGATTAACCTAGATTTAACCTATGGTTAATCTGTCAGGCACAAAATGATGTATTTGGCTAAAAAAAAGAGCAATCAATCACTTACAGGTGCTGAAAATTGTGATTCGCTTTATAAATATCTAGTTATGCTTTTAAATAAACATCATCCATTCGGCATATTCAAGATCTTAGTCAAAAGTTATATTTAACAAAGCTTCTCAAAGTTTTATCATTTATTAGCCAGGATTTAATTATTAGTTAACCTTGGATTATGAGAAGTTAGGTTATGGCAAAAAGCAAAAAAAATTATCAAAATTTACTGTAATTGTTTGTTAAAACCAAAAAAATAAAACCATTAAGTAAAAACTAAGTTATGCTATTTTTGATTTTTGATTAAGGATTGGAAATATCTCACTCTATCCCGACATCGAAATTTTAGATTGATGAAAGAGAATTACTGTTAAAACTTAGGTGGTGTAAGCCGCTTTAACATAAAATAAAACTCATTCTCCTGATTCGTCAGAGTTAGATGGCAAGGTTGATAGGTAAAGTATGTATAATGCTGAAGTAGAGTTGCGCGATAATGCGGATCTTCCTCGCGACGCAGTAATTCAACTATACAGAGAATGTGGCTGGTCTTCAGCTTCAAAGCCCGAGCAACTTCTCACAGCACTTGCTAATTCACATACAGTTATCAGTTATTTCTGCATGGCACGCTGGATCTCTTGTAGGATTAGGTAATGCCATCTCAGACGGAGCATTAGTTGTATACTATCCACATCTGTTGGTGCGACCTGCATTCCACCGTCAGGGTATCGGACGGCGCATCATAGAAACACTCCAGAGTCGCTACGCAGGCTACCACCAGCAGGTTCTTCTTGCAGTTAAAGATGCCGTGGATTTCTATCAACACTGCGGCTTCCAAAAGGCTTCTAGTGTCGAACCCATGTGGATTTGCGATGACTCCAATCTCTAAGTACGCTTAGTGCATTCTATCTATCGTCCGATACTGAATTGCTTCGGCAACGTGATGGGCTTGCAAGTTCTCATCTCCAGCCAAATCTGCAATTGTACGCGCTACTTTGAGAATGCGATCGCTAGCCCTTGCCGATAACCCTAATTTTTTAATCGCGCCTTCTAATAAGTTACGACTGGCATCATCCAGCTTGCACCATTTTTGCAGATGCCGACTCTGCATCTGGGCATTACAACGCAGATGTGGTTCATTTTCAAATCTCTGGGATGCGCGATCGCGTGCTTGTTGCACCCGTTCTCTGACTGTTACAGAAGATTCACCCGTCGGCTGTTGGGTAATTTCCTCTGGCTTCAAACGATTCACGGCAACTTGCAAATCAATCCGATCCATCAACGGGCCAGAAAGCTTCGCCCAATATTGTTCTCTTTGGCGTGGCGAACAAGTACATTGTTGGATGGTATCGCCGTAATAACCACAAGGACAAGGATTGGTACTTGCTACCAAAGTAAACTGAGCGGGAAACATAACCGATTGCCTGGTTCTGGAAATCGTTACAAAGCCATCTTCCAAAGGCTGACGCAGAAATTCCAACACATCACGTTTAAATTCTGTCAACTCATCTAAGAAAAGCACCCCAAGATGTGATAAAGAAATTTCTCCGGGACGGGGAAAAGTGCCACCACCAACGAGAGACGGGCCTGATGCGGAATGGTGCGGACTGCGGAAAGGGCGATCGCATACTAACGAGCCTCTATTTTTCAATAAACCAGCTACCGAGTGAATGCGAGTTACTTCTAATGCTTCTGCAAAGCTTAGTGGCGGCAAAATACTCGGTAAGCGTCGTGCCAGCATTGTCTTACCACTTCCCGGCGGCCCTACAAATATTAAATTATGTCCGCCAGCAGCAGCAATTTCTAATGCCCTACGACCATGAGCCTGTGCTTTCACATCCTTCAAATCTGCACCATGTAGAGACGTTCCATGCAACGTCTCTACAGTATTATCCAATTGCTCGGGCTTGTAACGTCCCGGATTATTCAAAAAATCAGCTACATCTGCTAGATTTTTGAAAGCATAAACCGCCAATCCTTCCACCAAGGAAGCCTCTTGAGCATTATCAGCAGGAACTACTAAACCTGTAATTCCCATCTTGTGGGCAGCAGCAGCAATGGGCAATACCCCAGCCACAGGACGAAGGCTACCATCCAGAGAAACTTCACCTAAGAAAAGATAATCTCCTAGCAACTCAGTACTAACTTGCTCAGAAGCCGCTAAAACTCCCACACTAATAGGCAAATCAAAACAAGGGCCTTCCTTGCGTAAATCAGCAGGAGTTAGATTAATCACAATTTTTCGCATGGGAAAGGCAAAACCAGCATTTTTCAGAGTTGCCTTTACCCTCTCTTTGGATTCTTGCACAGCACTGTCAGGTAGCCCCAGCACGATAATCCCGGGTAAACCCCCAGAAACATCTACTTCCACTCCCACTTTCACAGCATCGATACCTACAATTGATGCGCTCCAGACTCTGGCAAGCATTATCCTTATTCCTTGGTCATTTAGTCATTTGTCCTTTGTCTTATCATTGACAATTGGCAAATGACAAATAAAAAATTACACATGACAAATCAAGAGACGATTTTCAGCAAAATCATTCGTCGAGAAATTCCAGCCAACATTATTTATGAGGATGACTTGGCACTGGCATTCACAGACATTAATCCGCAAGCACCAGTTCACATCCTTGTCATTCCCAAAAAACCCATTCCCAAATTAGCTGATGCCGAATCTGATGATAATGCGCTTTTGGGGCACCTTTTGTTAACTGCTAAGCGGGTTGCTGAACAAGCCGGACTGACAAATGGCTATCGCTTAGTCATCAATACTGGCCCTGATGGCGGTCAAACTGTTTACCATTTACACCTGCATATCCTGGGAGGAAGACATATGACATGGCCTCCTGGTTGATATAGAGACGGGAAAGTAGAGGGAGAGTAGGGTGGGGTTAGGGGTAAAAATGAGTGC
This sequence comes from Fischerella sp. PCC 9605, assembly GCF_000517105.1. GTDB lineage: Bacteria > Cyanobacteriota > Cyanobacteriia > Cyanobacteriales > Nostocaceae > PCC9605. The sequence continues at coordinate 405,209 of NZ_KI912148.1, read as the reverse complement.
TTACTCAAAAATTAAAATCTGTAAACAATATAAAATCAAAAGTATTTATGCAAAATATTAATTTAAATAAACACAAATTAATTAAATATGCTTTACAAATCGCAAACTTTCTTCTAATTTAGTAATTGTAGGTAGTTTGACCTACGCAAATTATTAACGAAAGTTAAGCACTCATAAAAACAATGACAGCAACCTTACAACGCGCTCGTAGCGCCAACGTATGGGAGCGGTTCTGCGATTGGATCACCAGCACCAACAACCGCTTATACATCGGTTGGTTCGGCGTACTGATGATTCCGACTCTGTTAGCCGCAACCACCTGCTTCATCATTGCCTTCATCGCTGCACCTCCCGTTGACATCGATGGCATCCGTGAGCCTGTTGCAGGTTCACTGATGTACGGCAACAACATCATCTCCGGTGCTGTTGTACCTTCTTCTAACGCCATTGGCTTGCACTTCTACCCGATCTGGGAAGCAGCTTCCTTAGATGAGTGGTTGTACAACGGTGGTCCTTACCAGTTGGTAATCTTCCACTTCCTGATTGGCGTATTCTGCTACATGGGACGTGAGTGGGAATTGTCCTACCGCTTAGGAATGCGTCCTTGGATTGCCGTAGCCTACTCTGCACCAGTAGCAGCAGCGACCGCAGTCTTCTTGATCTACCCCTTAGGTCAGGGTTCCTTCTCTGATGGTATGCCTCTGGGCATCAGCGGTACATTCAACTTCATGTTGGTGTTCCAAGCAGAACACAACATCTTGATGCACCCCTTCCACCAGTTAGGTGTAGCAGGTGTATTCGGTGGTAGCTTGTTCAGTGCAATGCACGGTTCTTTGGTAACTTCTTCCTTGGTTCGTGAAACCACCGAGACCGAATCTCAGAACTACGGTTACAAGTTCGGTCAAGAAGAAGAAACCTACAACATTGTTGCAGCACACGGTTACTTCGGTCGTCTGATTTTCCAATACGCTTCCTTCAACAACAGCCGCAGCTTGCACTTCTTCTTGGCTGCTTGGCCTGTAATTGGAATCTGGTTCACAGCGCTGGGAATCAGCACAATGGCGTTCAACCTGAATGGTTTCAACTTCAACCAGTCAGTAATTGATTCTCAAGGTCGCGTCATCAACACTTGGGCAGACATCATCAACCGCGCTAACTTGGGTATGGAAGTTATGCACGAGCGCAATGCTCACAACTTCCCTCTTGATTTAGCTAGTGCTGAAGTCGCTCCTGTTGCAATCAGCGCTCCTGCTATCAACGGTTAATCTTCATGTAGAGACGCGATAAATCGCGCCTCTACAAAAAATAAAAAACGCCCTCCGTCAGGAGGGTGTTTTTGTTTTTAATTGTGCTTGATTAGCCTTAATGCTAGACAAAAAAGTAGTAAAATATTAGATTGTGTCGTTTTAAAATCTGTCAATGCCGAAACTCAAAACTCGTAAAGCAGCGGCAAAAAGATTCCGTGCCACCGGTAGCGGTAAAATCGTGCGTCGCAAAGCTTTCAAAAACCACTTGCTCGAACACAAAACCTCTAATAAGAAGCGTAAGCTTTCCAAAATGGCTGTTGTCAACGAGCGTGACGAAGAAAATGTGCGCTTAATGCTCCCCTATTTGTAAGTTGTTCAGGAAAATTTAAGCTATGACAAGGGTAAAACGCGGTAACGTTGCTCGCAAACGCCGCAAAAAAATTCTCAAACTCGCTAAAGGTTTTCGCGGTTCTCACTCCACCCTGTTTAGAACTGCCAATCAACAGGTTATGAAGGCACTGCGGAATGCTTATCGCGATCGCAAAAAACGCAAGCGTGACTTCCGCCGCCTTTGGATCACCCGCATCAACGCCGCTGTTCGCCAGCATGGCATGAGTTACAGCCAGTTTATCGGTAATCTCAAAAAAGCCGACATCCAACTTAATCGCAAAATGTTGGCGCAAATGGCAGTCCTCGATCCAGCTGGTTTCAGCAAAGTTGCGGAGTTGGCAAGCCAAGCCAAAAGTTAAACAATGAGTATTCCTAAACAAGTAATGATGGGGAGATGGGGTGATAGGGTGATGGGGAGAAAAACTCAACACCCAAAACTTAACTCCTACAATTACTTTTTTAGGACTATCGGTAAAATAATTATTTTCCTGCTGGTATTTGCCCTTGTAATTGCAGGTATACAATCATCAGCATCTGCCGCAGAACTGTCAGATATTCAGCGGCGAGGCTATTTAACTATTGCTGTCAAAGATAATTTACGCCCGCTGGGATTTAGAGATGCGAATGGCAATCTGCAAGGTTTGGAGATTGACTTAGCCCAGCGGTTGGCAGCTGATTTACTAGGCAAACCAAATGCTGTCAAACTGAAACCTGTAGCAAATCGCGATCGCCTCTCACAAGTTTTAGACAATAAAGTTGATCTCACCATCGCTAGGGTGACAGCAACAGAGTCACGCGCTCGTTTGGTGAATCTCAGTATACCTTATTACTTTGATGGCACAAGATTAATCGCAAAAGATAAATCTGTACAAAAGCTGAGTGACTTAGCAAAGCAAAAAATTGCTGTTCTCAGCAACTCCAGCACTATTGCTGATGTGCGATATTATTTGCCACAAGCAGACTTGGTGGGAGTTAATTCTTATCAAGAAGCGCGATCGCTCCTACAAAGTAATGCAGTAGTAGCTTTTGCCGCCGATACCAGCGTTCTGAGCGGTTGGGTGCAACAATATCCTCAGTATCGGCTACTGCCAACAAAGCTATCAACTGAACCCTTGTCTGTGGTAATGCCCAAGGGATTGCAGTACGATCTACTACGACGACAAGTAAATGGGGCGATCGCTCGTTATCTAGAAGAAGGTTGGCTCCAGCAACGCGCTCAATACTGGGGTTTGCCTTAAACTAGTCAATGGTCATTAGTCATTGGCCATTAGACTTGTACAAATGACTAATGACTGTAGCGAACGGCTGATAATAAATACAGAAGAGATTTTTAATAAAGACAATGGATAACAATTTAGCAGTTATTTATCTCTCAATTTTGGTGGGTATACTCTTACTTACCGTTATCAATGTCTTTCCCCAGATTTTTAAAAATCGCAAGCTGGAAAGAAACTTTTCGCGCTTGCGAAACAAGCTCACAAAAGAAAAGGGAACGACTCAAGAATATTACGAATTAGCGAGTATCTATTCCGAAAAAAAATTGTTTTCCCAGGCGGTGACTCTGTTTCAAAAAGCTATTAAAGCCGCAGAAGAAGAGGAAGAAGAAAATGTTGCTGTTATTTACAACGGGTTAGGTTACGCTTACTTTGCTCAAGAACAGTATGATATAGCAATCCGTCAATATAAAGAAGCTCTGAAAAACAAACCTGATTATGTAACCGCATTGAATAACCTTGGTCATGCCTACGAGCGCAAAAATTTAACTGCTCAGGCGCTACAAACTTACGAAGAAGCACTCAAATACGATCCGAAAAATTCCACTGCCAAACGCCGTGCTGAATCTTTGCGGCGTTTGGTGTCTGCGTAATTTAGAACCCCTCCCGCAAGCCAAGAAGTGCTTAGGGATGGGGTTTTTTCTATTTCTTCTTCTTATCCTCCAGATTCTCAGCTTTTTGCAGTATGGGGATGTACTGGTTAATCATTCAGATCAAGACTTCGATGGCTGCGTCTCCTTGTTGAATGCGGTTTTCAGCTTGGATACCGATGAGTAGGATTTTCAGGACTAGTAATAAAGTGATAACTTTCTGACTCAGCTTGGAATTTAATTGCTTTGTAGGCATTTTGTTAACCTCGTATTTTTATTTACGAGGTCAATTGTTTTTTTGGGTATTTCCCCACACACAATCCCCATACAGTGTCTATAATGCTTGTATCATCTTTTTGAACCGCAGTGGAAAGAGGTTATTTTGCTATCGACATCAACAACCCCGTTCCCGAAATTTACGACCAAATGCTTGACTGGGAATGTCCAGAGTGGGAAAGGGGAATCCCAGAAACAATAGCAGCGCTGAAACTTTATTACAATTCCTTAAAACGTAAAAGCAATAAAAGCTTGATGTTGGTGTTTGACGAAATTCAATCAACAAACCAAAAATTAAGCGATTCTTTCTTTGACAATCTCAGTAAAATTGGTGGGACAATTTGTGTCATCAACAACGAACGAAAAGGTAATTTTCCGTTAAAATTATTTACTCCTAACCAATTAGTAGAAGATGTGTTTGGGTGGCTTGGAGAAATATAGCCAGTTATCAATAAAAATTACGCCGATTTACTCAACAAATAAACAATATATTGATTAAGACTCACACCTTCTACTTCTGCTTTTTCAACCAAGCGACGATGCAAAGACTTTGGCATCCGTACCAACAATTTACCGCTATAAGTTTCATCATTACTAGGTAAAGGAATTTCATCTCCGGCTTCATAAACAGTTTCAATCCACAACTCCCGCGCCTCATTTATATTTGCCATCGCCTCTTCTAAAGTTTCTCCTTGAGAAAGACATCCAGGCAAATCTTTAATCTGAGCAACATATCCTCCTTCTGTATCGGGATATAAAGTCACAGGATATTGAAGATTTAAATAATATTCTAGAGATGGTTTTTCAGTTTGTTTCTGCTTCTGATTCAGTGTCTTCATCACTCCACTCTTGTAAATTTAACAATTCAACTATTTGCTGAACATAAACACCTTTAACTTTTTGTCCGCCTTTTTTGGGTACAGTAATTGTTCTACCAAGTGAGTCTCTAAAACTATGATGACTACCCTTAGACCTTTTTTCTTCAAAGCCAAAAGCTTCTAAAAGATAGCGCACATCATCAAAACTGACTTCTGGAGGTCGCCTGAGAAATTCCTCCACTAATTTTTTTAATTTGCTCATTGAGCGATAGTATCATATATAGTATCACATTCATGCTAAAAAATAGCATAATTATGCTACGGTCACAACTTGCAGCGATCGCCATCCGCAATCAATCCTTACAAGTTCTCGAATGCTAAGGAATTTAGCAAAACGTTAATTTTTATTGAACTTTAGCAACACAAACGTTGTTTTAGTCGATTCCCCAATCCTTATCAGCAACGACATTTCAGACATTAGTAGGGGATGTAAACTTACAAGAAGCCAACTACTGCCAGGCCAGAACTTTTGAGAGAATCAAAAACGATTTAATAATTAAACGCTAAAAGTCCACCTCTTATTCGGGCACACTTGGTTTAATTTCAAGGGAGAACACTATCATGAAATTGGCTTACTGGATGTATGCAGGCCCTGCCCATATCGGCACTCTGCGGATCGCCAGTTCTTTCAAAAACGTTCATGCCATCATGCACGCACCATTGGGCGATGACTACTTTAACGTCATGCGCTCCATGCTTGAACGAGAGCGGGACTTCACCCCAGTAACTGCCAGTGTTGTTGACCGCAACGTTTTGGCACGCGGTTCCCAAGAAAAGGTAGTAGACAACATCACCCGCAAGGATAAGGAAGAAACCCCAGACCTGATTGTTCTTACCCCTACCTGCACCTCCAGTATTCTGCAAGAAGACCTGCAAAACTTTGTGGAACGGGCGCAGTTAGAAGCCAAAGGCGATGTGATGCTAGCGGATGTGAACCACTATCGCGTCAACGAACTGCAAGCAGCCGATCGCACTCTGCATCAAATTGTTCAGTTCTATATTGAAAAAGCTCGCAAAAAGGGCGAACTCCCCGCAGGCAAAACCGAAAAGCCCTCCGTCAATATCATCGGTATTTCTACCCTCGGCTTCCACAACCAGCACGACTGCACCGAGTTGAAGCGGTTGATGGCTGACTTAGGTATTGAGGTAAATGCTGTTATCCCTGAAGGTGCTTCCGTTCACGAGTTAAAGAATCTGCCTCGGGCTTGGTTCAATCTCGTGCCTTACCGCGAACTTGGTGTAATGGCAGCTCGTTACCTAGAAGCAGAATTCGGGATGCCTTACATAGACATTACTCCAATGGGTGTAGTAGAAACTGCTCGTTGCATACGTAAAATTCAGCAAGTAGTTAACGACCAAGGCGCTGATGTAGACTACGAAGAATTCATCAACGAGCAAACCCTGCATGTATCGCAGGCTGCTTGGTTCTCTCGCTCAATTGACTGTCAGAACTTGACCGGCAAAAAAGCAGTAGTCTTTGGTGATAATACTCATGCCGCTGCCATAACCAAAATTTTGGCACGGGAAATGGGCATTCACGTTGTCTGGGCTGGAACCTACTGCAAGTACGATGCTGATTGGTTCCGTGAACAAGTCAGCGAATACTGTGATGAAGTTATTATTACTGACGATCACGGTCAAATTGGAGATGCGATCGCTCGTGTCGAGCCTGCTGCTATCTTTGGTACGCAAATGGAACGCCACGTCGGTAAGCGCCTGGATATTCCTTGCGGTGTGATTGCTGCACCCATCCACATCCAAAACTTCCCCATTGGTTACAAGCCATTCATGGGTTACGAAGGTACTAACCAAATTGCCGATTTGGTATACAATTCCTTCACCTTAGGAATGGAAGACCACCTGTTAGAAATTTTTGGTGGACACGACACTAAGGAAGTTATTACCAAGGGCATTTCGGCTGAATCTGACCTCAACTGGACTAAGGATGGTCTAGCAGAATTGAACAAGATTCCTGGCTTTGTGCGTGGTAAAGTAAAGCGCAACACCGAGAAATTTGCTCGTGAGCGAGGCATCAAAGATATCACGGTTGAAGTGCTGTATGCTGCGAAGGAAGCTGTAGGGGCGTAATACCAGCCCTTTGGTGGTGTAAATCTGAAAAATGAAAATTTCTTGGTGTCTTAGTGTCTTGGTGTTTCAAAAATTATTTTTTCACCACAAAGGCACAAAGACACAAAGAGGAAATATAGCTTCTTGACTGAGATAATGGTTCTTTTTCTATCCACCTTGAAAGGGCTGGGGCGTAATACCAATTCTCGCGCGATAGAAAATACCCTGGGAAATGATTCTGACAATCCCCACACAAAGCGCAGCAGCGTGTGGGGAAAATGTCAAATCCAATCCTCAGTCCCTAATCACTAATCCCCAATCCCTTTTACTCCACCCAATGCTTAGCCCGTTCCACTGCCTTTTGCCAAGTGGTAAAGTTAGCTATTGCATATCCACTGCCAACACCAGGCGAGAAATAACGGTCTATTTGCCGCTGTCGTACCAATTCCTCATAACTATCCCAAAATCCTGCCGCTAGACCAGCCGCCATTGCAATACCCTGAACAGTGGTATCGCGCATAACTGGACGTTCCACCGGAATACTTAACACATCTGCTTGGAACTGCATGAGGAAATTATTCTCACATGCACCACCATCCACTGTTAATTTCTGTATGGGTGCGCTGCTAGATCCACTGATTGCTTGCACGACTTCCTTGACTTGGTAGGCAATAGCTTCCAAAACAGCACGAACTAAATGCTGCGATCGCACTGCTGCGGTAATGCCAAAAAAGGCTCCCCTCGCACTCATATCCCAGTGGGGTGCGCCCAGTCCGCTAAATGCAGGTACAAAATATACACCGCCGTTATCATCAACTTGATTGGCGATCGCCTCTGTCTCATCAGCAGTTTTAATTAGTTTGATGCCATCCCGCAACCATTGGATGCATGCTCCACTAGTAAACATACTCCCTTCCAAGGCATAGCCCACATCTAAACTGCCATTGTGGTTTTGCGTCCATGCCACTGTAGAGATGAGTTGACGTTGAGAACGCACAATTTCTGAGCCAGTGTGAGCAACTAAAAAGCTACCAGTGCCGTAAGTACATTTCATTAAACCAGGGCGATCGCACCCGTGACCAAATAAAGCTGCCTGTTGATCGCCCAAGACAGCAGTGATGGGGATTTCCGCACTTATTACAGTAGTATCGGTGACACCAAATTGTCCTAAACTAGGCTGAATTTGGGGCAAGATCTGAACAGGAATTTTAAATAAATCCAGTAGAGTTTGATCCCATGCACAGCTTGCCAGATTCATCAACATTGTACGGCTGGCGTTACTGTGGTCAGTAGCATGAACTTTTCCACCTGTTAGTTTCCACAATATCCAAGTATCAATTGTGCCAGCTAAAACATGATTGAGGTCAATACCTGTCACATGGTCTAACAGCCATCTGAGTTTGGTAGCAGAAAAGTAGGCGTCGATAACCAAACCAGTGCGATCGTAAATCTCCTCAGCATACCCTTGTGCTTGTAATTGATTGCACAAAGGAGCAGTACGGCGGTCTTGCCAAACGATTGCCCGATGCAGAGGTTTTCCGGTGGTTTTATCCCAAATTAAACAGGTTTCACGCTGTACAGTTAATCCTATCGCCGCAATATCACTGGGGACAATTTGGGCATTTGCGATCGCAGTTTCCATCACCCAGCAAGTATCTTGCCAAATTTCCTCAGCGTCATGCTCTAACCATCCAGGCTGAGGATAATACTGTGTTAGTTCTTTGTATGCCTGCCCAACAATTTTGCCAAGAGCGTCGAATACAAAAGCGCGGTTGCCTGTTGTACCTAAATCCAGTGCCAGGACGTATCCTGATGATAGGGTTTTACTCATTGTTTTGAATAATTTGCGCTCTTGTCAAATCAGTATATGTTGAAATCGGTGAGTGCAGGCGATCGCATTCAAGTAGAATAGCTACCAACAGAAACTTAGCTTGGCATAAATACTTAGGTTTTGAGAAAAATTTATAACCTAAATTCTGTTATATAGCTTTCACAATTGGGATTAATATAAGTAATTCCACTGTTTAATTACTTATATGCAGTATCCTCTTGAACTCACGTTTAAATTCTGGGCATTTGCACCCCAAATGTCAGTAGTTGATGCTCAGGGAAATTTGGTATTCTACGTTAGACAGAAACTCTTCAAACTCAAGGAAGCAATTACCGTCTTTGCTGATACCGAGCGAACCCAACCGCTCTACTACATAAAAGCCGATCGCATTATTGACTTTTCAGCTCGCTATAACTTCACCGACGCCAGCGAAATCCCTATTGGTGCGGTGAAAAGGCGAGGAATGAAATCTTTATGGCGTGCGCGTTATGACATTTTTGATGGCGAAACATCCACCTTAAACATCCAAGAAAAAAACCCCTGGATCAAAGTTATGGATGCTCTGTTTGCAGAACTCCCAATTGTGGGGATATTCAGTGGTTATGTGTTTAACCCAGTCTATTTAGTCAGCCGTGAGGACGGAACAGTTGTGATGCGTTTGGAGAAAATCCCTTCTTTTCTCTCCAGAAAATTTACAATCAAACCTGTCGAGCAAATGAGCGATCGCGAAGAAAAGCAGGTGTTGTTAAGTTTGATGATGATGCTCCTGCTGGAAAGGACTCGCGGCTAGTTAGGCTCCGAAAGATTAGCCCTAATCTATGTTTTGCAGCAGTGCCACAACATACCGCATGATGGCTGTGATAATATGAGAAACTGCTGCATAAATTTAGAAAGAAATAATTGATTGGATCATGGCTCTGACGCAACAGCGCAAACAAGAGATAATCTCGCAATACCAAGTTCATGAAACCGATACCGGCTCTGCCGATATCCAAGTTGCCATGCTGACGGAGCGTATCAACCGTCTTAGTGAACATCTCCAAGCCAATAAGAAGGACTTTTCTTCTCGTCGAGGCTTGTTGAAGTTGATCGGTCAACGTAAACGTCTTTTAGCCTATATACAGAAAGACGACCGGGAAAAATATCAAGCATTGATTGCCCGTCTCGGTATTCGTGGATAGGAAACTACCGCCTTATGTCTGCTGAAGAATCTGAACGCTTACCCTTTGAACCGAACAAAAAGCGCCAAAAACCAGCCAAAGCTACGAGTAAACCGACTGCTGCCAAACCAGAATCCCCAAAAAAGGAAAAGAAAAAGCCACGTTATAGCAAAGAAGAAGTTGGAATACCTCAGGTAGTCAGCCAACGGATGATGCGCCGCGTGGCTGGCTTCTCGGGAGTCCCAACTTCTTTGGGTATTCTCACCCTAATTGCCAGCTATCTGCTTTTGACCCAAGCTGGTATCAAACTGCCTCCCGTCGCCGTGTTATTGGTGAACATGGGATTTTTTGGTTTGGGAGTGTTGGGAATCTCTTACGGTGCTCTTTCTGCTTCTTGGGATGAGGAGAGAACCGGAACTCTGTTGGGTTGGAATGAATTTACCACCAATTGGGGACGGATGGTGTCAGCTTGGCGTGAATCTCGGCAGAAGAACATATAATTAATAGCGCTCAGATATCAGATGCCAACTGACTCGGGAATTTAATGTTTTCCGTGTATTGGGTAGGTTTGAGAAAAATGTTGAAGTTGGGAAACGTAAACTTCAACATTGCTAAACTAATTAAAAATTTATAATTTTTTTATACTCAATACTAGCAGTAGCAAAACCACTGAGCGCTATATTTTTTAACTATTTTAGGGTCAGGACGACTTCCCAAGCTTGGCCCTCAAAATAATGTTTTATATGTTTATATTTGTCCACTTACTTGGATAATAGCTAATAGCAACTAGCAATTAGCAACTAACATGATTGTAGTTATGAAAATTGGTTCCCCTGAGGCGGAAATCAACCGCGTCAGTGAGGAACTTACTACTTGGGGGCTGACTCCAGAAAAAATAGTTGGTAAGCACAAGGTAGTAATTGGTCTAGTAGGTGAAACTGCCGATTTAGACCCGTTACAAATTCAGGAAGTTAGCCCTTGGATTGAGCAAGTACTAAGGGTAGAACAGCCTTACAAACGAGCTAGCCGCCAATTCCGCCACGGAGAAGCTTCTGAGGTAGTGGTAAACACTCCTGATGGGGCTGTGACATTTGGCGAACACCACCCCTTGGTAGTGGTGGCTGGCCCTTGCTCAGTCGAAAATGAGGAGATGATCGTCGAGACGGCGCGGCGCGTCAGGGCGGCTGGGGCTAGGTTTCTGCGTGGTGGCGCATACAAACCCCGGACTTCGCCTTATGCCTTTCAAGGTCATGGTGAAAGCGCTTTAGAATTACTTGCAGCGGCGCGAGAAGCCAGCGGACTGGGCATCATTACAGAAGTTATGGACGCTGCTGATTTAGATAAAATTGCAGAAATTGCCGATGTAGTTCAGGTAGGGGCAAGGAATATGCAAAACTTCTCCCTACTGAAGAAAGTGGGAGCACAACCAAAACCTGTTCTCCTCAAGCGCGGAATGTCGGCAACTATTGAAGAATGGTTGATGGCTGCTGAATATATTCTGGCAGCGGGAAATCCAAATGTGATTTTGTGCGAACGGGGAATTCGTACTTTTGATCGCCAGTACACCCGCAATACCCTGGATATATCAGCAATACCAGTGTTGCGAAACCTGACTCACCTGCCGATTATGATTGACCCAAGTCACGGTACAGGTTGGGCAGCTCATGTACCTTCAATGGCAATGGCGTCTATTGCTGCTGGATGCGATTCTCTGATGATTGAGGTTCACCCCAATCCGAAGAAAGCTTTATCAGATGGCCCTCAATCTTTAACACCAGAGGCTTTCGATCAGTTGATGCAAGAACTGGGAGTAATTGGTAAAGCGGTTGGGCGCTGGCCGCAACCAGCTGTGGCTTTAGCATAGCAGTTTTAAGTTTTTGAAGGCTACCAAATGCTCCGTCTGAATTTTTGATTCAGACGGGGTACTTCACCGATTAGCCATTAGTTCTGGTGTTAGGGCGAAGGTAAGAACAGTTTCATCTACTCCTTTTAGTTCTAGCGGACTACCTTTAATAATTTCTTCTTCTTGCAAATAATCCGCGACGGCAGCAGAAACCAAGATAGTACCAGGAGCTGCTGCTTGTTGCAACCTAGCAGCAATATTTACGCTTGGGCCAATTGCTGTATAGTCGGCGCGTTCAACACTACCAAACATACCTACAACAGCAGTACCTTGGTGGATACCACAGCGAAACTGCACGCTCTGACGTTCGGTAGTGTCGAAAACACCTTGCTCTCGCCAGTGTTCGTTTAACTGTTCTAGCGATCGCAGCATTGCTCTTGCTGTATTGACGGCACGTCGCACCTGTTCATTAGGTGTCAGTTCTTCCGGCGCTCCAAACAAAGCTAGAATGGCATCTCCCATAAATTTATCCACAGTGCCGCCGTTATCAAACACCGCTCTGGTCATTACTTCTAAATATTGATTCAGCAACTCTGCTACCCGTCGCGATCTGAGGGTATTTGCTAGCTGGGTAAAACCGACAATATCACTGAATAAAACTGTAATTAAGCGCGGTTCCGGTCGCAAATCCAAGACTAAATCTCCGGCTGCGGCTTTTTGCACCAAAGCCGGAGGTAAAAAGCGCTGGAGTACCGATTCAGTCAGATAAGTATTTAGCTCTACAACTCGTCGTTCATTTTCTTTTAAGGCCAGGAGATTTCGTACTTCTGCCAAAAGTTCTCGGTCATTAAATGGCTTGGCTAAATAAGCATCTGCACCACGTTCTGTACCTTCAATGCGAGTTTCTTCATCCACTTTTGCCGTTAACAGGATAATTGGCGTTCCTTTCAATTTCTCCTCGTTACGGATCATCTTAATCATCTCTAGTCCTGATACCAAGGGCATCATCAAGTCGCTGACAATTAAGCTAGGTACAATTTCCTTAGCGAACCGGAATCCTTCTAAACCATTACGCGCTGTCTGCACTTGATACCCACTGTTGCGGAGAATACTGGATACATAGGTTCGCAGATCTGGATTGTCGTCTACCACTAGGATTGAGGAGTGGGGGAAAGTAGAAAAATCAGTGTTCCCCTCCTCTGTCTCTCTTCCACTCCTCATTTCCTCTTCTATCAGCTCTAAATCCGCCAACTCTATAGCAGCACGGCTAATATTAACTTCAGCAGGTGCATCCATGACCTGACTCTGAGGTAGGTGAGTGCTACCAGCAAGCAACCAGACGCTAAAAGTAGTGCCTTCACCATAAACTGATTCCACGGTAACTTTACCACCGTGGAGTTCCACCAATTCTTTGACTAAAGCTAAACCCAAACCCGTACCTTCATAGGAGCGGTTTTCTGAACCTTCAGCTTGACGGAAACGTTCAAACAGCAGGGGGATTTGTTTTTGAAGAATGCCGATACCAGTGTCTTTTACTGTCAAGATACAATTATCACCATGAGATTTTACTCCCACAGTAATAGTGCCACCTTCGGGAGTAAATTTCATGGCATTAGACAGGAGATTGTAAACCACCTTATCGAATTTTTCCATGTCCAAGTACACTCTTAGACATTCACTCGTCTCATTGACTAGATGCAATCCCTTTTTCTCACAGTAAGGGCGGAACGACTCGACAATTTGGCTAACAAATTCGACTAAATCGCAGGGACGAAAATTCGGCTGCATTCGACCTGCATCTAAGCGTTGCAGATCCAGAAGTTGATTTACCAATCGCAACAGGCGACGGGAATTACGCAGGGCGATCGCACTTTGTTCGTAAGATAACCCCTCTTTAGAAGCTACGGCCGACTCTAACGGCCCTTGAATGAGGGTAATGGGCGTACGGAATTCGTGGGAGATATTTTGGAAGAATTCGGTTTTTTGTTTATCTAGTTCCAGTAAACGTTCCGCTTGCTCGCGGGTTTTTTGGTACAAGTGAGATTGTTGCACTGCGATCGCCGCTTGCGCTGCTACCGCTTTTGCTAACTCAATTTCTGAAGTTAACCACTGACGCGCTTTATTACCTTGACGTAGAGTAATACTACCGATGCTTTTACCATCAGCAAGTAAGGGAACTACCATGAGCGATCGGGCTGGCACTCGTAAAGGCAAATCAAATCCCTTGATCTCTGGTGAACACTCACTCATGTCAGCAACGATCGCCGGCTCTTGCGTCCGTAACATTTCTTGCAGAATTGGATTTCCTTTGATCGGTGCTTGAGATTGAGGTAAGTTGGGAGCGCCGATTTCCTCGGTATCTATTGGCTTTTTAGTTGCTGCATCTTCAGAACTGTCATATAAGCCCACGCAACGGACAAACTCATCATCTTCTGTCCATAAAGACAGAACACAGCCATCCACTTGCAAGGCTTGCCCTAATTGTTGGGTGATAGCTGCAAAGATATCTTGTGGGTCTAGGCTAGAGCGAATAGCACTGGTAATCGTATTAATTAGGGCTTCCCGTTGAGCAAGGGCGCGTACTTGCTCGTAAGCATAAGCCTGAGACAAAGCTAGGGCTGCTTGATCTGCTACAACCGTCACCAACTGCACTTCGTCATCACTCCAGACGCGGGGCGCATGGCATTGGTGCAGTGCCAGCACAGCCATTAGTTCTTGTCGGCAGATTAGAGGCACAACCAAGCTAGAACAAATATTAGCTTCAGCAAAAGCAGCGGCACGCGATCGCAATTTGGGAGTATCACCCTGGATGCGTTCATCGCTTGTTACATCATTAATTATCTGTGCTTCCCGGGTTTCCCAGACTGTCTGAGCCAACAGAGGTGATGGGGTAGTGGGGTGGTGGGGTGATGGGGTGCTTTTTTCTCCCCATCTCCCAATCTCCCCATCTCCCCATCGGGATGTCTCCCCCTCTCCCCCTCTCCCCCTCTCCCACTCTCCCACTCTTTGAGAGAGCGCCTTCTGGTAAATAAATCCTTCGTCTACCAGCTGGTTATCCTGGAAAGGACGTAAGAGGCAAACATCCACTTCCAGCATATGACCAACTGTGTCCACAATTGTTTGCAGAATTTGTCGATAATCTAAAGCACCTCGAATCGTATTTGTGACGGTGTTGAGCAGGGATTCCTGACGAAGTGTGCGAGTCAGTTCACGAGTGCGGGCTTTGAGGACATTGTGGGTATCCAAGGCTTGGCGCACTACTGCTTTGAGTTCCTCTGCTTCCCACGGTTTGGTGACGTATTTGAATACCTTACCAGAGTTGATGGCTTCTACCAAGTCTTCGACATCTGTATAGCCAGTCAAAATAATGCGGATAATGTCGGGATACTGAGTTGCTGTCAGACTTAAAAATTCTGTACCGCTCATCATCGGCATTCGCTGGTCAGAGATGATTACTGATACATCTCCCTCTTGCGCCAGCAGATCCAATGCAGCTGGGCCAGAACTCGCCCTCAATACCTTATAGTCGCGATAAAAGGTGCGGTAAAGCAAGTCAAGGTTGTCAGGTTCGTCATCGACAACTAAAATTTTAGGCTTATTGTTTGCTTGGGATTTCATGCACCGCTTTCCTGCTGCAAAGGCAGTGGGATAAACAATAATCTGATCAGATAGAGATGAAACTGACTCAGGTAAGAGCAGAGCATTTCGACGACCTAGGCCGTTTGCCTACATGACTGCTGACAGGAAGAAGATTAGCTTACAGTCATAAGCCGATTGCCATTTGCTCTGGTGCACCCCAATTAGTTTTATGCTCAGTGTTAGTCTTACAGAATTTGTCTTTGCTTGCCACATCTCTTCTCACCTCCAGTGAGAACTGTCGTATATCATACACAGCAATCCAGACTGGCTGAAAAATCCAACTGAAGCTGCATATTAATTTTTCCCGTGGCAGCACCGACACTAACACTTTTAGGTAAATTTTATTTATGACAGTCATTATCAAGTTAGCAACCTTACAATAATAAGATGAATAGGCAAAGTATACTATCAGACAAATAGCCATTTATAATTTAGCCATCAGGATGAGCGGCAAGGCAACTGATAGTATTAGCTTAAGTAGGGGTTAGGTATTAGGGATATTAATTCGATCAAATGCGGCATGAGGTCTACAACCCCTAAATATGAATTAGGATTAGGTCATAATATTGAGATAATGTAGGGGAATCACCGCCTTGGGGAGCCAGCACATCAGGGTGAATCAGCGCTGCGCGAGGGTTTCCCTCTTCAGGCGACTGTGTAGACGCACTTACCTGCCACTCCCACTTCTCGTAGAGTAGGGAAGTTCTCTCTCCGTTGTAGCGACTGGCGTTGGCTTCGCCGACTTAAAGCGTTTACTGTCAATAAGGAAGCTTTAACCTCTGCCAACTAATTGTAGTATCTTAGATTTTAGTGGTAAGGGCAATCAACCACTTTCTCATAAACCCTTCTAGCGCCAAGTTGAATGAACTTAGTAGTTCTGAGTTTTCACACAGGTTGGATGCTGTTTTAGGATATTTGAAGATTTTCGTTCTATCAATTCAACACGAAACTAGCCTTGACACCTTGGTTTTTCCAACAATCCCATCAACAGCCAGTCACAGCATCCGCCAAGCAAACTTCCTGTCGGTTCCTAATCCGTGCGGCTACACCTGCTGATTTGACTGAAGTTGCCCAAATTATTGCTGAAAGCTTTCATTCCCAAAAAGGTTTCTGGGGATGGGCTTTTCCTTTGCTACGTCTGGGTATTTACGAAGATTTAAGACACCGTCTGGCATCACCTGCACCCCATCACGTCTGCTTAGTTGCTGTTGATACTACTGCTGGTACAGCTAATAACATAGCTGGCACTGTAGAATTAGGTGTGCGATTCAGCGATTATTGGACTGAGGCTGGCAGAAGTTTTCCTTATCTGTCTAATTTAGCAGTTTGCTCAAAATATCGCAGACAAGGTGCTGCTTCACAGCTACTTGAAGCTAGTGATAAAGTTGCTAGAGAATGGGGATTTGAAGACATATATCTCCATGTTTTGGAAAATAACCATCAGGCACAGCAACTTTATTTTAAGTTCGGATATCGAGTACATAAGGTTGAATCTAATTGGAATACATTCCTTTTTAAACGCTCACAGCAGATATTATTGCATAAGCATCTTTTACTGAATTCAACAAGCTAGCTTTCTGTTTGTATAAGTAAATTTGGACAAATTTGGATATTGCCACTACTTTGGCAAGCAAGCTTTCATAAGTTTTGCAAATCAGAGAACCAATTCATCTGATAGAGTATCCAGCTATTCTCAGGCAAATATACTTATTTTTTAGCTAATTCTTGCTTTGGCAATTTGCATAACTCTATATTAAATTGATTAAAATAATATCTATATTGTTTGATAGCCATTTAATGATGACATTAGCTATATAGTGAATTTATGAGGTAGTTTTTTTTTGAAAAAATCAAATTTTTTGTTATTACTTTCCCAAACAACTTTATCTAGAGCTTTTGTTTTGATACACTTATTAATATATCAAAACAAAAATATATATTATTGAATAATTTGATTTCTTCGATGTTGTAATTGTGAAATCTTTATTATATGTAGAATAAAATCTAAATGAAAAACATTTGTTGCTATCAGATAGATTATGATTTTATAATCAGCGAAAATACTATAAATAAACCCTCATTTCCTTACAATAACTTTTTATTAAAATTACTCATCTTTATAAAAACTTTAAAAAAACACACCTATAGTTGCAGACAAATCAAATCAAATCTCATAAAATATGATTACTCAAATCTTGAATCAGTTCTATTTAATTTTATCATAGCTACATTGACGACCAAAAAGTCTTCATAATAAGAAAAAACCAAAACTTTGATTGAATAGTAGTTTCTCTATTTAATTGCAAACGAGTACTAGATTCATCTCCATTTTGAAAAAAGATGGATAGCGACAAACACCCACGCTATCAGACCGCTATGGTATCTACTTATTACCCTGACACCAGTTTCCTTGACTATATTGTCATGCCAGATGGAACTGAGCAATCCTATGGCTCGGATATCCTGACAAAGCTGCTGAGCGAAAAAGTTTTCATTGTTAACAGTCGAAGACGCAATGGATTAATACTCTTTAAACGCTATCATGCGGAGTTTGCTGGACCAGGAGCAGCAGTAGGTGGCGAATACGATCGCGATTGTCAAGGAGCATTGCCAATAGGAAATCTGTCATTATTGACTCCCGAAACTAATGAAGAACGCCAGAAAGCTTTCTTGATTCGGCGACAGTGGATTAGGTTGATTAAACAAATTACAGAAAACCCGGTTCCTGGTCAGCGAGTTCAAAAGATTCTCGATCAATTTGAACAATACTTTCCACTGGAGATAGTGAATAAATTGCCGAATGAGGCATTTGCCCTTTTAGTGGGTGTGCTGCCACAAACTGTTTCAATAGTACGCCATTTGGGCAGCGATCTAGACAGTGGGTGTAGTTACTGAGTTAATTGCTCAGATTTCAAGCCTGTCAAAGCAGCTTGCAATCTTGTTAGTGTGCGGATATTTTCTTGAGGAGTTCCTACGGTTATTCGCAATCCTCCGCTAATTTCCCGGATAAGAGTACCATTAGCCTTAAGTTTTTGGTTGAGATTTTTTAAAGCAGCGTCTTGTGGGTGAGAGTGATTTTGTTTGAGACGCAGGTAAATAAAGTTAGTAGCACTATCCCAAACTTGTAATTCTGGTTGTTGTGAGAGAGTTTCGATCAGTTTGGCTCGTTCAGAGAGTGTTTGTGATATTGAATTGAGCAAAAGTTTACGGTTTTGCAAAGCAACTAATGCTGACGTGATTGAAAAACTGGGAAGATTGTAGGGTAAGCGGACTTTTTCTATAATGGTTATTAATTCAGGATGGGCAATGCAATAGCCAACACGCATGGCTGCCAATCGGAAAGCTTTAGAAAATGTGCGTAGTATTACCCAGTTAGGACGGTGTGACAATTCATTTACTAAAGTAGTCTGACTAAATTCAAAGTAAGCTTCATCAATTACTACTAAAATATGCTCTGGCAGACTCCTTAACCATGCCAACTCTGCCGTAGTTAAGGCATTGGCAGTAGGAGAATTGGGATGAACTACAAAAACTGCCCGAATAGGGGGGTTTTGAGTTTGTTCTATGGCAGTTTGTGCTGCTGTTAAATCAATTTCAAAATTCGCTTCATTTCTAGTTACTTGCACCACAGGGATGCTCAAAACTTGCGCCAATATGGCGTACATAGAAAAGGTGGGATTAGCGACGAGAATTGACCCTTCTCCAAGACAGCTAGCAATTAATATTGAACGGATGAGTTCATCTGAACCATTACCAACAGAAATATTAGCGGTAGTAAAAACAGAAGTCCCTAGACTAGCTGATTCATTGATGTACTCAGCGATCGCATTCTTAAGTTCTTCATGTCCACCATCGGGATAACGGTTAGTCTCAATGACCTGTTGATAAGTCCATGCCAGTTTTTCTTTTAACTCTGGTGGCAAATCATAGGGACTCTCATTCGTATCTAGACGATCCAACTGAGTCTGTGATGAGACTGGTTGGGCAGTACCGCTGCTGGGGTGCGGTTTGTAAGCGGTAAATTGGGCTAAATCTGAGCGAATGAATGGCAGCATAATTAGTCAAGAGTCAAGAGTCAAGAGTCAAGGGTCAAGAGTCAAGGGTCAAGAGTCATTGGTCATCAGCAAGAAACAAAGAACATTACGCTGAGGACTGAGCATTATACAACTTTAAGGTAGTTGGCAGAACTGCCGAATTGCCTGCCAAATTTCTGCCATGACGTTAGCTAGGGCATGGTCACTGTTGAGTTCTACTAACTCTACCCAAGGACGCGATTTGGCAAAATCCCGACTGGCTTGGATTGAGATAACCTCATCATTTTTTCCATGTAGAATAAGAGTTGGGATAGAGCGTTGTAACATTTCTTCTTGGTATTGAGCGGCATCGGTTACAAAATCGTAACTCAAGGGAAGCGATCGCCCTTCTCCGTAGTGGTAAACCATTAGATATTTTTCTTGCTGCCAGCGCTGCACTTGTTCATCCCCTAGCTGCGGCAGCCAATGGGATAAAAACCCAAAGGCTGGTGCTAGCAAAACTAGTCGCTGCACCTGTGGGTGTTGCTGTCCTATATGGGCAGCTGTCAATCCGCCCAAACTTGAACCAATTAGAGTTACTGGTGCAGAATTTGAGGGAAATTCAGCGGCAACTTGTTTGATCTGCCGCGTAATTGTCAGATGGGAAAAATCCCCAAAATTTAAATCTGGAACTTGCAGCTTGATATTGCATTCTGCAAAGCGATCGCATATGTAACAGGCTTTGGCAGAATTAGGACTCGATGCAAAGCCGTGAAGGTAGATATATTTGCTAGACATTCAGCTTTTGTAATTAGTTAGTTAGTAGTTAGTGGTTAGTAGTTAGTAGTCAACAATAACCAACTATCAACAACCAACTACCAACTACCAACAAATAACAATTACCGCATTGTGACAAATTCTTCTGCTGCTGTGGGATGAATACCGACAGTGGCGTCAAAATCTTTTTTAGTTGCGCCCATTTTGACGGCGATCGCTACACCTTGAATTATCTCACCTGCATTTTCTCCTACCATGTGCGCGCCTAGCACTTTATCGGTATTGGCATCTACCACTAACTTCATCATTGTTCTTTCTTCAGCACCTGTCAAACTGTGGAACAACGGACGGAAGCGAGTGCGATATATTTTTACTCCGTCATCTCCCAACTTTTGCCGGGCTTGGGCTTCTGTCAAACCAACTGTAGCTGCCTCAGGTGTGGAAAATACGGCTGTTGCCACATTTTCGTGACTGAATACACGACGGTTATCACCGAATTCACTATCTGCAAAAGCCCGACCTTCCCCAATTGCAACTGGAGTTAAATTCATGCGGTCAGTAACATCACCGACTGCAAAGATATTAGCTTGAGAGGTTTGACTGTACTCATTAACAGCGATCGCGTTCATCGTGCTGTATCCCGGCCCTTCGATAGAACTATCTACTAGTTCTACTCCAGCATTTTCCAAACCCAGTTCGTCTACATTTGGGGCACGACCAGTTGCTACCAAAAACACATCGGCAATTACAGGTTCTGTATGTTCTCCGGATAAATTGATCTGCAATCCTTCGGGTACTTTTTCAACTGCCGTTACCACAGTATTTTGGATAATTTTAATACCATGTTGAGTCATCCCTTCTTGGATGTTAGTGCGGATATCTTCATCAAAACCTTTAAGGATAAGGTCTTTACGGACAATTTGGGTAACTTCACATCCCAAACCGCGCATTATACAAGCAAACTCTGTGCCGATGTAACCTGCACCAATAATTGCAATGTGCTTCGGTTTTTCTTTCAGATGAAACATTTCATTGGAGGTAATACCATATTCCATTCCTGGCAAATCAGGCTTGATTGGACGACCTCCAACAGCAATTAAAATTTTGTCTGCGGTAACTTTGCTGCCATCAACTTCGACAGTATGCGGATCTAGGAGAGTAGCACGACTGCGAATGAGTTGCACTCCCGCTTTTTCTAAGAAGCTAATATGTAGCTGCGAAAGTCGCCGTACTTCCTTATCTATAGCTGTAATGAAATATTGCCAGTCCAACTCAGCTTCGCCTACCTTCCAGCCATAGCCTGCGGCATCGTGAAATAATGCTGGAAAGTGGGAGCCATAGACCATCAGTTTTTTGGGAATGCAACCACGGATAACACAAGTACCGCCGACTAAATCATGTTCGGCTATAGCAACTTTTGCCCCGTAGCTAGCAGCGCGTTTGGAAGCCGCTAAACCCCCAGAACCAGCACCAATGACAAACAGGTCGTAATCGTATGTCATAAAATTTGGTGTTCCTCTAGCAACAATTAAACCTTGGTAGACTTACGCAGGAGAAAAGGAAGCTAAGGGAGAAGAATTTACCTCTGCCTTTTACTTTTACCTTTTCTCTTATTGTCAGTCTTACCCTTGATTTAATTTAACGCTAGGAATTCTTCTACTGTAGTTGGGTGAATACCAATTGCATCATCTAAGTCTTGCTTGGTAATACCTTTGCGAATCGCCACGGCTAAACTTTGAATGATATCAGCAGCGTGTTCGCCAACCATATGAGCGCCTAAAATTCTTTCAGATTCGCCTTCTACAACTAACTTGAGCATAGCTTGCTCATCCTGTTTACTGAACTGAGAAAATAACGGTTGAAAGCGATCGCAGTAGCATTTGACAGATTCACCAAATTTTTCTCGTGCCTTTGCTTCAGTCATTCCCGCACTTGCCGCCTCGGGACGAGCAAAAACTGCATATGGCACACAATCGTAGTTCACTTTTTGGGGCTTGTTACCAAAAACTGTCTTAACAAAAGCAGTGCCTTCTGTCTTAGCAACAGGTGTTAATTGCAGGCGATTGGTGCAGTCACCCACAGCAAAAATATTCTTCTGGGTAGTGCAATTATATTCATCAACTATGATTTCACCTTTTTCACCAACTTCAACCCCAGCGTTTTCCAAACCAAGATTTTTGGTATTGGGAACACGACCTGTAGCAACTAAGATGGTATCGGCTGCAATATTGATTGGAGAATCGCCAGTTACATTTAATAACAAACCCTCTTCGTCACAGTGTTTGATTTCTTTAGCTGTGCTGTTGGTGAAAAATTTAATTCCCCGTTTTTTCAAGCCCTGTTGAACACCAGAGCGAACATCATCATCAAACCCCGATAAAATCATTTCATCTGTTTCAATAACTGTGACTTCACACCCCAAAGCATTCATCATGCTGGCGAATTCTACACCAATATAGCCACCGCCAATAATCGCCAGCCGTTCTGGCAAATACGGAAGGTGAAACATCTCGCGGGAAGTGATGGTGTATTCTATTCCAGGGATGGATGGCTGCATCGGACGTGCGCCGACAGAAATTAAAATTTTGTCAGCTGTTACTTTGCGATCATCAATATTTATTGTATGAGTATCATTGAAAGTGACATGACCGCGAATTAGATCAACTCCAGCGGTTTGCAACTGCTCAAAGTAGGAGTGGTGAATACCTTCTACATGCTGGTGTACCGACTTAATAAAATTCGTCCAGTCAAAGTGCCTTTGGCAGTCACTCCAACCGTAACTGTGCGCCATTTGATTGTGGAGGGCGAAATCTGCGGCGTAAACGATCAGCTTTTTGGGAACACAACCGCGATTTACACAAGTACCACCGAGGGCTTCTTGTTCGGCGATCGCAACGCGGACACCAAATCCGGCTGCTGTTTTGGCTGCTGCCAGTCCTCCAGGGCCAGCACCAATGACAAACAGGTCGTAATCAAATGTCATGACTGTTGAGAAGTATGAAGAGTTTTTTATCTTTCATCTTCACTATTCCCAGGTATGGCAGCATCTATCTTGTATACTGACTTTTCCTACTGCCTGCAAATCATACTAAGGGCATAGATGCTAGTGAATGGATTTGTACCAGACGCGAAATTTCGCGTCTCTACATCATAATGGTTTCAGAATTATCCCCAAAGTTTGTAAGCCAATTTGCGCGATCGCCTCTAAAAAAGCGATCGCGTTTCATCTAGACTTCATAGATATTACATCTCTTCCAATTCTTTCCCCTTGGTCTCCCTGATCAAAAAAGCCACAAAAAAGATAGAAATCGCTGCGGCAATTGTATACAGACCATAGGCAGAACCTAGACCAAAATACTTGAGTAAAGGCGGAAATGTAGTAGAGACTATAAAGTTAGCAATCCACTGCACCGCCGCAGCTAAAGAGAGGGCAGCAGCGCGAATTTTGTTATTGAAAATTTCCCCCAATAGCACCCAAACAATTGGCCCCCAAGAAAACCCAAAGAACACAACATACAAGTTCGCTGCCAGCAGTGCAATGATTCCCGATGTCCCTGGTAGCGTAGGATTCCCCGTTACAGGGTCAATCGCTGCATTGGCAAACACAACGCTCAAAGTTCCCAGTGTTAGCGTCATGCCGATGGAACCCAGCAGAAGAAGGGGTTTGCGACCAAATTTATCTACAGTGGCGATCGCAATCAAGGTAGTCACAATATTGACAACTCCGGTAATCACCGTAATCAGCAGAGAATTCCTTTCTGAGAATCCTACTGACTGCCACAACACACTGCTGTAGTAGAAAATAACGTTGATACCAACAAACTGTTGTAGTACAGACAACCCCATCCCTATCCAGACTATTGGTAGTAACCCACCTCTTCGACTTAAAAGGTCGGAGAATTTGGGTTTGCGTTCCGTCAACACAGTCCGGCGAATATCTTCTACTTTTGCTTGCACGTCACCCCCAACAACTTTTTCTAGAACAATCGCTGCTTGTTGATGTCGTCCCTGTGCTACCAAGTATCGCGGTGACTCAGGAATTATTAATGCACAAACTCCATAAAGAACTGCTGGAGGGATTTCTGTCCAGAACATCCAACGCCATGCCGGAATCCCAAACCAAAATGGTGCTGCTGCGGAACCCCCTGCACCCAACGCAATAAAGTAGTCGCTAAGTAGGGCGATAAAAATACCTACTACAATCGCTAGTTGTTGTAGTGAACCAAGTCTTCCGCGTAAGTTAGCTGGTGCAACCTCTGCAATGTAGGCTGGTGCAATTACACTCGCCATCCCTACTGCAATTCCACCCAACGCACGCCAGAAGATAAAATCCCAAATGGTAAAGGCAATTCCTGAACCGATCGCACTTAAAGTAAATAAAATTGAGGCGATTATCATTGTTTTCAGGCGACCTTGTCTATCTGCGATCGGTCCTGCTACAAAAGCTCCCAAAGCAGACCCTAACAACGCACAGGATACTGCAAAGCCTGTCATTACACTGTTGGCATTAAACGCTTGACTCAAAGCCGAAACAGCTCCGTTAATGACAGCGGTATCAAAACCAAATAAAAAACCACCTAGTGCCGCAGCACCCGCTATCAGAATCACAAAGGAAACATTCTGCTTCCTACTGATAGTTCGTTCTCTCAACGTCATTTTCTGTTTTCCCAATAATGTTTTTATTGATGAATATTTTTTTGTATTTGTTTGAATTTGTAGACATTTAGGAAAAACAAAAATATATCTAACCTTTACTGGCGGTTTTTCCCAAGTTTTGCGTCAGTAATGGAGAATATTTTATAACTTTTCAAGAAGTAAACAGTTTGAAATATACACTCTTGCCGGAATGACTTTACCTGATTGAACAATCAAGAGTAAGATTTGAGCTAAAAATAAGCCCAAATCTAATTATTTTTTGACTACTTACAAAAGGCTTGATGCCACTTCTCGAATCGCAAATGTCTGCAAAATATCATTTTTAAAACTAGCCTGAATATTTCTTGGATCGCGTCTAACTAAGTAGATAGATATGAAAAATCTCAGGATATAATTTAAAATAAATTCGGTATTATTTGCCTACTATTAGCTTTAATAAAAATTAATAAATGCAGGTGCGAGAGTTCAACCGGCTTATCCCTAAAAGGGTAAAGAATTTTATCAAAAATCCTAAGTTATTTGTCCTGGAAAGCAAGTTTTGAATTTTGAACTAAGTTAACCTGCAAAAAATTGACATGAAAAAGTACAGACACGGAGAATGTCTCCGTGCTCTTGTTCTCCGCGTCTTTATTTATAGTTCGCCCGTAGTAGCCAGCATCTCTAAATCAAACCCCTTTGGCGATGATATCCAAGTCGCAGACAATCAAATGGATAAGACCTTTACGCAGATGTTCTTTGATTGTGATGTTGAGAACAGCGCCGACCTGTCCTAGATTGTAGTGTTCATTTGCTCGCAATACACCTAGTGTCGCTTTATATTACTTAACACTTTGTTTTTCCAGTTTTGCCATGCTGTTCGAGCATTAACCCTAATTGTTACTTGCTATACTTTCTCAAGTAAAAAATTTTGCCTGATTTTGCGCTTTATGGCTAAGGATAGGTCGCAGGTAGCTTCTGGAGTTACCTTTCTTGCCTGGTATAGCCCTTAACCTGAATCGGTTTTGCCTGGAAAATTTTTGGCAAACAAACAAAAACTACAAACATTTGCACAAATTTTTGCCAAGATTATATTATTTCCCCTAATAGTCACTTGGCAAAAATCAGCATGAGTGAAAAATCAATAGAAGGCTATGGCAAAGGTTATCTAGTCCTGCTTTTGCCAATCTCGTTTTTGATAATTTTCCTAGTTGCTACCTGGCGAATTTGGCTGGCGGCAATTGTGCTCATCATAGGTTTGAATATTTGGCAGCGCTACCAATGGCAAAAGTGGTGTCTGCAAGTGAATCCGATGTTTAATCAATTGATTCGGGAAACTCAAGGCAGAATCACGCCGATGGACTTGGCAATTAAGGGTAATTTTTCCGGGGAAACGGCAAAACGCTATCTAGATACAAAAGCGTCAGAATTTGGTGCCAGTATTGTTGACTCTGAGGAAGGCAGTAAGGTTTATTACTTTATGACTGCTAGTACTCTTGCTAGTATCTTTGACAGTAGCGAGCCAGTAGAAGAACTTCCTCCCCAACATGCTGCCAAAACCATTGAACCTTTATTAGCACCACCGCCTCCCAAACCTCAGCAGGAAGAACCAAAAGAACCCGAAACTGAAACATTACCGCAAACCCATCAGGAGGAAGTTAAAAAACCACTAGAAAAACAGTTGATTTTTGGCTCTCTGATTCAATCTGAGCTTGCAAAGCGTCTCAATGTCTATTCCAGCACGGTATACAAACGGCGAGACGATCCAGATTTTCCTGAGTGGAGTCGTAGCAGAGATCCAGATGGCATCGCCTGGACATACTCCCCAAAAACAAAGGAGTTTTTTCCTCTAGAAGAAGGTAAAAGTTAAAGGTCAAAAAGCAAAAGAAACAACTTTGATTGTTTTGTTTTTACTTTTTACTTTTTACTTCTAAACCAACTGCTTCGGAGATAGAATTTAATCCATTTTGTTCTAACTTAGCAAGCAAGCCTTCGAGAATACGGCGTACCATCATTGGGCCAGAGTAGATCCAGCCTGTATAGACTTGGATAAGGCAAGCACCAGCAGTAATCTTCTCCCAGGCATCTTCGGGGGTAAAAATGCCACCAACGCCAATAATCGGCATTTGTCCTTGTGTTTGCTGCCAAATAAACCTAATAATATCTGTGGAGCGATCGCGCAGTGGCGCACCACTAATTCCACCAGTTTCTTCTTGCGGTGACTTGCCTGTTTTGGCAATCACCCGTGTTTTCAATCCATCGCGACGGATAGTGGTATTAGTGGCAATAATTCCCGCCAGTAGATAGGTTTTTATCAAGCAAATAATGTCAGCGATCGCTTCCCATTCCAAATCAGGCGCTATCTTGACAAAAATAGGCTTTTGTGTTGTATTTTCTTGTTGCAGTGCCTCCAAGATCGAACTAAGCATGGTTGCATCTTGGAGCGATCGCAACCCAGGTGTATTGGGAGAAGACACGTTAACAACAAAGTAGTCTCCCAGATGCTTGAGTAAGCGAAAACTATTAAGATAATCGCTTGCAGCTTCTTCTAGGGGTGTTACCTTAGATTTACCCAGATTTATACCTATAGGTATTGTAGGAGCAAATTGTTGCTTACGTTCTGCTAATCGCGCCGCCATTGTTGCTGCACCGCTATTGTTAAAGCCCATGCGATTGAGAGCGGCTTTGTCTAAAGGCAAACGAAACAGGCGAGGATGGGGATTGCCTGGCTGGGCGTGAAAAGTTACAGTTCCCACTTCTGCAAAGCCAAAACCTAGACTTGACCAGATATCAGTGGCAACCCCATCTTTATCAAATCCAGCTGCCAAGCCTACAGGATTGGGGAAGTGCAGGCCAAACAGGTTTTGTTCTAGGCGTTTATCAGCAAGACACAGCGACTGCTGTAGGCGTTTGGCTGCCCAGCTAGCGCCGGGACTGCTATTGTTTGCCAGCCAACTAAGACTGCGAATCGTTGAAGAGTGCAGCCACTCCGGATCTGCGTTAAGCAAATTGAATAAGAAGGGACGAATTAAAGCTTGATAAATATCCATTTTTTCTAACATATCGTAGAAGTCAGGCCTGATGTGAATTAAAACTACGGCAAAAATTATTTTTTGGAAATCGACCACAGATAAACATAGATAAGATTGGTGATTGGTGATTGGGAGAAAATTCTCATCTCCTACCTAGTCCCCTGTCCCCTGTCCCTAGTACCTAGTACCTATTAGCCATTACCGACTGAGACTGAGAGCTAATTCACATTAGGCGTAAATCGTTAGTCACGTCTATCAAAATTCGAGATTAAGCACCATAGTCATATTTAGTTCGAGTGTTATTCTGGGCATCTTATAAAAAAGGGCATGAAGGTTAAAACTACCCTTTCCCCGACTTCTGCAAGAAGTCTAGTGATACCAAGAATCTGTCAAATTTTAGAGGACAGAGTGTCAAATATTAACAAGCTATGTTTAATGGTAATCAGATGAGGCAGCCACAAAAACTCACAGCGGCCGAACAACAAATCCTTTCCTTGGGGCGTATTCTTCAGAGCCTCAGGGAAGAAGATAATGTTGATGCTCTGATTGCTACCACAATTTCTTATCTGCAAGAGCAGTTTGATTACAGCCTGATTTGGATTGCCTTTTACGATCGCCTGAATCACATGTTATTTGGCAAAGGCGGCACAACCCCTAGTAATGATACCAGTTTTTTAAAACAAAGGGTGGTTCTTAATCCTGGGGATTTATTAGAGCAAGTAGTGATTGAACAACGCCCCTTGGGTGTAGCTGATTTGCGATCTGAAATGCGGGTTGAAGGATGGCAGCAATTGGCACAAAAATTCAATATCCAAGGGACAATTATTGTCCCTATTTGCTACAAAAACCGCTGTTTGGGCTTGGTGCTACTTGGTTATGAACGCTGGGGTTACTTACTCAGTGGGGAAGCCAGAGCAAGATTGATGATGGTTTTAGGTGAATTGGGGGCTGCACTTCATGAAATGGAAATGGATTTGCAGCACAAGCAAACCCAGCGCCTTGACGAGCCATTATTAAAATTGCTGGAAAATCTACGAACTCTCAATAACTTAGAGCAAAGGCTAGAAGCTGTAGTAGAGGCAACCCATAAATTTGTTTTACCTACCCACACAAATATTTACTGGTTTGAACGAGAAGGATATTACTTTTGGCGACGGGTGAGTAACAGAAATGCCAATAGCAGTTTTTTCCAGAAAAGTCAGCAAGCAGAAACGAAAATTACCGTACATGAATTGAGCGACTTTTATATTGCTTTATCGGTAAATGAAATTGTCTGGATTGGAGAAGGGCGCAGTTCCCTACAGAGCAATTTCACCGTGACGCTGCTGCAACGTCTGGGCGTGCGTAGTCTCTTAGCTGCTCCGATCATCTGGCAAAAGGAGCTGCTGGGCTTTCTGGCAGTGGAAAACACAGAAGCCCGCATTTGGACTGAGACTGATAAAAATTTTGTCAAGAGTGCTGCTGGGTTAATTTCCTTAATCACCCCTTTAGAGGAGACAGAAACTACTATCCAAAGAATTCAAGATGATGCTTATCTGACTGGTCAAATTGCTCAAGGTATTTATAGCGATCGCGATATTCAAGAAATCTTAGCTAACTGTGGCGCAAAAGTTTTGCAACGCTTGGCTGCGACGCGATTTCTGTTGTTGCATTACGACCCCGACCAGAATAGTTATCAAATTTTTTACCAAACTCAACCGTACAATCGCCGCCCTTTAACATGTACTCTCGATGCTCTTAAAGATGTAGATTGGCAGCTTCTGCTACGTTCAACTGAGGCGGTAGCAATTGAAAATTTAGATTCAGATTTGCGGTTTTTTAACTGGCGTCCTCCTTTCATTGCCAATGGGGTGCGATCGCTTTTAATTAGTAACTGCGCTGTTGGTAATGCACCAAAAATCCTGTTAGCGATCGCTACTGAAGCTCATTGCAGTTGGACATCCTTGGAAAAGGAATTAGTACAGGTTGTTGGTCAACAAATTGGTGTAGTGATGCGGCAATGGCAGTTGCACTACCAGACTGAACAACAGCAAAAAATTTTGCAAAGCTTTCAGCAATGCCTCCGCATCCTGGAACAATCTCAAACTGCCGCAACCCAGACCCTCAAGCACCTAGAACGCACAGCACTGGAACAAATTGCATCTTTTCTCAATTGTTCCCTAACGCTAATGCTATCCTGGCAACCTGGAGAGAATATCGCCAAAATTATATCTGGAGTTATTGCCAATTCTCAGTTTGAGATTCTCACGGACTCACTAGTGCCACTGCAAACTGAAGCTTTGATCCAGTGGGCACTAGTTACGGATGGTATTTTGCCTCTAACTGTGAATGATTTACCTCCTACAACTAGGACATGGTTGAATGGTGCTGGCATCGGTCAAATTTTAGTAATGGCATTACGCACTACTGCTGATTATCAACCTACAGGTGTGGTGGTAATAGCAGACCATTACGAACGTCAATGGTCAGAGGATAGTCTCAATGCTACAGAAACTCTAGTTTGCCAACTAGCTTGGTCGCGGCGATGGCTACAAATTACTCAAATGCTTGAGTCTAGAACAGAAGAACTCCAACAACTCAACTGGTACAAACATCGTCGTTTACAGGATATCCAAAGAACTGTGACGCAGCTACTCACCCAAATGCACGATTTGGGCATTCCTGCAAATGAACTTACTCATATGCGCTATCAGCAACTGCTGCGACAGTTAGACAATACCACCGCTTCAATGACGGCACTGTTAAAACTCGAACTGTGGCAGTTGCAGATGAGTTTAGAAAGTATTCCTATAGCCAGTTTGCTGAAACGATCACTCGAACGAGTTGACAATTTACTCAAACAACAAAAGTTATGGGTAGGTGTGCATGGTTTGGGACAAAAAGAGGAGGGTGAAGAGTCAGAGAAAAACTATTCTTTGTTGCCTCACTCTTCGCTGGCGATCGCTGGCGATGTTGTCAAAATAGAATTAGTTCTGCATGAATTACTGGTTGCTGCCTGTCAGCGTTCTACAGGTGGGGGCAGAATTGATATCTGGTGTCGCCGCTTAGATGAACGCCTATTAGAAGTCTCGATTACAGATAATGGCAGTATTGAACCTCAGTTACTGATAGAACTCCATCAAGATACACCCAAAGATGTACTTGCCCCCTCCAGGCTTGAGCAACTACCCGGACTGCATCTGACGATCTGCCAAAAACTCATGCATCAACTTGGTGGAGAATTGCATTTCTATCAATTACCAGATAGCCGGGTGGTTAGTCGCTTGTTATTACCGTTGGCAAGTAACAATTATTAGTCATAGCGTTCAGCGTTTTTAAGTATTTTCGCTGAAATTATTTGTGATAAAAAACATAATAATTTACAAGATATTTTTTGAGGGTATAACCCATCATCTTTCAATTTATTTTCCAAAAAAATTAGCTGTGGATTAATCTGTTTATCTCTTGTTATAGCTGTTGTCAGGTAGGTTAGAACATAATCTGATCGTAAAACCCTGACACCAAAGGACTTTCAAGCCTGTTCCCCGTTAAGAGTTCCCTGTTCCCTGCTATATCTGACAAAAACAGAAAATCTTTTCTAGCTCGGCTTTTGCTTTCATTTATAACTATCTAAGCATTTGCCTGTATTTTTATATACTGCATTAAAACCCATCTACAAGTATAAGTTTTTTTTCAGTTATTTTCGATACAGAAAAAGCCAAAATATTTGCCACTATTGATTTACCGAAATTTAAACTTTGCAGAGTGAATTTTTAATTAATTATCAGGGAGTAACTCCAGTATTGTTTGATAAAAGTCATCTACTTTTGTAACAAACTGGTTATAATTGATTTCCAATCGTAAGTGAAATCAATTTCAAATCTGCACAGTAAAAATATGGGACGTGCCCGTTCTAAATCTGACCTACCTAGCAAAATTTGTCCGGTATGTCAGCGCCCTTTTACTTGGCGCAAAAAATGGGCAGATTGCTGGGAAGAGGTGAAATACTGTTCGGAACGTTGCCGTCGTCGCCGTGCTGCGACTAAAAATGAAACCGATGAATCATAAAACTATTTGACTCAAATTACACAAATCAAGAGGAGATGAAGTTACAAGTGCTACCTAAATTAATTATTCATGGAGGGGCTGGTAGTTCTTTACACGGAAAAGGCGGAGTAGAGGTGGTACGCCGCTCGCTTTATAAAGTTATAGAAGAAGTGTATTCTCTTTTACTTTCTAGAGCAAGTGCTAAGGAAGCAGTAGTGCGCGCATGTCAAATGTTAGAAGATGACCCCCGCTTTAATGCAGGTACTGGTTCAGTACTGCAATCAGACGGTCAAATCCGCATGAGTGCCTCATTGATGGATGGTACAACCCAAAGCTTTAGTGGTGTAATTAATGTTTCGCGGGTTAAAAATCCCATCGACTTGGCAAAGGCATTACAAACTTCTCCCGACCGAGTACTTTCTGATTACGGAGCGGCAGAATTAGCAAGGGAGTTGCAAATTCCCAGCTATAACGCTTTAACAGACTTGCGCTTACAAGAGTGGATTCAAGAGCGCCAGCAGAATTTTAAACATACAATGGCCAGCGTGGTTGCAGAACCAGAACTAGCAGAACCAGAACTAGTGGAAACTAGCAATGCCCGACGCGGTACTATTGGCGTAGTAGCTTTAGATACTCAAGGTCGGTTAGTAGCTGGTACTTCCACAGGCGGCAAGGGATTTGAGCGGATTGGACGTGTCAGTGATTCTGCGATGCCTGCTGGTAATTATGCTACTATACATGCTGCGGTTAGCTGTACTGGTATTGGAGAGGACATTATTGATGAGTGCTTAGCAGCAAAAATTGTGGTGCGCGTCACAGATGGCATGCCCCTCAAGGATGCAATGAAGCGTTCCTTTGCAGAAGCACACCAGAACAAACGGGATTTTGGAGCGATCGCTCTAGATGCAAGTGGAGCGATCGCCTGGGGAAAAACCAGCCAAGTTTTACTTGCAGCTTTTCACGATGGCGAAAAGATTGGTGATACGTTAGAACTTCCCGTAGGTACAGAAGTAGGTTGCATTGATAATTAAAAAGGCAAAGGCAAAAGGTAAGATTATTTGTTTCCTTTTGCCTTGTTTTTATACAAGTCTACATCGATTCCATGATTAGCTTTTTTACGGTTTTCCCAGCTACCGACCAATTGAGGCGGAACTCATACTCATTAAATGCAGAAATAGCTAATTTTTTATACTCAGAATATTTAGACCAGATATCACATATATATTTACAATAATCTGCGATATTAGAATCTACTGCAAACAACTTTCCGTTCAAACCATCCTTAATAATTGTTGGTATTCCACCTACATTCGTAGAGATGCAAGGAACCCCAAAAGAGTTAGCCTCGCAAAAAACAATTCCATAACATTCTGCCCTAGAAGGTAAGATTAAAAAGTGAGATTCGGATATAAGTCTATTAATTCGCTCTGCTCCTTCATCGGTAGACTTACTAATTAAACCTAAAACTTTGACATAGTTAGGAAGTTCACCATCTATTACAGGTTGACATCCAACTACTGTTAACTCAGCATTTATTCCTAATGTATTTAACTGTTTTGTAACCTCAAGAGCTATATCTCCACCTTTTCTAAACCAGTCAACACCTAAAAAGAGCAATTTGCACTTATTTATGGGTCTTGACTCTACTATTGCCTTTATATCATCAATGTTTCTGTCACATTCAATATTTGCCCCAAAGGGAACAACTTTTACTTTTGCTGGGTTAACTGGATAATTTTCTATAGCAGTTTTAGCAGCCCAATCAGAAGAATAAATAGCTAATTTACATCTTTCCAGAGCAGATTGTTCCATTGCATTGCCATGTTTAATAGTTTCTTGGCATAAATTGCTGAACTTGGGATAAAAATCTATAATTCCTGCAAATGTAACATCTGTCCAAAAAAATATAGGTTGATTACATTCAAGATAAGCAATAGGAATTGTTCCGGGACTAAATACTATATCTGTATCAATACCAGATAATCTTTTGCTAACTTGACGCGCGTAGTCTTTGAGAACGATAAGTTCTCTATCCATCAAATATGTTTTGCGAAAAAAACTCTGGTAAAAGCGTCTTTTAACCTTTAGCAGTCGTGAATATCTCTGCCTCAAAGAACCGATATACTCAACTGATAAAGATTGACTTTTCAAAGATTGAGGTATGTAATAACCTAAGCCTGACCACTGCGTAATATCTGTAGCATCGTAGGTAGTTACATAAGCTATCTTCATGAGGCTAAATTCTCCTGGACAAGGATAGGTTGGGAGCATCTCATTATGCTTGTGTACTACTTACAAAATCACATCAAAATAACCGGATAATTTCGTACTAAATTTTACACAATTGAGATGCTTTCCTCTTAAACTTGTCTACATAGGAGACTATTTATTCTTTATTCATTTGAAGATTTTTTCTGCCATCCTGGTTTTACTACTTGACGCTCACGGGCGATCGCCAAACAATCATCCGGGACATCTTCTGTAATTGTAGAGCCAGCTGCTATATAGACATCATTTCCCAAGGTTATTGGTGCTACTAAAACGCTATTGGAACCAGTGCCAGTGCGATCGCCAATTTTGGTGGGATGTTTTTTTACCCCGTCGTAGTTAGCGGTAATAGTTCCTGCACCGATATTGACCTGATTTCCAGTTGTGGTATCGCCCAAATAGGACAAGTGGGCAACATTAGTGCGTTCACCCAACTTGGTATTTTTTAATTCCACAAAATTTCCTACCCGACATTTGCTACCAACTTCCACATGTCCTCGTAAATGGGCATAGGGCCCAATTCTGCTACCAGCCTGTACGATGCTATCCGTCACTACGGAATACATTATAGTAACATTTTCATCAATCTGGCTATTTTCTATTAAACTTCCAGGCCCGATGCGACAGCCAGTCCCGATTAAAGTATTTCCCCGTAGATGAGTTTGCGGTTCAATAATCACATCTGGCTGTAATTCTACGGTGTCATCAATCGTAATGCTAGCAGGGTCGATGAGAGTGACACCCGCTGCCATCCATTTTTCCTTGATACGCTTTTGTAAAATCTCGTAGGCAGAAGCTAGTTGCAGGCGATCGTTTATGCCCATAATTTCTTGGCTGTCCTCTACATCGACT
Source organism: Fischerella sp. PCC 9605 (assembly GCF_000517105.1). Classification (GTDB taxonomy): domain Bacteria; phylum Cyanobacteriota; class Cyanobacteriia; order Cyanobacteriales; family Nostocaceae; genus PCC9605. The sequence goes on along the minus strand of NZ_KI912148.1, from coordinate 370,414 downwards.
GCCATCACGGGTGTGACTTGAGTAACAGCATCGGTGAGATAATATTCTTTCTGGGCATTATTCGCTTGCAAATTCGGCAGAATTTTTGCTAAATCCTGCCAGCGAAAGCAGTACACTCCGGCATTGATACGGCAATTTTGTCTTTGGGTAGGAGTGCAATCTTTTTCTTCGACAATTTGCTGCACAATATTTTCTTCGTTACAAAAAACGCGCCCATAACCTTTGGGATTTGACAGGTGCGCGGTGAGAATTGTGGCGGCGTTTTGGTTTTTTTGATGTGTTTGCAGAATATTTTTGAGGGTTTCGGTACGTATTAATGGCAAATCGCCATTTAATATCAACAAATCACCGCTGTATCCCTCCAAGTAAGGAAGTAATTGCTGGATAGCATGTCCTGTTCCGAGTTGTACACTCTGTTCAACAAACTCTAAGTCTGGAAGTGATAGCATAGCTGTTTTCACTTCCTCAGCCTGATACCCTACAATTACCATTTGACGTGAGGGCGAAAGCGGTTGAACACTTTCGATCACTCTTTCGACTAGCGATCGCCCACCCAAAGAATGTAAGACTTTAGGAAGGTTGGATTTCATGCGTGTCCCACGTCCTGCCGCTAAAATTGCTACAACTACCATAATTAGCTATTGGCTAAGTAAATTGTGATGAATAAGCTTAGTACTTTGAGATCTAGGCTCAAATAATACCACTTTACTAAGTTGGTAGTTGGTGGTTAGTGGTTAGTGGTTGGTGGTTGGTGGTTGCTTGTTCCAAACAACAATCAACAAACAACAAACAACTACTGTTGTTTACAAGTGCGAATAAATTCAGCAAACTGCTGCATCAGTTGAGGACTGCGCCAACCCTTAGCTGTTTCTTCCTCCATCACCATGAGTGCTTCTTCTGGAAGAAAAGCCCGTTTGTAAGGTCGTTCGCTAGTCAGGGCATCATAAATATCAATTATTTGAAACACTTGTGCTAGATAGGGGATATCCTCTCCTTTGAGTCCATCAGGGTAGCCCGAACCATCCCAGCGCTCGTGATGGTGTCGGATAATAGGAATTACACCCCACATACTACGTAATGGTTGACAGATTCTTTCACCAATCAAAACGTGTTGCCTCATAATCTCCCACTCTTCGGGCGTGAGTTTTCCTTGCTTGAGCAGCACGGCGTCGGGAATTCCCACCTTGCCAATATCATGAAGATAACCACCCCACATTAAATCCCGAATTTGGTTGCGTGAAAGATTGAGATATTCCCCAAAAGCCTTTCCCAGTTTTACTAGCCGTTCGCAATGATCGCCTGTGTTTGGATCGCGACTTTCAATTGCCCTAGCTATGGAAAATAGCACTTGTTCTGCGTGGTCTAAGTCTTCATTCAGACGCTTTTGCCTTACTAACGACTTGACACGAGCTGCTAATTCTACACGATCAAAAGGCTTGCTCAAAAAATCGTCTGCCCCAACTTCTATTCCTCGGATACGCGATCGCCGATCATTTAACGCCGTCACAAAAATTATTGGTATTAGCCGGGTATGTTCATCTTGCTTGAGTAATTGGCAGACTTCAAACCCATCCATACCCGGCATCATCACATCTAGTAAAATCAGATCCGGTTGTTTTTGGGTGACTAATTCAACGGCAGTAGAACCACTATCTGCTTCAATGACTTCGTAGCCTTCCATCGCTAAAAGGGCGACAGCAGTCACACGACTAGCAGCATGGTCATCAACAACTAAAACTTTCGGCGCATCTGAATCAAAACCATTCACTTTAGACCCTTCACCTGGTTGTGTTCTAGATTCCAGGGCATTGTAACCAAAATTAACATAAGGCTTGCTCAAAGCAGGCAAAGCTTCTGTCTGTTCAATGTTCAGGTCTTTTTGAGATAAGTTCAAGGAATAATCTTCTGCTTTTGGCAATGCTACAGCATAATTTGAATCTATATTATTAACATTATTTAGGGCGTTTGATCCACTCACAATTTCTTCGGTAGAGCCTGTATACTTGGATGTCCATTGAATCACAAAGGCACTCCAATTTCTTAAATCAGTTAACAAAGTCAGCTTTTAAAAACCAGTTTAGTACTTGACTGTATTTCAGTCTGCATTTTTCTAAGCTTGATTCACCTTCAAGGTGACTTGCTTGTTACCATCAGCAGTGTAGATTTTTTATGTGTTCTTAGAATATAAGGAGTATTGCTGCCAAAAATTCTTGCCTGCAATTCCAGTATGATAAATTCCTGCAAATGTTAAATCAGGTTTTTTACGGAGATTTATTAACATAGCAGCAGCGGAAACGGTTGCAATCATTAAATTTATTTCAAAATAGGGCATTAAAATCACAGTTTTGATGTTTATCCAAGCAGTTTGTGGTCTAGTTGTCCTACTCATGGGAATAATGAAACTACGCTCAGTTTAGTCTGGCAGTGACAAGTTACTTAGGTTGTCAGTGATTCTCATCACAAAAACTCCTTGCCCACCATCGAAAAAATCAACAAAAAATTCAGTTAAAAATATTACACGTAAAAGGGACTGGGGATTGGGCATTGGGAATAGCCCTTTCAAGGTGGGTAAAAATCCTCAAAAAATTTCCCGAATTTTGGGCTTTTCACCTTTGTGTCTTAGTGCCTTGGTGGTTCAAAAGTCAATTTTTTCACCACAAAGACACTAAGCTTGCCCTCGAGCGCAGCGTAGACGCCCGCAAGGGCGGCTTCCCGTAGGGTAGGGACACCAAGAAAAATACATTACACCTTGAAAGGGCTAGGCATTGGGAATAGATGAAAATTATGAATTATGAATACTGAATGCTAAAAATTTCATAATTCATAATTCATAATTCATAATTCATAATTTTTATGCCCTTAGTCCCCATTCCCCTTCAATACCAGCGTTTTCGCCAACGAGAAGTAGGTTCAAGGGAAGAAGCTTGCTGTTCTTGTTGTCGCCGCCTGAGAATGAAATCCGGGAGGTCTTTTAATTCTGGATCGCGATAGGGAATAGCAGCGCGAGTCAGTAAATGTTCTTGTTCTGACTGAGAGAGGGGATAAGAGGAGGGGGAAAGTAGAAGAGTGGGAGAGGGGGGGAATTGTTGAAATACTTCTCCCCTTCTCCCCATCTCCCTATCCCCCACCCCTCTTGGATGGGCTGCAACAGTACCAGGTGTTCGCCTTCCTACTGGTGGGGTAGAACCTATTTCTAAGCCAGCTGTTAAAAGTGCGGTGCGTACAGCTGCTGCACAAGAATATGTAGCTAGTAGACCATCTTTATGTAAACACAAAGCAAGTTGTTGAATAAATTCAATAGTCCATAAATGGGGACATTGAGGTGGTGAAAAGGGATCGAGAAAAATTGCATCCGCTCGGAAACCCGAGTGATAGACTTGTCTAATCGTAGTTCTTGCATCGCCAATTAATAGCTCAGATCGCAGGTGATTTGTTTGCACTTGCTGTTCGTAAGCTAACTGGGTCAGTATGGTCGTATACTTGTATTTCCAGGTATCAAATAAATGATGGGCGATCGCAGCTTGTGGCACACTTGCATTCAGTTCTAAACCGATTACTTCTACATCACAATCAGGATTAACAGACCAAATTGTCTCTAAAGCGGCTGCTGTGTTGTATCCTAGCCCATAACAAATATCCAATATTCGCAATTTGGGTTGATTAGCTTTTAAAGCTAGTTGAGTAGGCTCGACAAATTTAAGAAAACTCTCCTGCCTAGCCCCATAATGGCTGTGAAAAGACTCGCCAAACTCTTGGGAAAAGAAGGTGAAAGATCCATCTGCTGTAAGCTCAGGTGTAAAATTATCTAACTCTGACATTCTATTTTAAGGAGAATGGGGAATGGGGGAGTGGAGGAGTGGAGGAGTGGAGGAGTGGGAGAGTGGGAGAGGGGGAGATGAGGAGATGGGGGGAGTAGGGGTATTAACTACTAACCACCAACCACCAACCAACAACCAACAACCACTAACTACTAACTACTAACCACTAAAAAATGACCAATGACCAATGACTATGATTCTTATTTCTCGTGAATGGCTGTTGGAACACCTTGAAGATCCACAAGTTGTGATAGTGGATTGTCGCTTTTCTCTTGCCGATCCACAATTGGGAAAACAGCAGTACCAAACCAGTCATATCAAAGGGGCTTACTATTTAGATTTGAACCAGGATCTTTCCAGTCCTGTGGGAGAACACGGAGGGAGACATCCTCTACCCAACCCTGAAGAATTAGCTCGCAAGTTATCAGCTATTGGGGTAGTTTATCAACAAACTTTGGTAGTAGCTTACGATGATTCCCGCTTTGCTTTTGCGGCCCGTTTATGGTGGTTACTGCGTTATCTCGGACATGAACAAGTAGCGGTGCTAGATGGTGGCTACAGCGAATGGCAAAAAGCCGGATATCCAGTTACAGATATTATCCCTGAACTCCGAACAGGTGATTTTATTCCCCAGATCCAAACACAGATGCTAGTGGATCGCCAAACAGTAATAAATCAGAAAGATTTACCAGAGGTAGCATTGATAGATTCACGAGAGAGCGATCGCTACCTCGGTATTCGAGAACCCATTGATAAAATAGCCGGTCACATTCCTGGTGCGATGAATTATCCTTGGCAAGAAGCTACAGACTCCACTGGCTACCTGCTGTCGCCATCAGAACAACGCCTTCGTTGGTCGCAGGTAGACAACGCAAAGGAAATTATAGTTTATTGTGGTTCTGGGGTAACTGCTTGTGTAAATTTACTATCTTTAGAACTGGCTGATATTCATACAGGTAAACTCTATGCTGGTAGCTGGAGTGATTGGATTAGTTATTGTTAGTAGTTGGTAGTTGGTGGTTGGTGGTTGATTGGAACAACCAACAAACAACAACCAACAAACAACAACCAACAAACAACAATTTTCAAAACTTACCTAATTCCAAGTTGTAGTTTACACCAAAGAACCAGCCATCAAAATCAATATCACTGTCACTGGAATCACCCAATGTTACACCTGCTTGCACGCTAATGCTACTGTCGTTGGATGTTTTGTAATTTAAGTGACCAAAGAACCGATTATACAAATCGTCTCTGTCGCGCTCGGTAAAGTTTGACGAGGTAAATTGGTAATCAAGACCAACCTGGAGAGTTTTTTGCAAGTAGTAGTTTAAAGAAAGCCATAAGAAATTACTTAACCGATTCCAATCTTCTGGTGGGTTAGTCAGGCTGACGCGAAACTCGTAAAAGCTATCTAACATCAACCTTTGTGTCAAAGGGTCTCGCCTTCCCAAAGATAGGCGTAGAGCATTTTCGTTTAAAAAGCGATCGCCAGCGTCAAAGTTATCGCCGTCTCTGGCATAGAACAGTAGTTGATTACTCCAACCAACTTCACCGTACATTCGCTGTGTAAGCTCTTGGTATACACTGAGGTTGAATCTTACTTGATTGTAATTATATTTTGATTGATTTAGGTAACGAACTAGAGAGCCATCGATAGATCCGCTTAAAAAAGTCTTTTCTCCTAAAGGTAAAGCTACAGACCCTAAACTTAAACCGGAGTAAACCAAACTATCTTCAACTGGAACTAATCCTGAAGAAAAAATGTTGCTGCTGTAGAAGTAGCCGACCCGAGCCAGTAGGTAGCCTATTGGTTTAAATTGAACTAAAGGTTCTTCTATCGGTGAAGCCTGCGGTTGTTCAAGAGGTGGTGAGACTTCTCGCAGTCTTAGCTTACCAAGTTCCTCATCAGTGTCTGACTCTGAAGATGGTTGTTCGTTCTCTTGCAGCTGTTGCTGTTGTTTTTGAGGTTTTTGTTCTGTTTGTTCTGTTTCTGTCTGAGATGTTTCTAAATTTTGGTCTTTTTGTGTAGGGGAGAATGTGGGAATATTGGTTGGTGATAGTTCTAGTTGTAGTGGATCGGTCAACTGTTGAGTATCATTAGAATCGTTTTTTGGCGCGGAAACTGATTGGAAATTTGGTGAGATTGGCGTAGCCTGAGTGGGCAAATTTGGTGATTCTTTCACCATCTCCGCTTTTTGTGAAGCATCACTAAATTCTACAGTCAGCGCATTTTCATCAGCTGTCTTAATTGTTGTGATACTGTCGGTATCTGTTATTTCTAATGGCCACAAAAGCTGTAGTTCTGAATTAACCGCCTCTGAGTTTTGCTCTCTAAAAGAGCGATCGCTCACTAGGGTGACACCTGATTTGTTTATAAAATTCCTCTGGTTAAACTTTGCAGCCCATGCCGTATTAATACTGATGAAATACCAGCTGACACTACTGGAGGCAAACAAAATCCTTGTCCAAAAATTTTTCCATTTCTTGGGTTGCATATCAAATCTATTTTTTTAAACTTTAGACCATAAGCTTCTTCAGAAGTTCCGAGTAGGATGATTCTGTATTTCTAGCAATTTTAGTCATTGTAAATGATAATTATGCTTATTCATCACCACAAGAAAGTGGTAATATTAACATCTATGTAAATTTTGGGTTAATGAGTTATAGTATACTCAAAATATACTTAAGTAAGCCGCAAAGAACAGGTATAGGTGTTTATATATACTTATAATTAGCAACTCAAATTCAGCAAAATTACAGAAATAATCTTGCTATAAAAATATAATTAGCATCTTCATACCTTATAAAATCAACACCTGTTTTCCACTGGTTTGGTATCAGTGAACTTATCCGAGGCTCCAAAAATGTTTCGTAAATTATTTCCACTGGTGACAATTGGCTTTTGGGGAATTATAGCGCTGCCTTTGCCAGAGCAGGCAAGTGCTGCTACTCCTCTGACTAGGGCTGTGATTAGAAACGTCCGTAACTGGGTGCAACTCATGCCCCAAAATAAACCTAAACGTGCGGCACGCAAGTCAGACGCGATCGTTCCTGGGGATGGGTTGTCTACTGGTCGATCTTCCCTAGCAGAGTTGCGCTTCAACGATGGTTCTCTAGCACGGGTTGGAGAACAAGCAGTGTTTCGGTTTTTACCGAAATCGCGCAATCTGAGACTATCTAATGGTACTGTCTTGCTGCTTATTCCACCAGGTCAAGGGCGAACACGTATAAATACGCCAAATGCAGCGGCGGCAATTCGCGGTTCAGCATTATTCGTACGCTATGACGAAAAAAAAGATACCACAATTGTCGCAGCACTGACAAATAGCGGTATTGAAGTATCCAACAAGAATGCTTCTCAAAACCAGGAACTGAAAGCAGGGCAATTGCTTGTGATAGTTAAAGATAAAGTTCAGGGTTTATACGAATTTGATCTGAGAACTTTTTATGAAACTAGCAATCTGGTTCAAGAGCTAGATTTGCCTGGGCGCGGTGCACCCGCTTCAGATCCAGCGATCGCCAAAGTTCAAGCTGAAACTGCCGCAGCTGTGGCTTCCCAACCACCACTTACTGGTAAAGAAGTAGTAGAAAACCCATCTTTTACACAGCTAAGTAATGACCGCTCACCAAATACTAATCCTTCACCAAATACTAATCCTTCACCAAATACTAATCCCTCGCCAAATACTAATCCCTCAGACTCCCCGCTTAACTCTAAAGTCAATAATGCTCCTCCTGTAAATTCTTTACAAGAAACGGGACAAGTTTTATCAGATACAGAACAGCAAAATAATAACTCCAACAATCAACAGACATCCACTGGTTCAAACCCAGCCAACCAGCCGCCCCAAACAGAAACTCCACCAACTAATGACTCGACTGGGAGTCCCAACCCAACCAACCAGCCGCCCCAAACAGAAACTCCACCAACTAATGACTCGACTGGGAGTCCCAACCCAGCCAACCAGCCACCGCAACCAGAAACTCCACCAACTAATGACTCAACTGGGAGTCCCAACCCAGCCAACCAACCACCGCAACCAGAAACTCCACCAACTAATGACTCGACTGGGAGTCCCAACCCAGCCAACCAGCCACCGCAACCAGAAACTCCACCAACTAATAACTCGACTGTGCAGCCAAACCCAGCCAACCAGCCACCGCAACCAGAAACTCCACCAATTAATGACTCGACTGGAGGGGCAAACCCAGCCAACTAAACTCTCACGCCAGGGACTCCTGCTTCGAGTCAGTAAAACCTACCAAACTTTCCTACAGAATTAGGATACGTGAAGTACTCACCTCCAAATCTTACTGCCAGGGGAAACACCATGTGTATGAGCATCTACCCCCTATGGAGGTGCATCCAGTTTTATTAGTAATGCTCTTTCTATAGATACACCAAGAAATTGTTGCTGATTATTTCAAACAACCATCAATTAATGATTAGTAACAAACAACAAACAACAAACAACAAACAACAAACAATAAAAATTATTTTTGATTTTCTCTAGGATCTGGCAACAAATACGTGGAAGATGGTGGTTCTTGAGTATCTTGAGATATTTCAGTCCAAGGTGTGGTAGAAGTGTCTGACTCTTTTGATAAATGAATAGTATTTTCTAACGAGCTGTCCTTTAGCAAAGAATATCTGTCTTCAGACATGATTAACTTGTTTATTGCTTCGAGTGCTTCTAGTGCAGATTGATAGCGCTGTTGGAAGTCTTCTAGCACCATTTTAGAGACAATTCCAGCTAAGCTACGACTAACATTGGCTTTGTCGAGCCATTTCACTTCGGCACTAGCATCTCTTTCCAACTCATGAGGAGGGATGCCAGTTAAAGCTTTAATCGCAATCATGCCAACTGCATAGATATCACTACTGTATTGTGGACGTCCAAAACATTGCTCGCTTGGTGCATAACCTTTAGTACCAATGCCAATGGTAAAGGCGGTTTGTTCTGGACTATTGAAAATTTGTGTAGCTGCTTCTTTTACAGCCCCAAAGTCAATTAGTACCAATTTACCGTCTGATTTTCGTCGGATGATATTGCTGGGTTTAATATCCCGATGAATCATGCCGTTTTGATGTACAAATGCCAATGTTTGCAATAAATCTCGCAAAATTTTGATTGTTGCGATTTCTGACAGAGATTTGCCTGGTGGCATTTCCTGACTGAGAGCATGACCAACTATATACTCTTGAACTAAGTAAAATTCTTCCTCTTGTTCAAAGTAAGCCAATAGTTGAGGTATTTGGTCATGATTTCCTAACTTTTCTAGTGTTTGGGCTTCTGAATAGAATAAACGTTTAGCAACAGCCAATTGCTCTGATTTATTATTAGCTGGTTTTAGCTGCTTGACAACACATAGGGGATTGCCCGGACGTTGGGTATCTTCAGCAATGTAAGTTTCGCTGAATCCTCCAGCACCAAGAACTTTGACAATTTTATAACGTCCGCCCAACATTTTCCCCGATAATGCTATGTCTAGTTGTTGGAGTAGGTCTTGAAGATCTTGTTGTTGACTAATAATTTCCTGAACAACAGGGGAAGTTTTATATTTTTTGAAAATAGTCAGTAATTGCTGTTTTCGGAAAATTTCCCTGGCTGCTTCCGTTCCCAAATAGCACATTCCAATCGCTGTAATTGCCACAACTGGAACAGCAGCGGGAAAAATTAACTGACCGTAAATGAATAATCCATAGCTAATTCCTCCCCAACCGATCGCAAGAACAAGGCTATATAACAATCTTCTGATTCCTTGCTTGCTTTTAGCAATGATGACTGCACATCCACCGACTAAACCGAATACAAACAAAGCCCGTAAAGGTGAAGTGTTAATTGCTGGGGCAATGCTTTTTCCTTCCATCAAAGTAGCGATCGCATTGGCATGAATTTCTACTCCTGACATTTGCTCTGGGTACAGCCAGCTAGAAGCAGCAGGTACTGGATAATAGTCTTTTGCCAACTGTGATGTTACGCCAATTACTACAATTTTGTCTTTGAAAATCTTTCCCTGTTGTAAATAGGTGTTCCAGTTTTCTGGGTCAAGTACGTGCCAAAAAGGATATGCTTCAAATGTACCCGCACTGCCGTAAAAATATATGCGATCGCCTTTTGGTTGAGGATAATCAACTTGGGATGCTCTTAAAGCTGCTTCATCAAAGGAAGGTATTTTGTCTGTAGGAATAAATCCTTCTTTTTCTGCTAATAATTTGGGAAATTCATGAGCTAAGCGATGAATTTTGTCATCTATCTCTATAGGAAAATTTACAGAGCCAATCGATACTGAACCTGTTCGAAACAACTGCTGAGGTTGCGTTAGTTGCCAAAAGATGCCTTGGTGCGTCTCATTATTTTCGTAGAGCGCAGCTAAGGTAACTTTGTCCCCATAACGTTGCAATACTGCCTGTAAATTGCGATCGTCTTGTTCACCGTAACTACTGGGCTGATCAAAAACTAAATCTACCGCTACGTGACGCGCCCCTGCTTGCACTAACTTTTCGATGGCTTGGGCATATGCTGTACGTTGAAAAGGAAAAGCTTTTAATGGTTCTAAATAAGCATAGGTTTGCGGATCTGTTTTGTAATACTGCTGCGGCATTGATATCGATTGCTCGTCAATTGCCAAAATCACTATATCTTCTGGAGGAACCATCGGTCCTCGCACGAGAAAAAAAATAGAATGCGCTTGATTTTCCATCAATTGCATCCAACCCAAACTAGAAGCACTCAGTAGTGATGCCCCTACTACCCAAGCGCTAGCAAACACGTGGCCTAAACGTGTCATCAGCTTTAGCTGACGTGTTAATGCCGTCGAAGTTGCTTTTGTTGGTTTACTTGACGCTTGATTGGCAGCAGAGACATCTTTTTTGGTTAATGTATATATAGGTTCTTCTGCCATATCCTATTACTGATTAATTTACGTAATGTGATTTTATTTATTTACACTCTCTTTTCATGCAATAAACTTGAAATAAGACTTAAATGGAAAACTTATACATTTGTAAACTATCCTCTATTGATTACTAAACTTTGCGTCAGCACTGTGCGGGAAAATTTCTGGCACGTCAGCTAGATACTACCTAACTTCTAACTCTGACTTAGGTCTTTAGAGTTATTTTTCTATAGACACATGGGTGGCGGCAAGGTTTTACTACCAAACAGAAGCTGTTACACCACTCCAAAGGATACACCCTAAAAATTGCACCGAATCTTCTGGAAGACCTTGTTTGGCAACGTACGGGAACTCTCCGTACGTCTTGTACAATATTTGCTCTTCCTCAAGAAGTATTCCCAGTCTTTATCTTACACTAAGCCTATACTATACCGGTTTAGGAGTAAACTTAATTGGTATATAGTCTTCCTAATTGGTAGATTTTGATTATGGGGTGCAATTAACAACGCTAAGGGTGAAAAATGTTAAGCACTCTGTTAAGCTTAACACCTAATGTTTCAGTTTAGTTTCTACTTTCAGAGAGGTTATATACAAGTTATATATGAAAATATAATTTATAGGTAATAGCAAAATTGACATTTTATAATTGCTATAATCTATTGTTCAATCTAAATTCTTCTTTATCTATTATTAGGTGTAAATTTTATGGGTTCCTCGATGAATCGTCTGTCTATTTTTGTAGACGGAAACAATATGTTCTATGCTCAACAAAAAAATGGCTGGTTTTTTGATCCGCGACGAGTCTTAGAATACTTCAGACACGAACAGCCAGACACAACTTTAATCAATGCCTTCTGGTACACTGGCTTAAAAGATCAACAAGATCAAAGAGGTTTTAGAGATGCTTTAATTAGTCTAGGATATACTGTTAGAACTAAAGTTCTCAAAGAATATTATGATGATTCTTCCGGTCGTTATTCACAAAAAGCTAATTTAGATATTGAAATTGTTGTAGATATGTTTAACACTGTAGAGCAATACGATCGAGTGGTTTTATTTAGTGGAGATGGAGATTTTGAAAGAGCTATAGAACTATTGCGTTCAAAAAACACCCATATTACAGTAGTATCAACGGAGGGAATGATAGCTAGAGAATTACGTAATGCCACGGATAGATATATAGATTTAAATGATATTCGTGACCAAATAGAAAAAATAGATGGATAGTTGCTTCATAGTAAACTAGGCATTTATTTAGACATTATAAAAACAAAAAACTAGGGTTGAAAGTATTTTAAAGCAAAAATAAAAACTAGACAACAAGCAGCCAATGAAAACCAAATCAGAACGCATTATAATTTTTGATACCACACTCAGAGATGGTGAACAATGTCCGGGAGCGACTCTGAATATAGATGAAAAACTTACAATTGCTAAGCAATTAGCGCGTTTAGGCGTCGATGTGATCGAGGCAGGTTTTGCTTTTGCAAGCCCAGGAGATTTTGAAGCAGTTAATAAGATTGCCCAAATTGTAGGGACAGAAACTGGCCCTGTAATTTGTAGTTTGGCAAGAGCGCGACAAGAAGATATTAAAGCTGCTGCCCAAGCTATTAGACCAGCTGCAAAAGGTAGAATTCACACCTTCATAGCTACTTCTGATATTCACCTCAAATATAAGTTGAAAAAAACTAGACAAGAGGTGTTGGCGATCGCTGAAGAGATGGTCACTTATGCAAAAAGTTTCACCGATGATATTGAATTTTCTCCTGAAGATGCAGGACGCTCCGAACCAGAATTTCTCTACGAAGTTTTAGAGCGAGCGATCGCCGCTGGCGCAACAACAGTTAATATTCCTGATACCGTTGGTTACACCACTCCAAGTGAATTTGGAGCCTTAATTAAAGGCATTAAAGACAACGTTCCTAACATCGATAAAGCTATTATTTCTGTTCACGGACACAACGATTTAGGCTTAGCTGTTGCCAACTTCTTAGAAGCAGTCAAAAATGGTGCTAGGCAGTTAGAATGCACCATTAATGGTATTGGTGAACGAGCAGGAAATGCAGCGCTAGAAGAGTTGATCATGGCATTGCATGTGCGGCGGCAGTATTTTAACCCCTTCTTGGGACGTCCCGCAGAATCTGAAGAACCCCTGACAAATATCGATACCAGGCAGATTTATAAAACCTCCCGCATGGTTTCCAATTTGACAGGGCTGTTAGTGCAGCCAAATAAAGCGATTGTGGGAGCGAATGCCTTTGCCCACGAATCGGGAATCCATCAAGATGGTGTGCTAAAAAACAAGCTCACCTATGAAATTATGGATGCCCAATTAATCGGTTTGACAGAAAATCAAATTGTTTTGGGCAAACATTCAGGTAGAAACGCCTTCCGTACCCGCTTGCGAGAATTGGGTTATGAACTGACAGAAACTGAATTAAATAAAGCATTTGTCAGGTTCAAAGAAGTAGCCGATAAAAAGAAAGAAATTAGTGATTGGGATTTGGAAGCTATTGTTAATGATGAAATTCAACAAGCTCCCGATCTGTTTAAATTAGAGTTAGTGCAAGTTTCCTGCGGTAGCAACGCCAAACCCACCGCTACAGTCACTCTGCGTACCCCAGAAGGTGAAGAATTAATCGATGCAGCTATTGGTACAGGCCCTGTGGATGCTGTTTACAAAGCCATCAATCGCGTTATTAAGGTACCCAACCAGTTGATTGAATTTTCCGTGCAGTCAGTCACAGCAGGAATAGATGCAATTGGGGAAGTCACTATCCGTTTGCGGCACGAAGATAGAGTTTTCTCTGGCCATGCGGCAAATACAGATATTATCGTGGCATCAGCGCAAGCATACGTCAATGCATTGAATCGGCTATATGCTTGGTTGCAAAATCAGCCTCAGCCGGAAGAAGTCAATGCTTAGAAAGTTTGGTGCAGCAAGCAAGGATAAGGTTTCCCTTATCCTTTGCTACTTGAAATCTACCCAAAACTCACGCTTTCTCTGTCTCCACTAACTCATTTTTAAGCGTTGCAGAGACAGCGGGATGAATTAATTTTCTATTTGTAATAGAAAATTCAATTCTTGGTGTCTTGGTGACTTAGTGGTTCATTCTTCATTTATTTGATTTTTTAATAAACGAACCAAAAATACAACTGATACAAATACTGAACCTTGAGTTAGATGGCAGAGGATATATTCAAAATCACATCCGTCTACTATCGCTCATGAATCATCCAGCAACAACTTCATGGCACGAAGTCCGCGCTGCATTCCAAAAAATCTGGGGTTATGAAGATTTCCGTCCGCCACAGGGAGAAATTATCCATAGTTTGTTGGCGAAAAAGGATACACTGATTATCATGCCCACAGGTGGGGGAAAATCAATTTGCTTTCAACTTCCAGCGTTGTTGCAAACAGGATTAACTTTGGTGGTTTCGCCTTTAGTGGCGTTGATGGAAAACCAAGTTCAAGAATTACGTCAACGTAACTTAAGTGCTGCCCTCTTACACAGCGAATTGCCCTCTTCCCAGCGACGGCAAACTCTCTACGCTTTGGAACAACAAAAGCTAAGATTACTATACTTATCGCCAGAAACTTTATTTAGTCCCCCAGTTTGGCAAAGATTATGCCAGCCGCAACTTGCAATCAACGGCTTGATTTTAGATGAGGCACATTGCCTAGTGCAATGGGGAGAAACATTTCGACCTGCTTATCGAAGAATCGGGGCAGTGCGACCAGCACTATTGAAATCAAAACCTGTGGGAACAAAAATAGTGCTAGCCGCTTTCACTGCCACCGCCGATCCTCTAGCCCAAAAAATAATCCAAGGAACTCTACAACTAGACCAACCAGCAGTTTTTCGTTTGAATCCCTATCGTTCTAATCTTAATCTAAGAGTCCAGATAGTTTGGACTCCACGGGATAGAAAGCAACAATTATTAAAATTTATCCAACAAAGACCACAAACAGCAGGATTAGTTTACGTTCGCAGCAGACGAGATAGTGAGAATTTAGTTGCATGGTTGGAAGAGATAGGTTACGTTACAGCCAGTTATCATGCTGGATTGGGTGCAGAGGAACGCCGCGCGATCGAGGCTAAGTGGATAGAAGGAAAAATGCCATTTGTTATTTGCACTTCTGCCTTTGGTATGGGGATAAACAAGCCAGATGTACGTTGGGTAGTTCACTTTCACGCACCCTTGTTGCTATCAGAGTATGTGCAAGAAATTGGACGCGCGGGACGGGATGGCAAACCAGCGCAGGCGCTGACCTTGATCGGTGAACCTACAGGATGGTTAGATCCAGGAGATAAGCAAAGACAAAGATTTTTTGAAGAAAAAGTGCGATCGCAACAACGTCAAGCACAGCAACTGATGAAAAAATTGCCAAAAACCGGGGAAGTGAACGCAGTGGCGCGAGAATTTCCCGATGCTGCTGTTGCACTTTCTCTACTGCACAGTATTGGTCAGTTGAATTGGCTTGACCCTTTCCATTACAGCATTATTTCTGGCGCGAAAAGTCAACCAACAACACAATTACAAGCTGCCAAGCAGATGAATCAGTATCTGACCACCAAGCAGTGCCGCTGGCAGTTTTTGTTGAATGCTTTTGGTTTTGAAAAAGATGCTGCAAATTGGCGTTGTGGACATTGCGATAATTGTAGTTAGGAGTTATACCATTTCTCTAAATGTTTGAGACAGATGATTCTCAATAGCCCACGCCAGGTGCTACAACGCGTGGAAAAGCAACGCACTGGCTCCCCTTTTTAAGGGGGGTTGGGGGGATCTACATATGTTTCACAGTTAAAGGGAATTGATATTAGGAATTTAATTCCTAACTCTTAACTCATAACTCCTAAATTTTATACAAAGGCTAATTGCGAATCTTTAAAGAAGATATCGCCATTTTCTTTAGCTTAATCGATATGATAGTGACGCAAAAAGCAATCAAACGCCAGTGGGTGATGGCTTTGATTCGCCATTGGGGAATTTCATCTGTTAACATTCGCTCTCTATCAAGGAGAATATCATGCAGCCAATCTTGGTATTCTTCCCATTCTTGAGGTGCTTTATTTAATAAATATTGAGTAATATCAGATGCTAGCTTCTCATTACTTGTTCCACGGTACTTTTGCACAACTGAGGAGACACAGAGAATAACAAATAACATGTAGATTATTTGAATAATAATTAAATCTACATCATAATTTCCGTAGCTATCAAACCCAAAGCAAAAAATCCAAAAAAATGCTTGGACACTTGCTTGCAGGAGAATCCACAAAATCCGACCAACAGGTGTAAAAAATTTTGCGATTGACTCTAAATTCGCTTTCATAGTTTATATATCTCCTGTTGCTGGTCTTAGGTTTCTCAATACTTCCAAAAATCTTTGTTTTTTCTCTAATGCTTCTGAACCTGAACCCGTGATTTTGTAGTACCGCCTGCGAGCACCTGTAATTTCTTCTGGGGCTTCATCTCCCCATCGGGAAGTTACAAAACCCCGTTTTTCCAGCTTTTTTAGGGTGGGATAGAGCGAACTAAAACCAATCGTGCGTTCGCCGTTACTTGCTTTTGCGATCGCATCCATAATTTCCAATCCGTATCGCTCCCGAAAGACAAGAGCATTTAAAATAGCTTCCTCTATAAGAGTCAACGAAAGCGCGTCATCTTGCTTTTGCTCTGGCATATCTACATATAGATATTTATACTACTAATGATTATATATTCAAAAAATGAATATATATAAAAAATAAAATAGGCGACAGAATATTAATGGACAGTCGCCATCTTGGGGGAAATAGTGTTTTGAGTTGTTAGTGATTAGTTTAATGTTCTATGTCCTACTAACCACTAACCATTAACCAGTTTAAAATTGCCGCAAAAACCGTAAATCGCTAGTATAGACACGCCGGATATCATCCAGTTGGTGCAGCACCATTGCAAAGCGTTCTACGCCAAAACCAGCAGCAAAGCCAGTATAAACTTCTGGGTCGTATCCTACTGCTTTCAACACATTTGGATCGACCATACCGCAGCCCATCACTTCTAACCAGCGTCCATTCCACTGCAAATCAACTTCAGCTGATGGTTCCGTAAACGGGAAATAACTGGCACGAAAGCGAATTGGCAACTCACCAAACATCTGCTGCAAAAATACTTTGATGCTACCTTTGAGGTCGGTGAAAGTTAGTCCCTCGTCAATTGCCAAAAGTTCAATCTGATGAAAAACTGCTGCGTGGGTGGCATCGACGTTATCTCTTCGATAGACTCTCCCAGGGGCAACAATGCGGATGGGAGGTTCTTCGGCTTCCATGTAACGAATTTGCACCGATGAGGTATGAGTCCGCAGCAAATTACCGTCTGGCAGATAGAAGGTATCCTGCATATCGCGGGCAGGATGATCGGGTGGGGTATTCAGCGCCTCAAAGTTGTAATAATCTGTTTCCATTTCTGGCCCTGAAGCTACTGTGTAGCCCATACCAACAAAGATATCCAGCGCCCGGTCGATGATGCCGTTAATAGGATGGACTTTACCTTGGGGCCGGTAAATTCCCGGCATGGTTACATCTAAAGTTTCAGCCTCTAGCTGTGCCTGAATTTTAGCTGCTTCCAGGGTGGTGCGTTGCTGGTCAAGGCTTTTTTGCAGGGCTTCTTTGACTGTATTGGCGATCGCTCCAATTTTTGGTCTCTCCTGTTGTGGGAGTTTGCCCATACCGCCTAAAAGTACTGATAAATCACCTTTTTTACCAAGGTATTTAACTCTCAGTTCTTCTAACCTTTCTAGGGTATCGACAGCGGCGATCGCTTTTTCTCCTTCTTCTTTTAGTGCTAAAAGTTGAGCTTCTAAGTTGCTTGTCATTAGTCAATAGTCAATAGTCAATAGTCAATAGTCAATAGTCAATAGTCAATAGTCAATAGTCAATAGTCAATAGTTAAAAAACTTTGGACTCTGGACTGTTGACTTTGGACTAATCAAATTAATTAATAAGTCAAATGTGGATTAAAGGCAACGCTTAAAACCCAACCTACCACTACCAGTGTAGAAGTGATTGAGTTGAATGAGCGTTTTTTATTTCATACTTGTGACACACGGCATTGACAAGCGACCAAAGACTATTGACTAATGACTTAATGAGATATCACTAATAAACTGATTGTGTATGAAATTACTTATCAGTAACGATGACGGTATTTATGCCCTTGGTATTCGCACACTTGCCAATACGTTGGCGGAAGCAGGGCATGAAGTTACCGTAGTTTGCCCAGATCGGGAACGTTCCGCCACTGGTCATGGACTCACACTACACCAACCAATTCGTGCTGAACTTGTCGAATCAGTTTTTCATTCCGCCGTCAAAGCTTGGGCTTGTGATGGCACTCCCTCCGACTGCGTCAAATTGGCGCTGTGGGCTTTGCTTGAATCTCCTCCCGACTTAGTTCTTTCTGGTATCAATCAAGGTGCAAACCTGGGGACGGAGATTCTTTATTCAGGTACTGTTTCTGCGGCAATGGAAGGCTTAATTGAAGGTATTCCTAGTGTGGCACTCAGTTTAACTAGTTTTTCTTACAAAGATTTTCAACCTGCGGCGAAATTTGCCAAAATCCTAGTAGAACATCTGGCGAAAAAACCTCTCCCTGATTTGATGTTGCTTAACGTTAATATTCCTGCTGTTGATTGGGAAAAAATTGCAGGAGTCACCATCACCCGTCAAGGGGTGCGGCGCTACGTCGATGTTTTCGACAAGCGCATCGATCCGCGTGGTAAAACCTATTACTGGTTAACAGGGGAAGTTTTAGAGGATGTAGAACCACCATCAGGATTAAAATTGCCTCAAAATATACCTATGGATGTACATGTTATACGTGAAAACTACATCAGTATAACGCCATTGCAATATAATCTTACTTACGCAACAGGATTGCATCAATTATATCAGTGGGATTTTAAATTTACGTAAATAACGGGTGTATGGGTAACAGTATTGTGATAGTTAAATGCATCACAAAAAAATATAGGCTATAAAGTAGGAGCGCATTCTTAGATAACCTGACAAACTCCCTAAAAAATTAAGGCAAACACTCTAGAATGCCTAACTTGTATTAGGGAAAACTAGCCAAGTAAAGGTATGCTGTTTTACCAAATAAATTACACCTGCCAAAAGTGGTAATACAGCATAAACTGAACAAAATAAGTAACATTTTTTATTGTTCGCCCGCTCAGTCCAGCAAGCAACACCCATGTCAAGGATAGAGAACCAATTTACCGTGCATTTTTGGGGCGTTCGCGGCAGCATCCCCTGTCCAGGATCTAACACCGTCCGTTATGGAGGTAATACCCCTTGCGTAGAGATGCAAGTGGGCGGCAAGCGCTTAATTTTTGATGGTGGCACGGGACTGCATGTTCTAGGGCAATCCTTGTTGCCTAAAATGCCCATAGAAGCTCATATATTCTTTACTCACTCTCATTGGGATCACATGCAGGGTTTTCCCTTTTTTACACCAGGGTTTGTCAAGGGAAACACTTTTTGTATCTATGGCGCGATCGCTCCCGATGGTTCAACTATAGAGCAGCGTCTTAACGATCAGATGCTGCATCCAAATTTTCCTGTACCGTTGCAGATTATGCAGGCTAATTTGGATTTTTACAACGTCATACCAGGGCAATCCATACATATCGATGAGATTACTATAGAAACTGCACCGCTGAACCATCCCGGTGAAGCAGTTGGATACCGAGTTAACTGGCGTGGTGGTACTGCTGTTTACATTACCGATACCGAACATTTTCCGGATAGGCTGGATGAAAATGTTCTGTGGCTAGCTCGTGATGCTAATATCCTCATCTACGACTCCACTTATACCGATGAGGAATATCATTCACCAACTAAACCAAAAATCGGCTGGGGACATTCTACATGGCAAGAAGCCGTGAAGGTAGCTAAAGCTGCGAATGTTAAGACACTGGTGATTTTCCACCATGACCCTGCCCACGACGATGAATTTTTAGATCGTGTAGGAGAAGAAGCCCGTCGGAAATTTCCTAGTGCAATTATGGCACGGGAAGGAATGGTTCTTCAGGTTCCTGTTTCAGTTCCCTTATCAGAATCTTTTCCTGTTAGTAAGTTTTCTGCGTAAATATTGCTCAAGGAAGCGATATTAAATTTTAGATTAGATTGGTGATCGAGAGCTTATCCTACAAGAAAGCGACCTCTGGGTATCTGTAGCAGTCAGCGATCGCCTTTGTGGAGTCGTTCACAAGTCAAAAGCTGATAGCACCAGATGCCTTCAAAACAGGTTCTCTTAGCCTAGAAGACGCTTAAAAAGGCGACTTTGTGTAGGGTTTGCTTGAAAGCTGAACAAACCTAAAATCCCAGAATCGACGTGCCAAATCTGTCTCAAAATGGGTGTTCTGTGTGGGTAACATCTTCAACTCAATTGGCTCTAACGCCAACTGCTGTTGCGCTTGGCAAATTTGATGGTGTACATCGCGGTCATCAACGAGTTATTCAACCAATATTGGAAGACATAGGGACACGGGGACACGGGGACGCGGGGAAATTTTCACTCTCCGCGTCCCCGCGTCCCAATCTCTCCGCGTCATCCAAAGATCGCATTTACTCGACCGTTGTCACCTTCGATCCTCATCCGCAAGAGTTTTTTACCGGTCAACCCCGGACTTTGCTCACACCATTGGATGAAAAAGTCCAGCAGTTGCGATCGCTTGGAGTCGAACAATTGGTACTATTGCCTTTCGATAAAGACTTATGCGCTTTGAGTCCCGAAGAGTTCGTAGAAAAAATTCTCGTCGAACAACTGCAAGCAGTACAAATTAGCGTTGGGCAAGATTTTCGTTTTGGTTCTAGACGCACTGGTACTGCTAAAGATTTACAAGTACTCGCCGCCAAGTACAACATTCCCGTCACCATCGTCTCTTTAGAAACTTGTGCAGACTCCCAAGCAAGCCAAAGCAGCGACGCCACCGAGGAGACTCGCATTAGCAGTTCACTAATCCGCGACATTCTTGCTAACGGCGATATCCAACAGGCAAACAAACTGCTGGGACGTCCTTACACTCTGATCGGTACTGTGATTAAAGGTCAACAACTTGGCAGAACTCTTGGCTTTCCCACCGCCAACCTACAATTACCCAAAGACAAGTTTCTGCCTCACCAAGGTGTTTATGCTGTCCGCGTTTTCATTGTTGGTGAAACATTAGATATTGCAGGGAATGGCTATTTGGGCGTCATGAATATAGGCAACCGCCCTACGGTAAATGGTATTTGTCTGTCAGTAGAAGTCCATATTTTTGATTGGTTTGGTGACTTATATGGTAAAAAGCTAGCAGTGCAGCTAGAAAAATTTTTGCGACCCGAACAAAAATTTCCCAATCTGGAAGCCCTGAAAACCCAGATTCAACTAGACTGTACTGCCGCTAGAGCTTTTTTTGGGTGCTGAATGTTAATTTCGTCCTGCCAAGGGAACACTAAAAAAGGGACTGGTTAGTGGTTAGTGGTTAGTAGTTAGTTTTTGACCACTAACCACTAACTACTAACTACTAACTATTTCCTCAACCCTATCCCCTAATTACTGGTGCATGAGAGACAAAATTGACGCTCTAACACAAAATTTGGCTTACACTATCGTTGGTAAAATCGAGGCGATACGCTTAGTACTAGTCGCCTTACTGGCTGGTGGTCATGCCCTGTTAGAAGATGTTCCTGGTGTAGGCAAAACGCTCCTGGCAAAAACACTTGCTCGTTCCATAGATGGCAAATTTCAAAGACTACAATGCACTCCTGATTTATTACCAACTGACATCACCGGTACCAACATCTGGAACCCCAAAAGCGGTGAATTTCACTTTCTTCCCGGCCCGGTATTTGCCAATGTGCTGCTAACCGACGAAATTAACCGCGCCACACCCCGCACCCAATCGGCTTTGCTGGAAGTCATGGAGGAGCATCAAGTCACAGTTGATGGCGTTTCTCGTGCTGTCCCCACACCATTTTTTGTCATTGCGACTCAAAACCCCATTGAATACCAAGGTACTTTTCCCCTGCCAGAAGCCCAGATGGATCGGTTTATGCTGTCGTTGAGTTTGGGCTATCCTTCTGAACAAGAAGAACTGCAAATGCTGCAACGCTTGCACAAAGGAGTGAATGTTCTTGATTTGCAGCCTTGTATTAGCTTGGCAGAAGTCCAACAATTGCAGCAAATCTGCGCTCAGGTAAAAGTGGATATTTCCCTGCAACAATACATTCTTGACTTAGTTAGGGCGACGCGATGCGATGAAGAAATTACTCTTGGCGTCAGTCCGCGTGGTACTGTGGCATTGCATCGCGCTACTCAGGCGCTGGCTTTTCTGTTAGGGCGTGATTACGCTATTCCCGATGATGTCAAGTTTCTTGCCCCTTATGTTCTTTGTCATCGCCTCATTCCCACAGGCGGACGCAGGTCAAGAACGGTGATGGAACGGTTGTTGCGGGCTGTGCCGATTCCTTAAATTCATCTAGAGATTCACTTCAAACTCGAAGCTTGCCGTCCGCCTAAACGTTGTTCTTGCGCCGCAGGTAGGATGTTCACACAGATGGTTGCATAAGCACCTTGCTCCTGACCAATGATAATTAGGCGAATAAAATCTCCTAAGCCTTCCACTAATCGCGCATTGCGTAAAGTTCCGGTATCTATTGGTAAAAATCCTATCTCTTCTGCAAGCTGCATTACTGTTTTTCTGGCTTGCTCATCATCTGCTGCAACAAACACAGAAACCCCATAATCCCTAAGCGGCTCAGGTGCTAATTCAAACACTTCCTGTGCCATTGTGTTAAAAGCCTTGACCACACGCGCATTCGGTACATCTTTAGCAAGCTTTTCCGCTAAAGATTCTACTATTGCTGGATAAGCAAATCCTTCCGGAATTTCCTGATTATTACAATCAATGATTATCTTACCGTTGAGAGCTTCAGGATGAGATAGCAATTGTGTTGGCATCATCCCGCGTACTGTCCACAAAATCACATCAGCAAACGCCACTGCTTGATCGTTTGAACCACCTTGTGTTCCGAGTTCTGCGAACTCAGCAACTGCTTTTCCTTTTTCGGCATCACGGGAGCCAAAAAATACTTGATGCCCCTGTTCTGCCCAGAGAATACCTAAAGAACGTCCCATGTTTCCACTACCAATAATTCCAATCTTCATGGCTGGATATTTCCTATATAAAACAGATAGGTCTGTATTATTTTCATAATTGTTATATTACAGACAGGTATGTATCATGTCAATAGGGATATTGGGAGAATTCCGTGCCAAAAACTCGTGTAAAAGCAGCGCAGGATGAAGCGAAACCTGCGCTAAGAGAACATATCCTCAACATTGCTGATGAACTATTCTATCGGGAAGGCATTCGGGCAACGGGGGTAGATACCATAATTGCCAAGTCAGGAGTGGCAAAAACAACCTTATATCGCTATTTCCCATCAAAAGATGATTTAGTGGTGGCGTATCTGGAACGACGTAACCAACGCTTTTGGGAACTGATGGAAGTAGAAATTGCCAAGCATCCCCATCAGCCTACTCAACAATTGCTGGCGGTGTTTAAATGGTTGGATGAACTATTGACAAAGCCAGATTGTTTGGGGTGTCCGTTCCTCATTACAACAGCAGAATTTGCACAATTGGACTATCCGGGACATCAAGTTGCAATCAAGCATAAAGAAGCGGTGCGCGATCGCCTGATGCAATTATCCGAACAAGCAAGTGCAAGCAATCCACGCGAACTCGCTGCAAATTTACTGTTGCTAATTGATGGCGCATTTGCCCAACGGCGCTTATTTGGTCAAGTTGCGGAGGTATCTTTAGAAAAAGCAGCAGCTACGCTAATTAATGCGTACTTGTCTGCATAAATCTTAAGTTAAGAATATCCGTTAATGCACCCTCTCAATTCTCTCTCATGAGTGCAAATAGATTCGATTTTGAAGCGCTGTTCGACGAAGATTATCTTTACTTCTACGAACCACTGTTGACACCAGAACGGACGGAACGCAATGTTGATTTAATCTGTCGTCTGCTGAATTTAGAAGCAGGAATGGCTGTATTAGATTTAGCTTGTGGACACGGGCGAATTGCTAATCAACTGGCTAAAGGTGGCTGTAATATAACTGGGCTTGATGCTACAGCTTTATTTTTGGACAAAGCCCGTCAAGATGCAGCTAGTAGCGGTGTGGAAGTTGAGTACATCCAAGGTGATATGCGTTCTCTGCCGTGGAGCGATCGCTTTGACTGTATTATCAATTGGTTCACCGCTTTTGGCTACTTCAATGACGATGAAAATCGCTTGGTACTAGCTGAAGCCTATCGCGCCCTCAAAGCAGATGGCAAATTGTTAATTGATATTCAAAACTTGTACCGCATAATCAAAGACTTTCATCCTACCTTTATTACCGAACGCGATGGCAATTTCATGATTGATACTAACCGCTATGGTATCTCTACTGGTCGCACATACAACGAACGAATTATCATCCGTGATGGGCAGATACATCGCATCAATTTCTTTGTTCGTCATTTTACCTTTACAGAACTCCGCGACTGCTTATGCCAAGCTGGTTTCCGTCAGGTTGAGGGTTACGGACACGATGGTGAGCCATTTGCACTTGATAGCCGCAGAATGATTGTAGTAGCAACAAAGTGAAGGGATTGGGAACTAGGAATTAGGTAATAGGTCATGGAAAAAACAATCATAAATTATTAATCTCCAATCCACAATCCAAAATCTAAAATCCAAAATCAAATAGGTGTGAGGATGTCAAATATTATTAAGCGTCGTAACCACCGCCAACTCAATAGAAAGCCTTTTGGTTTACTTTTAGTAGTCTTCGCTTGGTGTTTGGCTATGGGTTGGCTACTATCCTTTGCAACTAATGTCCAAGGTGCTACTCCTACTTCCGAGATCGGCACTGTTGATGTAGTACCTAGCCAATACCAACTAGGGCAAGAACTTTATCTTGAAAATTGTTCTAGCTGTCACATTGCCTTACCACCAGAGATTTTTCCGACTCAAACTTGGAAAAATCTCTTAGAAGACTCACAACATTACGGCAGCCAGCTCAAACCTTTAGTCGATCCACCACGCATTTTGATTTGGAGATATCTTGCTACTTTTTCCCGTCCCCAGCTACAAGAAGAACAAACGCCCTATCGCCTCAATAATTCTCGTTATTTCAAAGCTTTGCATCCCAAAGTCAAACTGCCACGTCCTCTAGAGATAAACAGCTGTGCCTCCTGCCATCCTGGTGTTAATGAGTATAATTTCCGCCGTCTCACGCCGGAGTGGGAAAACTCGAATTGAGGAGGGGGAGAGGGGAGAGTGGGAGAGTGGGAGAGACAAGAATTCTTCTTTCTCCCCATCCCCCATCTCCCCATCTCCCCATCCCCCAATCCCCCAATCCCCTAAAGGACGGCGATCGCTACTTGAGCATGGTTGGAGTTCACTGCTTCATCTGGGGGCAAAATGATACTATTAATAAAGTTTCAAACATAAACTTGTAGTTTAAATTCATCATTTAGTAAGTAGATTGGTCAGTCTTCTTGCTGTTTTTGAGGAAATTTACATTACCAGCCCTGCTGTTGAGTATTAAGGCTCAGTTGGGTTAGATGCTTATAATCAATTCCAAATCTTAAATTCCCCTCTCCCTTGATTTTGTTCAATAACCTGCCATGCTAAAAACTTTGTTGGGCGACCCCAACGCTCGTAAGCTTAAAAGATACCAACCTTACATTACAGAAGTTAACCTCTTAGAGGAAGATATTAAAGCCCTTTCTGATGAGGAACTCAAGGGCAAAACAGCGGAGTTTAAGCAGCGTCTGACTAACGGCGAAACTTTGGATGATATCTTACCAGAAGCGTTCGCTGTGGTCAGAGAAGCTGCACGGCGAGTCTTAGGGTTGCGGCATTTTGATGTCCAAATATTAGGCGGTGTCATATTACACACAGGGCAAATTGCCGAAATGAAAACCGGTGAGGGCAAAACCCTGGTTGCTACCCTACCTAGTTATTTGAATGCTCTGACAGGCAAAGGCGTACACGTAGTTACGGTTAACGATTACTTGGCTCGTCGTGACGCAGAATGGATGGGACAGGTGCATCGTTTCTTGGGGTTGAGTGTGGGGCTAATTCAGGCAAGCATGACTCCCCAAGAGCGAAAGAAAAACTACGAGTGTGACATTACTTATGTCACCAACAGCGAGGTAGGTTTTGACTATCTGCGCGACAACATGGCGACAGACATGAAAGACGTGGTGCAGCGCCCATTCAACTACTGTGTAATTGACGAGGTAGACTCAATTTTAGTTGATGAAGCGCGGACTCCGTTGATTATTTCCGGGCAAGTAGAACGACCAACAGAAAAATATCTAGAAGCAGCCCGGATTGCCGCAGCACTCAAAAAAGATGAGCATTATGAAGTAGATGAAAAAGCTCGTAACGTGCTGTTGACTGATGAAGGTTTTGCCGAAGCAGAACAGCTTTTGGGAGTAAAAGATTTATTCGATCCAGAAGATCCGTGGGCACACTTCGTTTTCAATGCCATTAAGGCTAAAGAACTGTTCCTCAAGGACGTAAACTACATTGTCCGCAACGGGGAAGTGGTGATTGTTGATGAATTTACTGGACGGGTGCTACCTGGACGCCGTTGGAGTGATGGACTGCACCAAGCAATTGAAGCAAAAGAACACGTAGAAATTCAACCAGAAACTCAGACTCTAGCGACAATTACCTATCAAAACCTGTTTTTGCTGTATCCAAAACTAGGTGGAATGACAGGAACGGCAAAAACAGAAGAAGCAGAATTTGAAAAAATTTACAAACTAGAAGTAACGGTAATTCCTACCAACCGTACCAGAAGACGTGAAGATTTGTCCGATATGGTCTTTAAGACCGAAGCGGGTAAATGGAGGGCGATCGCCAAAGAATGTGCCGAAATGCACCAACTAGGCCGACCTGTATTGGTAGGAACTACAAGCGTAGAAAAATCAGAATATCTCAGCCAGCTGTTGAAGCAAATGGAGATTCCCCACGAACTGCTCAATGCCCGACCGGAAAACGTAGAGCGTGAAGCAGAGATTGTGGCTCAAGCAGGGCGCAAAGGGGCTGTGACCATTGCCACCAACATGGCTGGTAGAGGTACGGATATTATCCTTGGTGGTAACGCCGAATACATGGCGCGTTTAAAGCTGCGGGAATACTTCATGCCCCGGATCGTGAAGCCGGAAGATGAAGATATGTTTAGCATCCACAGGGCATCTGGTTTACCTCCCGCAGGAAGTGGTGCTGGTCAAGGCTTTGTCCCAGGTAAAAAAGTTAAAACTTGGAAGGCTTCGCCACAGGTTTTCCCAACTCAGCTTTCTAAAGAAGCAGAACAAATGCTCAAACAAGCTGTAGAATCTGCGGTGCGAGAATATGGCGATCGCAGTCTGCCAGAATTAGAAGCAGAAGAAAAGGTAGCTGTAGCAGCAGAAAAAGCTCCTACCGACGATCCTGTGATTCAGCAATTGCGAAACGCCTACAACCGCGTCAAGCAAGAGTATGAAGCGTTCACCAGCCGCGAACACCAAGAAGTAGTAGAACTGGGAGGCTTGCACGTAATTGGTACAGAACGTCACGAATCGCGGCGGATTGACAACCAGTTGCGCGGACGGGCCGGACGGCAAGGCGACCCTGGTTCGACGAGATTTTTCCTCAGCTTAGAGGATAACCTGATGCGGATTTTTGGTGGCGATCGCGTTGCCAAATTAATGGAAATGTTCCGCGTCGAAGAAGACATGCCCATCGAATCTGGGATGCTTACCCGCAGTTTAGAAGGCGCGCAGAAAAAAGTCGAAACCTACTACTACGACATCCGCAAACAGGTGTTTGAGTACGACGAGGTGATGAATAACCAGCGCCGTGCCATCTACGCCGAACGCCGCCGAGTCTTGGAAGGGCAAGACTTGAAAGAACAGGTGATTGAGTACGCCGAAAGAACGATGGATGACATCGTTAACTACTACATCAACCCAGACTTACCCTCAGAAGAGTGGGAATTAGACAAGTTGGTGGAGAAAGTCAAAGAATTTGTTTATCTGCTAGCAGATTTGCAGTCAAACCAACTAGTAGATATGTCAATGGCTGAGATTAAAGCCTTCCTGCACGAACAAGTGCGGATCGCCTACGACATCAAAGAAGCCCAGATTGACCAAATTCAACCCGGATTGATGCGTCAAGCCGAACGCTTCTTTATCTTGCAGCGAATTGACACCCTGTGGCGGGAACACCTACAACAAATGGATGCCCTGCGCGAGTCCGTAGGATTACGGGGTTACGGTCAAAAAGATCCATTAATTGAGTACAAGACCGAGGGTTACGAACTCTTCTTGGATATGATGACCAACATTCGCCGAGATGTGGTCTACTCATTGTTCATGTTTCAACCCCAACCCCAGCCAGTAGTGCAAACATCATCAGAGATGGTGTAAGTCTAGGCACTAGAAATCATTTTACGTAAAGACGCTAAGAATAACTTGGCGTCTTTGCTTTTTGGCGTCAATCATATTTCAGCTAGAGAATCTGGGAATAATCAAGCCAGAACAGATGAGGATGAACAATTGGCAGTTGAACGTGCGTATTGGCTAGCTTGGTCGCGTATATCTGGGATTGGCCCGGTATTGCTGCAACGATTGCAAGAGCATTTTGGCACACTCAAAGCAGCTTGGGAAGCTAGTCCGGCACAATTGCAAGCAGTCGAGGGTTTTGGTTTTCAGACATTAGAAAAGGTGACAAGACAGCGATCGCGTCTTTATCCCGAACAACTACTCACCCAGCACCAAGAACAAAACCCTAATTTCTGGACACCAGCAGATGCAGAATATCCCCGCTTGCTGCTAGAAACTCCTAGTCCACCGCCATTATTGTACTTTCGCGGAGAAGTCGAACTGCAAGAGAATCTCGGACAAAAGCCACTCGTTGCCATTGTCGGTACGCGCCAACCCTCAGAGTATGGTATCCGTTGGACTCGTCAAATTAGCACGGCTTTGGTTAAAAATGGCTTTACAGTCGTTTCTGGTTTAGCAGAGGGAATTGACACAGAAAGTCACGCCGCCGCTATCAAAGCTGGAGGGCGTACACTAGCAGTTTTAGGTACAGGCGTAGATGTCATCTATCCAGCCAAAAATCAGGAATTGTACAAGCGAATTCTCGCTGCTGGATTGGTTTTGAGTGAGTACCCAACTCAAACTCCCCCCGATCGCGCCCATTTTCCCCGTCGCAACCGGATTATCGCTGGGTTGAGTCGTGCTGTATTGGTGATGGAAGCACCTCTAAAATCCGGTGCACTGATAACAGCTAACTATGCGAATGAATTTGGCAGAGATGTTTATGTACTCCCAGGAAGATTGGATGATTACCCATCTCAAGGGTGTTTAAAGTTACTCAGCCAAGGTGCTGCTCCTATTCTTAAAGAACTAGACGAACTGTTAAAAATGCTGGGAGCAATACCAAAATTAGATTCTGTTCAGGCGTCACCACAATCCCAACAGTTAATATTGCCTAATTTATCACCAGAAGTTCAGCAGGTAATGAATGCGATTTCTTCAGAGCCTTTGTCCTTTGATGTTATTGTCAAACAAACAGGCATGGCTGCGGGTGCGGTTGCTAGTGCTTTGTTGCAGTTGGAACTAATGGGTTTAGTCTCGCAACTGCCAGGAATGAGATATCAGCGTATTTGATAGCATTTTGGGATTTTTGATAAATTGATTTTCCCTTTTGAGCATCATCTTTGGTGAATTCTAGCCAGTAATCGAAAATTAAATTTCACCAAAAAATTTGGAGAGAATCTGGAATTGACCAACTTCTGTTGGTAGCTAAGTTTGTTGCGTTCAGATGGTGAAGCATACTCCTGTAAGCTCAAAATTCCAGAAGCAAGCACTATATATTTGCAACCATACTAGATTGTTTACCTATTGTGTCTGTATCAATGTAAGTGCTTGTGTGCTGAATAAGTACAAATTTTTAATTCAAGGGTAATTGATAAATGCAAATACAAAAATCTGACCAAGATATTGCGCTCCAAGTCACAGATAAAGCAATTAAAAACAAAATTTTTGGAGCAACTTTTTTGATCGCTGCTATCTACTTTCTGGTGACATTATCTGGTTTTGGCTACACATTCTGGCAAGCTTCAGATATGGGAAGCATTTCTTGGGGATGGAAAATCGCCCTAATTATTACTCATTTGCTTCCCTTTGTTATTGTTCCTGTCACCATGAAGATATTTTACGACCGTGCAGATTACTTAGTATCAAAGGGGTTGCATTCTCCCTTTGCTCTTTACCTAGGGCTTCCTTTTCAAATGGTTGCTATTGCCTTTGAGATTGGCTGGCACATACAACAAAATTGGTTTTATCAAAATGATTATACCTTTTTGAACTTCCTATTCTATGCATTTTTAATTTCATCCTTTGCTTTGTGGGCAGATGCCTTTGCTCGAAATAAATGGGTTGATATATTATTTGTCGGCAGTTTACTTGCCATCTCAGTTTTATATCCTTTAGGAGCAAGTCTGGATATTTCTGCCTTTAAAATTCCCATTTATATTGCTCTCACAATAGTCTTTGGATTTTTGACATATAGAGCCTACAAAGTTCTCCAAGACTGGCGGATCATCTTCGTACCTATTTTTTCTGTTGGTGTTAACTTATTCTTTGTTTTTCTCCTAGCTCAACACCAATCTAATCCCACCCTAAATCCACTCTTCCATATTCTCCACGACTTAGCTGGTACAGAAATGGGAGTTATCATTTTTGCTTATTTGGTCTACATTAATCCGCTACGCCAAGCTAACTCAAAATCACTCCAACAGGCTCAAGACAAAGGCGTATATAGGTAAGTCAATAGCGATCGCAATCAAGATGCAAGTGATGTAGATACATTGGAGAGCCAAAAAAGATGACGAATATTTTGTCAGTTATTCACCCATTCTGCCATCTCAGTTATATCTTAGTCGAATGGGTATTACTAGTTTGGTCAATTCAACTGTGGCGCAAGTCAAACAGTATAGCAATGATTGTCCTACCCATACTTTTAGTATGCAGTAGCTATGACAATTTTGTTTTGTTAGTGGGAAGCCTGCTTGGTGAAGGAAAATTGCTGGAATCACTCAGTATGCTGCGTTTTCTTGCCCACTATATTGTCGTTCCCCTGTTTATTGTAATTGTAGTTGAACTTGCTCATCGAGCCGGAGCAGATTGGGCAGGTAGTCGGTTTGTCAGAGTTTTAGGTTGGGTACTTGCGATCGGACTCGGTATATATGATGTAGCTACTCAGTTTGTAGGACTCGAACTGGTTCCTGAGACATTTGCTGGTATGTTACGTTATGTCGCGGCTCAACCCAATCAATTACCAATTATCACTATTTTAGTTAACCTCTTTGTGATGATTATTGGTATCGGTATTTGGCGTAGATTGAAATGGTCTTGGCTATTTGTAGGTGCTTTAGTTTCTTTAATTGGTAACGCTATACCCACAGATCTTGTTGGTACAGTTCTTGCTAGCGGTTCTGAACTAATACTCGCTTTGTGTATGCTATTAACTGAACAACGAACACAGTATATGATGGCTATGTTGAAGCTATCTACTGAATCTCAGCAATCTCAACTGAACTTGCAGACATATTGAAGGTACAGAATAAATTTCACTAGTTTAACAATTTACCGATCTTCGCAAGAAGAATATCTCCCTTATCTCTTTGTTTAGCATGGTTGGGAGAATTTTTTTTAATATCATATTAAATCCGTTTGTATCGAAATTATTTCTCCTTCCTCATCTCTCTGTGCCCTCAGCGTCTGGTGCGGTTTTTTAATCATTCAGATCCTACCGAATTTTATATCACAAGTAAAAATCATAAAAATAAATCTCATTATCTACGAAATCACCCTTGAAAACTGTGTATTAATATTTGATAAGTTTTTAGAGGCGTAAAAATGATAGATCCAGATTGGATGGGAAGAGTCAATTTTTATGAATTAGTTTTTGGCACTTTTCTATCTTATTTCTTCCTAGTTTTGATGTGGGAGCAATTTTTTAATACTAAATTTGAGGAATGGAGATATATCATCATTACATTTCTTGGTGCTAGCTTTTTTTTAGTTAATCACTATTTTCAAAATGCGCCCTTTTACCTTTGGTTAATTTGCGGATATAGCCTTGTATTTTTTATCCTATATTACATTATTGGTGTTATACCAATGCAAGGTTCTTTTCTGAAAAAAGCTTTGGCAACTCTAAGTAGTATAGTCTTTACTATTGCTTTTATCTTATTTGAAAATATAGCCAGATTGGGAGTTGATAATTATGGTATTAATGAGTTTTGGTTTATGTTAATAGCCTACTTTGGCTATCTCTTAATTATTCTCTGGCGTGGTGAAGTCTTCAAGCCAAGATTTCAACAAAATAAGGAATTGTAAATGAATACATTATGAATGATGAATTTTTCATAGTTTCTAATTCATCATTCATAATTTTTATGATTCACCATAAGCCATGCCATTTGCCTCAGCGTAACGATGCATAAATCTCATAAATCTTTCCCAATGGTCATCCCGTTCGATTTCAATTTTGCACTCTACCCGTTGTAGCTCATCACCTTCTGCACCCCCGAAAATAAATTTTACAGAAGAAGGTGTAACATTTATATTGCCTTCTTCATCAGTTAACAGCATTGAATTTAAAGATTGTTTTGTGAAGCTATTCAATCCTTCTATGGCTTTTAATCGATTGAACATCATCAAGACTATACGCTTCCCAGAACTGTTTCGTCGCAAGCTAACATTACTCAGTTCTTCGGAAATACCAGTAAAAAATTGAATTGACGGTATAGTAGATGCCATTGGTAATTTAATTAAATTCAGGATTCACAAGCAGCTAATAGTGATTAGCTATGAGCAATCTATAAAAACTAAAATTGGTAGGAAAAATTATCTTTGATAAGGGTAAGGATAATACTGTGGATTCATCATTGGTGGAGACTGATAACTAGTTGGAGGTAAAGAACCTCCGAAGTTATTAGGCAGAGGCGGACTCATGATGGGGTACTGATAATTAGTTGTGGGCAGAGAATTTGTTGGTGGTGCAAGAGGAGTTATGACTGGGGGCTGATAACTGCTTGTAGGCGCTGGAGTTGGTACAGCAATTGTCGGAGTGTTAGAAGTTGTAGGGGTTGGAGTCGGTACAACACCCGAGGTGTTAGAAGTTGTAGGCGTTGGAGTTGGCACAGCACCCGAGGTGTTAGAACTTGTAGGCGCTGGGTTTGGTGGCGCACTTGTTGGGATAGTAGGAGTTGTTTCAGTAAATTGTTGGTAAGCAGCGCGAGAAATTGAGCTAATTAATTTTCTGGCGTTGGGGTCGTTGTTGGGGCGTTTTACCATCACAGCAACTACGTAACGTTTGTTAGTTGGGAGGTCAACTAAACCTGCATCTGCTAGCATCGTACCAATATCGCCTGTCTTGTGGGCAATAGTTGCACCCTGTCCTAAACCACTTGGTAACAAGGTATTTCTAACAGTATTACGCATGATATCAAGTATGCGATCGCGCGATATCATGCTTACTAAATTGCCTTGACTAACCATCCCCATCAAATTTCCTAATTCTTTGGGACTAGTAGTATTCGTACCTTGCAAGTCAGGAAGTTGGTTGCGAATAACTGTGGTTGTTAAACCCCAACTCCGGAAGCGCTGATTTAATGCCTCAATGCCACCCATACGGGTTATCAGCATATTGGTCGCTGTATTATCGCTAATTGTCATCATCTTAGTTGCAACTTCCAGCGCTTTGAACTGGGAACCTGCGGGTTTGTACTGCATATCTCCAGAACCGCCTGCAACCATCTCTTTTTGCATGGTCAGCATTTCATCGAGGCGAATCTTTCCAGCATCCACATCCTGGAAAAAGGCAACTAGAATTGGAATCTTAATTGTACTGGCTGCGGGAAAACTTGAGGAGGCATTTATATCTACGTAACCACCATTGTCCAAATCGACCACAAAAACCCCTGGTGTCAGATTTGGGTTGCCAGCCATCAGACCTTGCATGGCAGTTTTCAAGGGGATAATTTCTTGCGATAATGATGGAGTAGAAACTGTAGCTGTAGGAGTGGGACTAGGCTGTGTCTGCGCTTGCCTTAAGTCATCATTGGCTGATATTCCAGTAGTGGCGATACGGCTAGCAGGGTCTAATACTGACAATACCGTTCCTACGATTGCACCAATACCAACTCCCACAATTAGTAAGCGCAGGGCATATAGAATGGTTCTTGCCATGGGCTTTAACCGTGTTTTTCGGGATGTTCTGATCTTTTTGGGCAAAGCCTGCTTACGCACTCGTACAGTTTTTACCTTGACATTGCTGGGCTTGAAGGGTGGAATCTTTCCTGGTTTAGTAGGGATGGGTTTGATAGCTGCTGGCACTACTACCCCCGGTCGCTTTTTAGCTGTACTAGCATTGTTGGCGGAAGGATTCACTTTTAAACGTGTCAGCGTTGTTCCGTTTTGAGGAGGGCGCTGTTGTTCCTTAGAAGCTTTCACTTGATTTGGCCCCAACTTTTGCACTTTTCGGGGAAGCTGGCGGCGTCCACTAGTAGGTTGACGTCGTGAGAAACCTGTCATATCAGTTCTGGTTTCCATAAAATAACGATGGTGATAGCGAGGTGTATAATCTAGCAGATACCTATAAAGTTTTACCTGGTTGGGGTGGGGTAGTTTTTAATCCCTATAAGGGATAAAGACATAGACTCGACTTTTCTGCAAACTCCCGAACCACTATTTACTCCTGAAAATCCTCAAAAGCAAGCATATATGGAATATACGGACACTTAAGTGCGGCGAATACCGTCTAAGCGTGTCCTCTTCTATTTTTACTTGTATTTTTGTGTTTAGTTTAAGTCATAATTAATAGCCTTGGGGAAAATTGCGTACATGGTAGCTAATTAATTAAAATTTTTCACTATCGCTTTTGTTAGAGAGCGCCCATTTCACCTGTCGTAAAATACCTCGTAACATAGCAACCTCGCGAGTTTGTAATTGAGCGCGATTATACAATTGCCGGAATTTTTCCATCCGGCTGGCTGCTGTATGGGGATACAGATAACCAATCTTTAGCAATAGGGATTCTAATTGCTGATAGTATGCTTCCACAACATCCAAAGGTGCGATTTCGGACTCAGGTGCTGTTGCAGAAGATGCAGGGATGCAGGGAAGCGAAGATGGTGTGAAATTTTCTCTTTCTGCATCAAATTGTGCTAACTCGTAACAACAAATTGCCACAGCCGTAGCTAAATTCAGCGATGAATAATTGGGACTCGTGGGAATGCGGACAAAGCGCTGGGCATAGTTTAATTCTTGATTAGTTAATCCCCGGTCTTCTCTACCAAAAATTAGTGCTGCGGGTTGTCCTTCCTCTGCTAGTAACCAGGGTAGTGCTGTACGGGGGGTTTCTAAAGGCGCTTGCCAGTGATGATCAATACCAGTTGTGGCGATCGCTCTTTTACACCCTTGCAACGCTTCTGGTAATGTCGCTACCGATACCGCTGCATCTAAAATATCTTGGGCATGAACCGCCATTTGCCTTGCTTCCATTCCCAAGGGGTCGCATTGGGGATTTACTAACACCAGTTGATGCAGCCCAAAATTTTTCATCACCCGTGCAACAGACCCCACATTCAAGGGGCCAGCTGGCTCAACCAGTATAATTTTTACTCCAGCCAATATCATTCTGTCGCCTCCCTTAAGGGACTCTTAAAATTTTGACGCCAAAACACAAAGACGCCAAGTTTTTCTTAGCGTCATTGCGATTTATTTAATATGCCAATATGCTTGGTGATAAGCCCAGAACCCTTTGTAGAGACGCGTACGCCACAGGCGTTCCCGCAGGGTAATTTCGCGTCTCTACAGACCAATTGTTTTTACCAAAAATCCTTAACTGAACCGTATTGTTCAATATGCAATCTTGAAGTGCACCTACTCAATCATTATTGTTAAAACTTGACCGACGCAGACGACCTTGGCGGCGACGCAGATAAGCTAAACCAGCCCCTGCTATTACCGTACCGCCCATTGTCAATGGTTCTGGTACTGGTTTGTGTGATTTGGGAGTTAGCAAGAAAGCGCGTTTTTGACCGTTTTTATTCGTTCCATAACCAACAATCTGACCATTATTATTGATAGCTAACGCATCATCCAGATCCCAGCCCGAATTTGGATCAATTAGGGTGTTAAGGTTAAGCATGCCGGTGCTGCTATCCCACACAAAAGGATCTAAACCGCTAATCTTAAGTCCCACTATCTGACCAGCATCATTGATGTCATTAGTTACGCTGTAGATGCCTTCGTTATCCTGGCTTGAAGTAGAAGCTAGGTCAATCGCACCGGTACTACTACTCCAGAAAAAGCTGCGAGGACCGTCAGCAGTGTACCTATAATTGCCCGCAATCTGACCGACATTATTGATCGCAGAGGCATTAGCAATTGGTGAGATAGTACGCGGCCAAATTAATCCATTGCTGTCCAATAAAAAAGCTTGACCGTTGCCCCCCACAATCTGACCGAAATCGTTAATATCAGAAGCCCAACTTTTATATTCAGAGATGCCCAGGTCAATCATGCCGGTTTTGCTGCTCCACAAAAAAGCGCTACTAATATCATCGCTGGTATTCTTAGAAGTACCTACCACCTGACCTGTATTATTGATGCTATTGGCGTAACTGCTATCTCCACCTGGAAGGGTACCAAGGTCAGTCATGCCAGTACTGCTACTCCAAAAAAAAGCGCGACTTCTAAAGTCCTGATAGCCGCTATGGTTGCTATCAGTATAAGTATTTCCTACCACCTGACCTGCATCATTAATAGCATAGCCTTCACTGTAAGTTCCACCTGGAAGGATACCGAGGTCAGTCATGCCGTCGCTGCTGCTCCACACAAAGGCGCGATTGCCAGACCTACCAACCACCTGACCAAGATTATTAATGCCAAAGGCCATACTGCTGCCGTCGTTTGATGAAAGCAAACCCAAGTCGGTGATATCGTACAGGGATGCTGCCATTGCTGAGGCACTCACACCCAATGTCATTACCGCAGCACTGCCAAGTAATACTGTTAGCTTTTTGACTTTTGTTTTGACTTTTGTTTTTAAACTTGTGATTGATTTCATGCAACTGGCTCCCGCCTGCCAATAGGTGAACTGCAAATTTGGAATTGAGAAGTATTGATAGATACACCTATATTGGCTCTTTCATTCTAGTTAAGTATAAAACAGCAAGCTAGTCAAAAAATCAACTCATGCTTTTGATGACCGACGCAGACGACCTTGGCGGCGACGCAGATAAGCTAAACCAGCCCCTGCTAGTACCGTACCACCCATTGTCAATGGTTCTGGTACTGGTTTGTGTGATTTGGGAGTGAGTAATACAGTGCCAAATCTACCATTCTTGTTGTTGCCGAAAGCGATGATCTGACCTTTGTTGTTAATGTCGCTTGCATACTCTATTGTCCAGCCCAAACTGGGGTCAACTACGGTGTTAAGGTTAATCCAACCAGTGCTGCTATCCCAAAAAAAGGCGTCAGACCAGTCACCACCAAAGGTACTTCCTACTACCTGACCAAGATCATTAACGTCAAGAGGCACGCTGTATATTCCTTTGTTAAATTCATCGACACCTATGTCAACCTTGCCAGTGCTGCTGCTCCACAAAAAAGCCCGAGGAAGCCTAGACAAAGAGCTCTCTTCATAAACCTCCTCAGTCCAACTAGGGGTATAAGTTCCTACAACCTGACCAAAGTTATTAATACTACTAGGTTCACTTACATATGCATCCAAGGCTTCGCTGAGATCGGTGGCTTCATTGTTGTTCCACAAGAAACCCTTACTAACGCCACTACCATCAAGGCGACTATAAGTTCCCACAATCTGACCGACATCATTGATGTCTTTGGAGTAACTGTTATACCCATCGCCAACTACATCCAATTCAACCGTGCCAGTATTGTTGCTCCACAAGAAGGGGCTATAAGAATCGTCGTTCTTCTTAATATTTCCCACCACCTGACCTGTATTATTGATGGCCGTAATTGAATGGGGAGTATTGGAATTTAAACCTGAAAGAGTACTGAAGTCAACCATGCCAGTGCTACTACTCCACAAAAAGTGACGGTCGCCATCACTACTAGATGAAATCCCTGCTACTTGGCCTGCATCGTTGATGTCAATGGCTTCACTGTAGGTTCCGCCTGGTAGAGTACCCAGATTTATGGTACCAGTGCTGCTACTCCACAACGAGGCACGAGCACCATTGCTACTATTAGAAGTACCAACTACCTGACCGAAGTTATTAATCCTAACGTTCTTACCAAAATACGCACTTTCCAGATCGCTCAATATAGTGACATCGTACAGGGATGCTGCCGTTGCTGAAGCGTTGACGCCCAATGTCATTACCGCAGCACTGCCAAGTAATACTGTTAACTTTTTGACCTTTGTTTTGACTTTTGTTTTTAAACTTGTGATTGATTTCATGCAACTGGCTCCTGCCTGCCAATAGGTGAACTGCAAATTTGGAATTGAGAAGTATTGATAGATACACCTATATTGGCTCTTTCATTCTAGTTAAGTATAAAACAGCAAGCTAGTCAAAAAATCGACTCATGCTTTTGATGACCGACGCAGACGACCTTGGCGGCGACGCAGATAAGCTAAACCAGTTCCTGCTAGTATCGTACCGCCCATTGTCAATGGTTCTGGTACTGGTTTGTGTGATTTGGGAGTTAGCAAGAAAGCGCGATATTGATCTTTCTTATTCTTGCCGTAACCGACAATCTGACCCTTGTTATTAATCGCTATTGCACCGTTCAACGTCCAACCTAGACTAGGATCAATCAATTTGTTAAGGTCACTTATGCCACTGCTGCTATCCCACACAACAGCGCGATCGCCTGCTCTCCCCACTACCTGACCGATATTATTGATGTCAGAGGCGTAACTGGAACTCCCATCCGCAAACGTGCCGAGATCGGTTATGTCACCGTTGCTGTTCCACAAAACGGCACGGCTATTTCCATTGCTGCTATTTGACGAAGACCCTACTATCTGACCAGCATTATTAATGGCATAAGCGTAACTGTAATTTCTTCCTGGGAGAGTACCAAGATTGGTAATAACATTGTCATTCCACATAACAGCGCGATTACCAGAACTTCCCACTATCTGACCGACATCATTTATGTCATTGGCGTGACTGTAACTTTCTCCTGGGAGAGTACCAAGGTCGGTCATACCAGTGCTTTGGTTCCATAAAAATGCGCGATAGCCAGACTCCCCCACCACTTGACCCGCATTATTGATGCTATAGGCGCTGCCTTCACTTTCTCCTGGAAGAGTACCCAGGTCAATCATGCCAGTGTCTTTGCTCCACAAATAAGGACGATTTGCAGAATAGCCGCTGTCTGAAGATCCCACCACCTGACCAGCATTATTGATGTTATTGGCACCACTGTGATTTCCATCTGGGAGAGTGCCCAGGTTAGTTATGCCAGTACTGCTATCCCATATAAAGCCACGAGTACCGCCGCCTGCACCTACATATGCGCCACCCACAACTTGACCGACATCATTGATGCCAGAGGCTCCATTGGACTCGTATGGATCGTATATAACGTAGCCCAATTCCGTGACATCGTACAGGGATGCTGCCATTGCTGAGGCACTCACACCCAATGTCATCACAGCAGCGCTGCCAAGTAATACTGTTAGCTTTTTGACTTTGGTTTTGACTTTTGTTTTTAAACTTGTGATTGATGTCATGCAACTGACTCCTGCCAATAGGTGAACAGTGAATTTAGAAATGAGAACTAATTAATTGATAGATACGCCTATGTAGGCTATTTCACCCTGGCTGAATATGGAATTGAGTACCGTTTAAATGGTAGATTCTTAGGAATAACAGCTTGTTTTGATCTGCTTTAGATTTTTACCAGTGTATAAGCTTACTATGACTGGATAAAACTTTATTAGTATTATTACTGTATTTCTTTGCAAAAAATTTACTTATTAACTGAAGTTTAAAGTCAGTATAAATTAAATACTTGTTTGTAAAATATTTATATGCGAATTTATCATGACAGTAATGGTAAAACTGGAATTCAAGTATTTACCAACTACTGCCACTGATTCTACTTTTTTGATTTTTCTGCATTAAGCTTTTGCAGAACGTCTTGCTTTTAAATATTCAAATACAGACTTATCCCCAATATCCGGAGGAATTGCTTGCACTGCCTTACGCACAGCAAAAACTAAAAACAAAATAGCCCAAGTTCCTAACAATACTCGTTCCCACTGAATAGGTAAAATCTTTAGTAAATGTCCCAGCAGTAGCAACGGCACAATCGGAGTTAGTAATTTGGTTTCCAAACGATTGAAGCAAAAGGCTTCTTTAAAATAAATACCTGTCAAAGCCGCAAAGGTAAAACCAATTCCAAGTAAGGAAAGTGGCTGAGTATAAACTGCGATCGCCAAAGGATCGCTGCTAGATAGCGCTACTACAATTGCGGTTATACTGCCAATTACCCAAAAAACCTGTAAAAGTCGGTGTAATTCTACCATATAGATATGGATAGTCAATAAACTTACACCCAAAGCGAGACTAAAACAGGCGTACAGAGGCGTTAACAGTTTGAATATGGTTGGGTGAGGAGCGAATAACACTAAAGCACTAGCGATCGCAAAGCAAACAGCGGCTATCATTAAGCCACTGCGGTAGATAATGACGCCAGTGCGATCGCTTTTGGTAATTGTAAATTCGCCAAACTGACCTTGATATACTTCTGGTGCAGATATTGTTTGCGTAGTCATATGCCAAATTTAAGTAGGCCCGTATGAAAAACGTATTTCTCTTGGTGACTGTTAGTGGATAGTGGTTAGTGGATAGTGGATAGTGGATAGTGGTTAGTGGTTAAAAACCAACTACTAACTACTAACAACCAACTACTAACAACCAACTACTAACTACTAACTACTAACTACTTGTATGGTATCTCCCAACTGCATCTGCAACAGCGATCGCGCATTACCCCTATTAATGGCAATTTCTACCCAGCCATGACTGCCAATCAGTGCGATCGCACTCCCTACTTTAACATCTCCATAAGTTCCACTACCGGTTATAGTCTTTTCACCTAAAACCACGCCCCAGCTTTTGCCTTGCACGTAACTTCCAGGAATATTACTGACTAAGTTACCGAAGTGGTCAATATATTGAATGCAGCCTGTTATGGTGTTACCTGTCCGACTGCATTCGGGTATCTCTAGCTTAACTAAAGTTTCTGGATCAATTTCTCGCCCTAGCTTTTTCAGGGGAACACCGCTAGCAAGATGCGCTCCCACTGGTGCAAAAATATCTCTACCGTGAAAAGTGCTGCTAGGGTGGAGAGTGTGCCAATACTCTGGGTTTGTCAGTTCTGCCACTGCAATAGCAGGACTTTGACTCAAAACTCCACTAAATAAACCATTGTCGGGGCCTACTAAAAATCCATTTGCAAATTCTACTGCGATCGCCCTTCTTAGTCCTCCCACACCCGGATCTACTACCGCCACATGCACTGTTCCCATAGGGAAATAGGAATAAGCATCCATAAGGCAAAACCTGGCCGCAGCAATGTCTTGTGGTGGAATTTGGTGTGTTAAGTCTACAATCTTCACTCTAGAGTTAATCTTGGCGATAACTCCCTTCATCACGCCGACATACACATCGCGATCGCCAAAATCACTCAACAATGTTAGCAGTGCCTGTTGCTTCTGTTGATTCTCGAACATTACTGGTTTTTAAGATAATATAAAGTTTATTTTTTCTGTAGCAATAGTAACTAAATTTTTGATATGTTAAAATTACAAGACATAAGTAAAAAAACTAAGTAAGGATAATTCTATGATTATGAATAGGCTAGAAGCCTCAAAAAAGGCACACGAAGTTCATAGAGAGAATATTAAAAGAAGCTTGCAGCATCGCTTGCAAGTAGCCAGAGCGAAAGGCGATGAAAAGCTCATTCGTCAGCTAGAAGCAGAAATGAAGTATTTCAGCTAAATCAAAAATTAATTGTTTTATAGTTCGTTCATAGTTCTGTTGTGTTTCAGCCCGCTATTTGGCGGGCTTTCCTTATTTATGAAGAAGGCAGCTATATTGAAGATAAAAAGCATGGCACAAGGAAAAATGGAAATTCTCGCTGCCCAATTCGCAATGCCTTATGCTCTTATTCAGAATGATGTGCTGCTGTGAAGTGTTCATAATCAAAATATGGGAAAATATTAACTTATGTAAATAAAATTTCACGAAAAGTCAGATTTTCCTGAAATTTGAGCGAACTTAGTTAGATTAAGAGTAAGTATTGTTGCGGAATTAAAAAATTTTTAGCAAAAGTTGGGTCAAACCTAGAAGCTGTAAAGATTGTGGATATTAATACGCTGTATATTAGTTTCTGATGACTGCTGTGTGTTGATTAAGCGATCGGCGCTCGGCCAAAGGATGAAGGGTAAAAGAGCTGTCTATAGGGCTTAGCTCTCACCGCTCCCTTTGGATAGGATGAAGTCAAAGAAAGCAAACTCTATAAAAGCCCTCAATTTATTGAGTAAGGTTTGTTTCGTACTTCATACTTCTAACTATCCTGCAGCAGTTTGCTGCCCTACCAGCCTTTACAACCTTTAGCTGAACGCTATGAGCTTAAAGCTTTTATTTCGGTTTGATACAAAGAGGTAGAAAAATCGTGAAAGGATTGGTGCGTTTATTAACAGTCTTTAGTTTGTT
The DNA here is from genome assembly GCF_000517105.1 of Fischerella sp. PCC 9605. Lineage (GTDB taxonomy): Bacteria > Cyanobacteriota > Cyanobacteriia > Cyanobacteriales > Nostocaceae > PCC9605. The sequence continues at coordinate 327,819 of NZ_KI912148.1, read as the reverse complement.
GTTGGTAGGATGCTTGGCATGGCTGGGTACGCCTCAGATAGCCCAAGCAAGCAATTTAAACAGTTTTGCTTTGCCATCAGTTCCTGTTCTAGCAGCGGATATCGCCCTGCGGAATCGGGCAGATGCTAAGCTTGCAGACGTATACGGTGAAAAAATCGATTTGAATAACACCAACGTGCGAGCTTTTCAGAAATACCCCGGATTTTATCCAAATTTGGCAGGCAAAATTATCAAAAATGCTCCTTACGATCAAGTGGAGGATGTGCTGAAAATTGAAGGATTAACCGAACGCCAAAAACAATTACTGCAAGCTAACCTGGATAACTTCATCGTTACAGAAGTGGAACCTGCTTTCACTGAAGGATTCGATCGCATTAACCCCGGTATCTACAGATAACAGATAACTGTATTTACAATTGATTTTTCAAGCAGCAACCCACTCCTTTTCTGAGGGAGTGGGATGTTTTGCTAACACAGAGGGAAATAAAGAGGGGGAGAGGAGCCAGTGCGGTGGACTCTTTCCCCGGCATAAAGCACCTGGCGTTGGGAGAGAGGGAGAGGGGGGAAATGAACAAATCAAAATTTCTTCCACTCCCCCACTCCTCCACTCCCCCACTCCTCCACTCCCCATCACTCATTACTCCATACCTTGCTGCAAACAGATATTCCTAGCCATTTTGATGTTTTAGTAGTCGGCGCTGGTGCTGCTGGACTATATACGGCACTTTGCTTGCCAGAGTCATTGCGAGTCGGCTTGATTACCAAAGAAAGCATGTCTTTGTCGGCCAGTGATTGGGCGCAGGGTGGTATTGCAGCTGCGGTAGCCCCAGACGACTCGCCGTATCTGCACGTTGAAGACACAATCAAAGCAGGTGCCTTTTTGTGCGATCGCCCTGCTGTTGAATTCCTTGCTCAACAAGCCCCAAAAAGCATTCAATCCTTAGTGGAGTTGGGTGTTGCTTTTGACCGTCAGGGCGGTGCGTTAGCTTTAACTTTAGAAGCAGCCCACTCCAAGCACCGCGTTCTCCACGCCGCCGACACTACAGGCAGGGAAGTTATTACAACTCTTACTGCCCAAGTACTGCGACGTAAAAATATTCAAGTAATTCAACAAGCTTTGGCTTTGAGCTTGTGGTTGCATCCAGAAACTTGGCACTGTCAGGGAATGAGCCTGTTTTATCAAGGTCAAATCACATGGGTTAAAGCTGGTGCGGTGGTGTTAGCAACAGGTGGTGGTGGTCAGGTATTTGCTCAAACCACTAACCCTGCTGTCAGTACGGGAGATGGAGTAGCGATCGCTTGGCGTGCTGGGGCAATTCTCAGAGATTTAGAATTTGTCCAATTTCACCCTACAGCCCTGACTAAACCTGGTGCTGACCGCTTTTTGATTAGTGAAGCTGTACGTGGTGAGGGAGCACATCTGATTGATAACGAAGGACGGCGTTTTGCCTTTGATTATCACCCTGCTGGTGAACTGGCCCCCAGAGATGTGGTAAGCCGGGCGATTTTTAGTCATTTGCAAAGTACTGCTGCCGATCCCGCCACTGCCCATGTCTGGTTGGATATGCGTCCCATTCCCGCCGAAAAGATTCGCTATCGCTTTCCTAATATCATCAGAGTCTGCAAGCGCTGGGGTATTGATGTCTTTTCCGAACCAATTCCTGTTGCCCCCGCTGCCCATTACTGGATGGGTGGTATTCTCACAGATTTAATGAATCGCACCAATATTCCTGGTTTGTACGCCGTGGGAGAAACTGCTAGTACTGGTGTACATGGTGCAAATCGTCTTGCTAGTAATTCGCTACTGGAATGTATTGTTTTTGGCGCGCAACTGGCACATCTGCAATTGACAAGCGATCAAACTAGTGCAGAGAAAGAGACACAAGCCCTATCATTGCGAGAATACAGCGCCGGTGTAGATGAATGGCAAACCCAGCAAGAATTTTTAAAAGATTTACGACAAAAAATACCACGTTTAGTGTGGCAAAGTGCTGGTATCTGCCGGGAACAGTCAGGATTAGAAACGGCGATCGCGACAGTAGAATCTTGGCAGCAGGATTTTGCTAATTTAAGCATCAGCCAATTTTTAATCTCTTTACGTGCTGCGGAATCGGCTAGTTTCGCCATACCTAATGTAGAACGGCAATTACGACTGTGGGCAGAAACTCGCAATTTATTAGATGTAGCTTATTTAATTCTTAAAAGTGCTGCTTTCCGGACAGAAAGCAGAGGAGGGCACTATCGCCTAGACTATCCTCAATCAGATCCCAGCTGGCAAGTTCACACACTGGTACAAAACCACAATTGGTGGAAATCTCCTGTGTTGGAGTGAAGTGTTAGTAGTTAGTAGTTAGTAGTTAGTAGTTAGTGGTTAGTAGTAGCTCTTTGATGGTGGGTAAAAATGTTGCTCAAGAAACTCCTCTTTAACCCAATACAGTTCAGTTAAGCAATTTTTTCCTTTTTGGGAAGTCTATACGGCGGGGTAGTTCACCGTGTGCCACTACCATAAGAAGGACTATCAGGACCACCATAATTAGGTGGTTCGTAGTCGCTGCTTGATTTTGCACTTATATTTATAGGTTTTAAATATTGAGAGTCAACTCTGAGGCTGATTAAGCTACTTATGCTTCTTGTATTACTTCCATGATTAGCAGTCATGTTGCTAAATATCCAAGTAGTATCAGCCATTTCGAGAATTATCAGAGCTGCTCCGATAAAAAACAAGACGACGCTAGTAATTTTCAAGCTAGTCCCCATAATCCTCAGTAAATTCACTTGTTTTTTATTGAATTAATTGCTTTTGGCTCTAAAAAACTGGATTTCGTTAACTATTGGATACTTTTAATTTTTTTCGGGCAATTACGTAATTAAAAAGCTACAGACAAAATCCATTGGCTTTGTCTAAAAGTTGCTGTTTTTGTAGATGCTTCATCGGTTTATTGCTGTCTACTTTCTATTACTCTGCAATAATTTACATCTACCTAAAGTAGTAGCTGTTCCATAAATACCACAATTATAATAACTACCTCCATTTAATTTTATAAAATTTTAACATTTAAGCGAGCAAACACTGTAATAACCGCATAATACACTTACATAAATTACGTATGGTTGTTGAAACTCTCTATATCAAAGGATTTACTCAGTGAAAATCGCTAGAATTGAGGTAGTAAAAATGCGATTATGGCGATTTTTTCTATAATTCTACTTACAAAACTTTATCTGCAATCAATTTTAAGTACTATTACTTAGGCAAGAGCGAATCTTAATCCGCATTTAGGCAAACACGTATAATTCCATAATGTCGACATGCGTTTGTCAGATAGATTACATCTTGCATAATTCGAGTGGGAGAGCCAGAGGCTTTGATATCTCGTTATCAGGTTGAACCTGGTAACGAGGGTTTGGAGGCTCAACCTCGTGGCTGTTGCAAGTTGTCCGGGGAAGCCACTGGCTCACCGCTAACCACCAACAAACAACAAAATCAAGCAAACTCATAGCGATTTTTACCAAGGTGCTTGGCACGGTACATAGCGGCATCTGCCTGTTTGATCAAAGTTTCATAGTCTTGACTATTGAGAGGGTAAACACTAATGCCAATACTGGCGGATACTTTGGTAGTGTGTCCGTCTAAGACAATTGGCTCAGTGATGGTTGCTAAGATTTTTTCGGCAACTTTGGCAGCCACTTCCAGTTTAGGAATTGCTCGTAAAATCACAGTAAATTCATCGCCACCCAAACGGGAAACAGTATCACTACCGCGCAAGGAGTTGCTAAGCCGTTGACCTACGGTGATGAGCAAGCGATCGCCAATTTCATGTCCAAGAGTATCATTGACTTGCTTGAATCCATCCAAGTCAATAAACAGCAGTCCGAGTAACAAATTGTTGCTTTGTGCCCATTCAATTGACTCGCACAGTTGTTCGGCAAACAATTTGCGATTGGGTAAATCGGTGAGAGGATCGTGATACGCCAGATAACGCAATTGGTCTTCTTGAAGTTTCAATTCATTGTTGGAGCGAAATAACTCGGCAGCAGTGCGTTTGAGTTCTTCTTCTAATAACTTACGCTCAGTAATATCACGGATGACCCCGACTAAAAAGAAATTACCTGCGGCGTCTTTGTGGAGCGATCGCTTAGTGGAGATAAAATGAGTTTTACCTGAAGCATCTGTAAATTCTTCTTCATGCTCGTGGGGTTGCTGAGACCGAAAAATTAATTGGTCTTGCTGGCGAAACACATCAGCTTCGTGCTTCGGGAAAAAGTCATAATCTGATTTTTCTAACAGTTGGTTCTTGGAATAACCAATTAATTGACAATATGCTTCATTTAATACTATCAACTGATGTTTTTCATTTTTGACAAAAATTGGGTCAGGAATTGTATTGATGACTTGATGCAAAAACTCTTTGGAGCGTTTCAACTCTTCTTGCATCTGGGCAATTTGGGAAGTAATGACAATTGCTGAAATGCTAAAAGCAAGCAATGCAGGCAACAGTGGTATCCACCAACCAAATAAGAAAGCAACGTAGGTACTGCCAGTTAGTAGCAAGCAAAACCACAAAATACAAAGAATACTTTTGCTAAAACGTCGTACTTGCCAGCTTGTCGCAGCTCCTACATAGGCCCAAGCAAAAATCCACAACCATTCTATTGGGTCAGCCCAAACCTGAAGTAACGGTCTTCCTTGCAGGGCAGATCGAATTAACTCACTAATAAAATAGGCTTGCAGTTCGATACCTGCTACTGGCTTTGCTGTACCCATTAATCGACTGGAGTATGGAATTAAGACCCAATCTTGGACACTGGATGCTGTAGAACCAATCAAAACAATGCGATCGCTAATCCACTTTTTTGGTACTCGGTCGGTTAGTACATCCCACATCGATACTCTACGGAAGCCACAAATTTCTGATGATGAGTCTCTACAGGCTAATTTGGGAAAGTTTGACAAAACTTGATAACCTCTGTTATCTGTCCCTACATAACCACCATCGTGTGGTTGAAAGCGATAAAATACTGCCTTACCCAACTGTAAATTTTCAGGATTATCTGCTGCTTTCTTGGGTGTAATTCCTTCCCCCTTTAAATACAGCTTCGCCAACTTCAGAGCAAAACTTTCGTGTGCCTGATTGTCAATATGCCAATACAACAAATTACGACGTATTTTGCCATCAGCATCTAACAGTACGTTGTTAAACCCTACTTGCTGGCGCTGACTCAGTTCTAGTGGAGGTGAAACACTATCATTTTTGTGATTTGACAGTAATTCAATGCCAATCAAGTTCGGCATTGATTTATAGGCAGCCACTAAATTTTGATGACCAGGCTCTACTTTTAAATCTCGGTAGATATCCAAACCAATGGCGCGTGGTTTGTAGACATTTAATTTTTGCAAAACCTGGGCGATCGCACCATCTGGAATTGGCCAGGAACCCACTTGGCGTAAAGAAGCCTCATCAATTGCTACTATCACGATCAATTCTTCTGGCGGTTCGACGGGGCGTAATTGGAAGAATTGATCTAAAGTCGCCCACTCTATGGATTGCAACAACCCAAAAAAACGCAATAGCAGAATGCAAGCTGTAACGCCGGAGGCAGTCATCAATTCCCTGTGTCCTCGACTAAGGAATTGTTTAAACGTAAATAGTAACCTCACAAGATGCTTGCCTAGCTGCTTACTCATTCCCTGTACCTAGTTGGGAGAAATGTTTTCATTTTGTTGTAGCAATCAATTAGCTGGCAAATAAGGCTGAAATGCGAGCTATACTTGCACTATTTGAGTTATTTCAAATTGGTTTGGTTCCCGAAGTCAATCCTGGCTAGTGCGTAAAGGGGACTGGAGATTGGGGATTAGGGACTGGGGATTAGGGATTAGGAATCTAGTACCCAATACTCACTATCCAATTCCCTAATATCCAATCACCAAGTAAAAATTATGCATCACTAACTACCACTGAGCAAAAACAAAAAAGTCAACTGGTCTTGCACTAAATAAAATAAGGCAGTACTCCAGTTGACTTTCCAGATAAATTTATACTGGTAACAAAAAACTTTTATGAACGTTGTAGAGAATACTTAAAATTACGTGGCCCTGTGTAACCAGTAAGATTAGCTAATTCTTCTAAGGTTTGGACTCCCGCATAGGTTTTACCGTTGATGATCCAAGTAGGGTAGCTTTGGATTTTAGCTGCCTTACATTCATCTTTGAGAGCGTTTGGATTGTCGGCAGGAGCGCAATCTGTGTGATCGAGTTCACTGTAAGCTTCTTTACCAAACAGTAGCTTTTGTTCATGGCAGTGAGGACACCACCAAGCAACATATTCTTTAGCTCCTACTTGTTTGAGGTGACGTGCTAGAGCAATTTCTGCTTCACCGGAGGTGGTGGTGACTTCCCAACCAACTCCTGGTACAGGCTCCTCTTTCGGTCTGAAACTAATTATTGTCGGTTGACCAGGATTTGAGACTGTGGTAACTCCTCCTTGATTGTTAGGGCTAGCATAAATACCTAAAGTACCAATTAATGTCACCATGCCCACGACAATGGCAGTAAAAAAGATTTGCCCGATATCCTCCCAAGCACGACCCACAATAGTCAGCACTAACATGCTAAAGGAAAAAATCGCTGAGGCAATACAGTATATACACAGTGCTTTAATCTTGAAGACCAGCAGGTATATCAAGTAACTACTGAAGACCGACATGGCGATCGCACCTGCAAGTAGCAGTAACCAAGTCCAATTTTCTAGCTTTGTACGAGAATCTTTCTTTTTGACTGGGTCTACACTTAAAGGGGCCAAAGCGAAAATTGCCATAGCAACGTAAGCCAGAAAACCAAACAAAGCTAGAGGGAGTCCAAAAACCGTGGCATAGTCGCTCTGGAGTACGATATCGCAACTCTCAGTCGGACAGGCAGCAGAGGTTTGGGTAAACTTAACAACGGTCAGATAAGCCGTTGTCAAGGCACCACAAATAGCGATCGCTCCAATTAATAAACGCGATCGGCGATAAATCCAAGGAGTAGAAGAAAGGCGGCGACTCATAGGCAAGAATTGGTAATTGGGAATTGTTGGTAGTTGGTTGTTGGTAGTTGGTTGGTGATTGTTCCAAACAACAAACAACAAACAACAAACAACAACCATTACTCAGTTAAGATTGTAGGCTCACTGAAGAAATAGATTTGCTATCGCTCTTGGAGTTCCAACTTCGGCGTGCAGCTTCCACAAATTGGCTGACACGAATTGGATCGATTGTTTGCTCGCGACGGCCGTGGCGTTTCAAGGAACTGGAAACAATCACACCATCTGCTGCCCCTAGAAGTGTCGCCACATTTTCCCAAGAGGCTCCACTACCAATAAATACTGGCGTACCTCCTGCCGCTTGCGAAGCTAATTCCAAATCTTCTCGGTTAGGTGGACTGCCAGTAGCCCAACCAGATAAAATCACAGCGTCTGCCAAACCCCGTTCAATAGTATCTTGCACGGCAACGGTGAGATTTGGGGAACTCAGAGGACGGGCGTGCTTGACCAAGACATCTGCAAAGATTTTGACATCGCTGCCTAACTCTCGCCGATAGCGCAATAGATGATGGGCCTCTCCCTCAATTAAACCCTGGTCGGTTGCCATCACACCACTTAGCACGTTGACGCGAATGAATTGCGCCCTGACACAGCTAGCAATAGCCATTGCACTTTTGGCGTCATTTCGCAAAACATTAATACCTATTGGCAGTGTCACCATATTTTGTATCCGCTGCACCACCACAGTCATCGCACTAACAACAGCAGGATCGACCTGGTTTTTGGGAAACGGGGCATCGAAAAAATTTTCCACGATAATGCCGTCAACCCCTCCACTTGCTAGAGCTGTTGCTTCTTGTTCAGCACGGTCAATCACTGCTTTGAGGCTACCTCCCCAACGGGGCGAGGTAGGCAGTGGTAGTAAATGAACTACACCAATAATCGGCGTTTGGGTTTTAAATAACTGATATAAGTCCACGTCTTTAAACTAATATGACGGAATAGGATTGGGGGACTTGGGTAAAGGGTAAAGGATAAAGGGTAAAGAAATTTATTAACCTTTTACCCTTCCCCTTTTCCCTTTCTCCCTTTTGTTTTTTCCCATTCCCCCATTTTCCATTCCCCATTCCCTTCTTTTGCACTAAACTTTGTTTTGTATTGGTTGGTTTACCGCTTCCTCCTTAGGATGGAAATTTGTGTAAAACCTTCCATAAGATATGTTAAGATAAAAACTGGTTACAAGAGGAGTTTGCAACTCACAAGACGCACAAGACGCCTAGCGGTGAGTCAGCGCGCTCCAAAGGGGTTTTCCCCCATGAGCGACTGAAGGACCCGTAGACGCGCACAGCGCGGCTTCTCGTAGAGTAGGGCTTCCCACAAGGTAGCTGTTTTTCGTGGGGCAGGTGACAAACCTGTCACAGTTGCAGGCAAGGCCTGGGCTGAGTGGTAGCATTACCGCTATGTAGGCGTAGTTTCGTGCGTATTTTCCTAGATGGTAGCGACTTCTCACCACACACCCAATAGGGTAAAGTGGCTCCCTTTAGGGTAGGGTAGATTCACAACGCACGTGTTGCGGTAATGTAAAATACCAGCAAGCAATTTGCTGAAAAAATGACAGGCGTCTATTTTACCCAAAGACTGGTTATTTTTCCCTTGAAAAACAGAATAGTAAAGATATCATAGCACGAACTGTCTATAATCCATTGGAGTTAGAACTCTGTGAAGGTGCTTGTGACTTTTGCTGTGCGAGCATCAAGGAGAAGTTTTACTCATTGGTTCAAGTGTCCAAAATTAGAAATTAGGATTTAACTTTTGGAGTGCAAAGAAAAACAGAAAAACTTTTTTATAATATGGGTGACAAACCAACAATTGCAATTTCTCACCTAGGCTGCGAAAAAAATCGAATTGATACAGAACACATGCTGGGGCTGCTAGTAGAAGCAGGCTATGGCGTAGATACTAATGAAGAGTTAGCTGATTACGTTATTGTCAATACTTGTAGTTTTATCGAAGCAGCCCGAGAAGAATCTGTCAGAACTTTGGTAGAACTGGCAGAGGCGAATAAAAGAATCGTCATCACTGGCTGTATGGCGCAGCATTTCCAGGAGCAATTACTCCAAGAATTGCCCGAAGCAGTAGCAGTGGTGGGTACAGGCGATTACCACAAAATTGTAGATGTAATTGAGCGGGTAGAACAGGGTGAGCGAATTAAACAGGTCAGTGTCGAACCAACCTACATAGCAGATGAAAGTATACCCCGCTACCGCACTACAACCGAAGGCGTAGCATACCTGCGCGTTGCAGAAGGATGTGATTATCGCTGTGCATTTTGTATCATTCCGCATCTGCGAGGAAATCAGCGATCGCGTACTATAGAATCTATAGTCACCGAAGCACAGCAGTTAGTAAATCAAGGGGTGCAGGAAATCATTTTGATTTCCCAAATCACCACAAATTACGGTATCGATATTTACGGTAAGCCCAAGTTAGCTGAATTGCTCCGCGCCTTGGGAGAAGTGGATATACCTTGGATTAGGATGCACTACGCCTATCCCACAGGACTCACCCCAGACGTAATTGCGGCAATTGCTGAGACACCCAACGTCTTACCTTATCTAGATTTGCCTTTGCAACATTCCCATCCCGAGATTCTCCGCGCCATGAACCGGCCCTGGCAAGGACGGGTGAACGATGCGATTATCGAGCGCATCAAGGAGGCACTACCAAAAGCGGTACTGCGGACAACCTTTATAGTCGGTTTTCCTGGCGAGCGTGATGAACATTTTCAGCATCTGTTCCAGTTCATCCAACGCCATGAGTTTGATCATGTTGGTGTTTTTACTTTTTCACCAGAAGAAGGAACACCGGCTTTTGATTTGCCCAATCAGTTGCCGCAAGCTGTGAAAGATGAGCGGCGGGACGTATTGATGGAACTCCAACAACCGATTTCTCTTAAGAAAAATCAGCAGGAAATCGGCAAAGTAGTTGATGTACTCATCGAACAAGAAAATCCCCAAACAGGAAAATTAATTGGTCGTTCGGCTAGATTTGCCCCAGAAGTGGATGGCCAAGTTTACGTTCACGGGGAAGCAAGATTGGGAACCATCGTACCAGTAGCCATTAAAGAAGCTGATACGTATGACTTGTATGGAGTAGTTAGTTGTTAGTTGTTAGTTGTTAGTTGTTTACTACTAACCACTAACCACTACCCACTATCCACTATCCACAAACAAATAACTTAAAGAAACATTAGGAGAGTTGATGACCCTTTCTTTTCAAGAATTAGGCATTTCGCCAGAGCGCATTCAGCAATTAGAAAAAATTGGTTTTACCGCACCAACCAATATTCAAGTACAAGCGATTCCCCAACTTTTGGGAGGTCGCGATGTGGTGGGTCAATCCCAAACTGGCACTGGCAAAACAGCAGCCTTTTCTTTGCCAATTTTAGAGCGGCTGGATATCAATCAAAAGGCTGTGCAAGCCTTAGTTTTGACTCCGACTCGCGAGTTAGCAATCCAAGTTCAAAATGCTATCTGTGAATTCATTGGCAACGAAGGATTGCGCGTTTTAGCAATTTATGGCGGTCAATCAATTGACCGCCAAATTTTACAGCTTAAGCGTGGTGTTCACATGGTTGTGGGTACACCAGGACGGGTAATAGACTTACTCGAACGGGGTAGCTTGAAGTTGGATCGGGTGAAGTGGTTTGTTTTGGATGAAGCCGACGAAATGCTGAGTATGGGCTTTATCGATGATGTTGAGAGAATCCTCTCCCAAGCACCACAAGAACGGCAGACAGCATTATTCTCAGCCACAATGCCGCCATCGATCCGGCAGTTGGTGAATAAGTTCTTAAATGACCCAGTTACAGTCGCTGTTGAACAGCCAAAAGCCGCTCCTAATAAAATCAATCAGGTGGCTTACCTGGTACCGCGTCACTGGTCAAAAGTTAAAGCTTTACAGCCCATCTTGGAAATGGAAGATCCAGAGTCAGCTTTAATCTTTGTCCGTACTAGACGCACCGCCGCAGAACTCACCAATCAATTGCAAGCCGCTGGTCATAGTGTTGATGAATACCACGGTGACTTGTCCCAACAAGCGCGGGAGCGTTTGTTAAATCGGTTCCGCAATCGTCAGGTGCGCTGGGTGGTAGCTACTGATATTGCGGCACGAGGTTTGGATGTAGACCAACTTTCTCACGTGATCAACTTCGATTTACCCGATAGCGTGGAAACCTATGTTCACCGCATCGGTCGTACCGGACGCGCTGGTAAAGAAGGTACAGCAATTACTTTGGTGCAGCCATTTGAGCGACGTAAGCAGCAGGCGTTTGAGCGCCACGTACGTCAAAGTTGGCAAGTACTGTCAATTCCCACACGAGCGCAAATTGAAGCGCGACAACTAGACAAATTACAAACTCAGGTGCAGGAAGCTTTGGCAGGCGAACGTATGGCTTCGTTCTTGTCCATTGTTAGCCAACTAAGCGAACAATACGATGCTCATGCGATCGCCGCTGCTGCACTACAAATTGCTTATGACCAAACCCGTCCCGCTTGGTTACAATCTGAAGCAGACTTTCCCGAGGAAGACATCACCCGGCCTGCGCCCAAGCCCAAATTACGGGGTGGTCGTCGCGAAGGTGGTGGCGAGAATCGCTCCCGTCGTTCCTCCTGGGTTCCATCAGAAGCAGGCGCAACTGAAGGAGAAAAACGTGGTACTCCTAAGCCCAAACTGCGGACAGGACAACGAGAGCCTTCTATGTCACCGAAAAAGCTGGGTTCTCATACAGCTAGAGAATCAGCGTCTTAGTCATTAGTCATTGGTCATTAGTCATTGGTACTTATACAAATGACACATCACAAAGGACAAATGACTATTGACTTAACTCAACCAAGGGCGGCTGATTTTTTCTAAGTGGGCGATTTCATCATCAGCCAGTCTCCAGCCCAAAGCACCTACGTTATCTCGTACCTGTTGGGCTGTCTTCGCCCCGGCAATGGGAATCACATTCCCTTGAGCAATTAACCAATTCAGAGCAACTTGGGCAGGCGTGCGACCGTATTTTTCCCCTAGTTCGCGTAGTAAAGATATTAGTGGTTCAATTTCTTGCAAGCCTTCTTTACTAAAGCGTGAGTCTAATTTTCTAGCGCCAGTAGGGGTTTTGGCGCTATCAGTGGTGTACTTACCAGTTAATAGCCCTTGTGCTAGGGGACTATAAGCTAAAATTGTTACACCTAACTCGCGGGCAGTGTCGAGAATGCCATTGCTTTCAATTTGGCGAGTCAGCAAAGAATAGCGTACTTGGTTAACAGCTAGAGGCACGCCACGACGAGCTAATATCTGGTGTGCTTCCCGCATTTGCTGTGCTGAGTAGTTACTTACACCTACTGCCTCAATTCTGCCCCTTTCCACCTCATCTGCTAGGGCATTCATCAAGGTTTCTTGACTCATCAAGAAAGTGAAAGGCCAATGCACCTGATATAAGGTGACTTTCTGGACTTGCAGGCGTTTGAGGCTCTCTGTGAGGGTATCAGCGACTGACTGGGTTGTTATCCGCCAAGGAAAGGGCCCGTATTTAGTTGCAATCTGAACTTTTTGATCGGTTTGTTGCAGGAATTGTCCCAACAATTGTTCAGAAAGTCCAAATCCGTAAACTTCAGCAGTATCAAAAAAGGTTACACCAGCTTCTAGGGCTGCATGAAAGGCTGCTTGCAACTCCTGTTGCCCGTAGTCTTGACCGTAATTCCAAAACAGGCGATCGCCCCAAGCCCAAGTACCGATACACAGGGGTGTGACAACTGCTCCGTTTTGCCCTAATGTGAGGTTTTCCATTTCCACAAAACTTTATGCCTCTTAAAGTCCCAAATACCTTTGTGAGATATTGATGTCTGTAATTTTTCTGCTAAAAGAAATTATTACAGAAGAAATTAATATTGTCACAAAAGTAATGATGAAAATAGAGACTAAATCTAATTACAAACGATGAATAATTTATATTTTAGTAACTAATTTATCTAAAAATTAAATAACAAACATGTGTGATAAATTAATCCAAAATGATTATTCACCAAGCAAAATCAAAAGATTGAGCTATGAGTAAATAGTTTTACTTAATTCTAAAAATTAGATTACTACAAATAATAACACATTTTGATTTGAGAAACTACAAGCTTATCTAATTGAAAAATTATCCACAATAACAGCGCTTCCGTAATATAACCAAAACATGAAATGCTTCACATGACAAACTTTATGTTTGCTCATTGATTCGCTAATTTCATATAGTATTAGTACGATTTGATAAAATTACTATATATTAAGATTCCTTCTTAAGAACTATAAAATCTATAGGAATTTGAGAGTTAACACGGTTTAACTTAGTTTTTTGGATATAAATGTACTGCTTAGGTTGCAAGCAATTATGGAGACTAGCAATTTATCACCCGATTCTGAACCAAACCAGTCTGTAAATTCCATATCCATCCCCAAAGTAAAACTATTGACAATGTTTCGACTGGGCCTATTTCAAATGGCATTAGGCATCATGTCGATACTCACTCTGGGAGTACTCAATCGAGTCATGATTGAAGAGTTGCGAGTGCCAGCCTTAATTGCTGCTGGGACGATCGCCATGCATCAGTTTGTAGCTCCTGTACGAGTATGGTTTGGGCAGATGTCAGACACCAAACCATTGTTAGGCTATCACCGTAGTGGTTATGTTTGGGTAGGTGCGGCTTTATTTGCGATCGTTTCCTTTCTAGCTGTACAAGTCGTTTGGCAACTTGGTCTAAGTTTACAGACGGGAAATTGGACAACTCAAACCTCAGGTTGGGTGGTACTCCTAGCTCTTATCTTTGGACTCTATGGACTTGCTATTAGTGCCAGTTCTACACCTTTTGCAGCGTTGCTAGTTGATGTTTCTGATGAAGATAACCGCTCAAAATTGGTAGGGGTTGTATGGTCAATGCTGATGGTGGGTATTATTATCGGGGCGATTATCAGCAGCAGCTTGCTTCGGCAAATTGCTTTGGATGCACCTTTAGAGGTAGTGCAAACCCAAGTCAACCGCCTGTTTTTGATTGTCCCAGCCATTGCTTTCGGATTATGCTTGCTAGCAACAGTCGGTGTAGAAAAAAAATATTCTCGCTATGCTATCCGTTCCACTGCAATTGACCGAGAAGATAAGATTACTTTGGGTATGGCGATGCGGGTGCTGACTGCTAGCCGCCAAACAGGGATATTTTTCACATTCCTGCTGCTCATGACGATTAGCTTGTTCATGCAAGATGCAGTTTTAGAACCCTACGGCGGCGAAGTCTTTAGTATGACTATTGCCGAAACTACAAAACTCAATGCTTTCTTTGGCACGGGAACACTGGTTGGCTTGAGTGTGACTGGTTTTTTAATTGCCCCGCGTTTGGGTAAGAAAAATACAACCAAGCTGGGATGTATTGCCGTGGCAGGTTGCTTTGTAATTATTATCCTGGCGGGGACAACAGCTAATCCTAAATTTCTGCAATGGAGTTTAATCCTGTTTGGTTTTGCTTCTGGTGTGACTACAACTGGAGCGCTAAGCTTAATGCTGGATCTGACTGCTGCGGAAACTGCCGGGACATTTATTGGTGCTTGGGGATTGGCGCAGGCTTTGGCAAGGGCACTGGCCACGGTGTCTGGTGGTGCAGTATTGAACTTAGGTAAAACCTTGCTAACAACACCACTATTAGCCTACGGATTGGTATTTGCTACACAAGCTATAGGTATTTTGTTAGCATTGGGGCTTTTAGCTAGAGTGAACGTCACAGAATTTCAGCGTAACGCCAAACAAGCGATCGCATCTATTTTGGAAAGTGAATTAGATTAATTGTTGATGGTTGGTTGTTGGTTGGTGGTGAGTCAGTGCGGTCTTGGGGGTTCCCCCCATGAGCAACTGACGTAGACGCCCGCAGGGCGGCTTCTCGTAGAGTACCCGCAGGGTAGGTTATTCCAAACAACAAACAACCACTAACTACTACCATTTTTAAAATGACTGAATTTTGGACTACTGTGTTGGAATTTGCCCAAACTACTACCGCCAGGGTGGGCAAGCAGTTAATGCAAGATTTTGGGCAGGTACAGGCTTTGCATAAAGCTGATGGCAGTTTGGTAACGCGTGCCGATAAATGGGCGGATCAACAACTGCAAGATGCGATCGCTTCTACTTTTCCTGGTTATGGTATTTTGACTGAAGAAGGTGATAAGGTTTTTCCTGGTACGGAATGGTGCTGGGTAATTGACCCCTTGGATGGTACTACCAACTTTACACGCGGCATCCCTATTTGGTCGATTTCACTGGGTTTATTGTATCAAGGCACACCTGTATTTGGTTACGTTTACGTGCCACCGTTGGCAGAAGCTTTTCACGGCTTCTGGAAAGGTTCGTCAGGCTTAGCAGTCCCCACTGGCGCTTTTCGCAATTTTCATCCCATTCATACCAGTAGCGAAGTTCCCAGCAATCATCACTTCTTTAACCTCTGTTCGCGCAGTACCTCAGTGATGCAAAAAAACTTTCCCTGCAAAATCAGGATGTTAGGTGTTGCTAGCTACAACTTCCTCACCGTGGCGACAGGGGCGGTTTTGGGTGGGATTGAGGCGACACCAAAAGTTTGGGACATAGCCGCTGCTTGGGTGATAGTCCAAGCAGCTGGAGGAAGTTGGATATCGCTGAAATCAGAACCGTTTCCTTTATTAGCAGGGGTTGATTATAGCGATCGCTCTTTCCCTACCTTGGTTGTCAGTCGTCCGGAATTGGTATCGGTGTTTATGCCGTTTCTGGAAGAGTTGAAAGTTTGAACTTAGCTACTTTCTAAGTTGATTGTGTGAACTCCCCTGCTTGCTGAGGTGATCGGCAGGGGTTTTCTGGGGGCAAACTGATAATAATAAAGAGTTAACTATTACAGCACGGCGGAAATAAAGCTACCATTCTAAATCAACGAAAAGCCTAGATAATAAGCTTTTTGACTTTTGACTTTTGAATGCGTGACTTTTGACTTCCGCACAGCGGTACTATCCTATCGTTTCCCTCACCCAAGTACGAAAAGACTTCAGCAAGGCAATCTCCCCCATAGTTTTACTCTGCTCAATAAATCTATGAATATCACTTACCGAAACTATGGGAAAGGCAACACTAAATTCACGCTCTATATATTGCCCCTCTACCAGCTGATAAAATTTTAGAACTTCTCCATCATATCGCCACAGTTCTGAGACACCTAGCGCTGAATAAATTCTAAATTTATTAACTGAACTATTTGTAATATCAATTTCAATTGCTAGGTCAGGTGGAGGGTCAGTTTCTAAATTTATTGTTTCCCTACCTCTAACTGTTAGCTCATTTTGTATATAGAAACAATTATCAGGTTCTATCCCTCTTTTTGCAATGCGTCTTTTCAATGTTGTAGAACCACCACTTTTAATTTCAATCCCTAATTCTTCAGCTAAAACTAAGATAAAACGATCAAACTGAATTTTGGGATTTTCATGTTCAAAAAGTGGAGTCATTATTTCTAAAGTGCCATCTTCATAAGCAAAGCGAGAACCTCTCTCCTCACCTGTATCTTTCAGCAAGGCTTCAAAGGTTTCCCAACTAACGTTATGTAGTACCGTTCTTTGCTCGGCAGGTGTTGACGTGGCAACCATCTTTTAAGTTGGATAATTTCTAAAGCAGCTTAATTCTATTTTTACCCAAATCTTTGAGATTGAAAATTCCAACCGTAGAAACAAAGCCCGCAAATGCGGACTTTATGTGTAGCCTATATAGGCATAGGCAAGCTTAGTTTGTGTAGCCATCTATAGGCATATATTTACTCACCCTACATTTCACCGAAAATACTGCTAAAAAAGTCGATGGTTTCCTTCAATGCTTTGATGAAAACATCAATTTCCTCACGGGTGTTGTAGAAAGATAAACTTGCCCGTGCAGTTGCAGCAGCACCTAAGTAGCGGTGTAATGGTTGTGTGCAGTGGTGTCCAGAACGGATGGCAACGCCTTCTTGATCTAATAATGTCGATAAGTCGTTAGCATGGACTTCTGTGGCAGTAAATGCAGCAAGCGCAGCTCTACCTTCACCTTTTGCATCCGGTTTCGGCCCGTAAATTCTAATTTGGGGAATTTTTTCTAATTGCTCGAATAGGTAAGCAGTTAATTCTGCTTCGTAGGCGTGGATTTTATCCATGCCTATTCCGGTGAGGTAGTCAACTGCTGCACCAAGGGCGATCGCTTCTCCAATCGCAGGTGTACCAGCTTCAAATTTATGCGGTAAATCTGCGTAGGTGGAATAGTCTAAAAATACCTCAGCGATCATTTCTCCACCACCCAAAAACGGTGGCATGGCTTGCAGTAATTCCAACTTGCCGTACAACAAGCCAATCCCTGTTGGGGCGCACATTTTATGACCGGAAGCTACTAACCAATCACAGTCAATTTGCTGTACGTCAACGGGCATGTGGGGTACACTCTGGCAAGCATCAATTAATACTTTTGCCCCGTATGTGTGTGCTAGAGTGCAAATTTCTGCCACTGGGTTAATGCAACCCAAAGTGTTAGAAACATGCACCACTGAGACCAATTTTGTTTTCTCGGAAAGCAGTTTTTGGAACTGTTCCAAATCAAAAGTTTCTTCTGGTGTCAATTCTACATACTTCAACACCGCACCCGTTTTTGCGGCGACAAACTGCCAAGGAACGATATTACTGTGGTGTTCCATCACCGACAAGATAATTTCGTCTCCTGGCTGCAAATTGTTCATTCCCCAGCTGTAAGCAACCAAATTAATCGCTTCAGTTGCATTGCGGGTGAAAACAATTTCCTGACGCGATGCAGCATTTATGAACGCAGCAACTTTGTCTCGCGCTGCTTCGTAAGCATCGGTAGCTTTGGCACTGAGGGTGTGTACGCCGCGATGGACATTAGAATTGTACTGTTCGTAGTAATCCCGTAGGGTATTAAGTACGAGCAGAGGTTTTTGAGATGTCGCAGCGTTGTCAAAGTAAACTAAGGGTTTGCCATTGACTTCCTGATGTAATATCGGGAAGTCAAGACGGACTTTATTGGCAAGGGTTCTTTCTTGGGTAAAAGTCATTTTAGTCATTAGTCATTAGTTATTAGTTATTAGTCATTGGTGATTGACTGATAACTGTTGACTGTTTGTGTGAGTTTTTCACGCAGGGAGGAAAGTGGTATGTGGTTGATGATTTCGGCAGCAAAGGCGTTAATTAATAAGTTACGCGCACTTTCTTGATCGATACCCCGGCTTTGCAGGTAGAAGATTTCATCATCTTCTAACTGACTGACGGTAGCACCGTGAGCGCATTTAACATTATCTGCGGTAATTTCTAGTTGGGGTTTGGTATCAACTCTGGCTTTAGATGATAGTAGCAAATTGCGATTCAATTGCGCTGCGTCTGTCAACTGCGCTGGTTTGGGAACAAAAATTTTACCGTTGAATACCGCATGAGCGCGATCGCCTACTATCGTCTTATGCAATTGCTGACTCATACCATAAGGATGATTAAGTGCGATCGCACTATGAGTATCTGCTAACTGGTTTCCACCAATCATTGTCAACCCATTCAGAGTAGTCTCTGTTTGCTCACCAGTTTGCAAAATCTCTAAATTGTGGCGTGAAATCTTCCCACCCAAAGTAACGGCATTACAGGTATAGCGACTGTAACGTGCTTGCGTAACGGCAGTTTTACCAACGTGAAAAGCTTCAGTACCATCCCACTCCACCCGAGTGTGATTCACCTGAGCATTATCTTCTATCCAAATTTCCGTCACTACATTGGTGAAATAAACCTGTTGTTGTGAAGGCATATTGCCTGCCACATACTCTTCCACCAAACTCACCTGAGAACCGCTTTCTGCGACTACCAAACAACGCGGCTGACAAATTATCGGTTCCTCACCAGCAGCAACGAATACCAAATGAATTGGTGTTTCTACTACCACGTTCTTAGGAACCCAAACCACAGCCACATCAGTTATGCCAGCAGTGTTGAGGGCGGTAAAAACTTCCAGTGCCCCTTCTGCTTGTGCTAAATACTGCTGCACGCGGGATTGTAGAGAAGTTACATGTAACGTCTGTGCTAAATTGCTAACTACTACTCCATCTGGTAATCCAGAAACGGCTGATAACTCAGGTGCATAAACACCGTTCACAAATACCAAGCGAGAGTTAGCAGCTTCCGGTAAAAAATGGGGTTGTAGAGACGCGAAATTTCGCGTCTCTACATTATTAAATTTCACCTGCCGTAAAGGCGATAAATCGGTAAAGCGCCATTCTTCATCGCGGGTGGTAGGCAAAACAGAATGACGTACCCAATTGCCAGCGCGATCGCGCAACTGTTGCAACCAACCCTCTGATTTTGATGCAGTTACTTGATTTAACAACTCAGTCAGATAAGCATCTCTATCGAGTAGAGTTGAAGTCAGAGTGGTTGCATTCGAGTTAGGAATTGGACTGGGAGAAACTTGAATAGACATTACACACCCACCAACTCTTCTAACAACCAGTCATAGCCACGGGATTCTAACTCCAGTGCCAACTCCTTACCGCCAGACTTAATAATCCGTCCTTTTGCCATGACGTGAACATAGTCCGGCACAATGTAATTAAGTAACCGCTGGTAATGGGTAATCATGATCGTAGCATTCTCTGGGCTAGCTAACTGGTTTACCCCATTCGCCACAATCTTCAAGGCATCAATATCCAAACCTGAATCTGTTTCATCCAAAATAGCCAGCTTCGGTTCTAATAGCGCCATTTGCAGAATTTCATTCCGCTTTTTCTCGCCACCAGAAAAACCCTCATTCACACTCCGATTGAGAAAAGTAGAGTCCATTTTCACGACTTCCAGCTTTTCGTCGATGAGATCGTCAAAATCAAATGCATCCAATTCTTCTAAACCTTGCGCCTTCCGACGAGAATTGTAAGCCACGCGCAAGAAATCCAAATTGCTGACACCCGGAATCTCTAACGGGTACTGAAACGCCAAAAATATTCCAGTCCTCGCGCGTTCTTCCGGTTCCATTTCCAGCAGGTTTTGCCCCTGGAAAATCACTTCACCGCCAGTCACCTCATACGCCGGATGTCCAGCCAACACCTTGGAAAAAGTACTCTTACCAGAACCATTTGGCCCCATGATGGCGTGGATTTCTCCCAAACGCACCTCCAGATTCACACCCGTGAGAATTGGTGTCCCATCAACTTCAGCTGTCAAGTCACGCACTGACAGCACCACTTCACTATTTTCAATAATCATGTTCTCTCTCTTTATAAATTCTTTCTTTGTGTCTTAGTGTCTTAGTGGTTCAATAGTATTTTTAACCACCAAGGCACCAAGACACCAAGTTACCCAACACTACCTTCCAACTTCAGACTCAACAGCTTATCAGCTTCGACAGCGAATTCCATCGGCAAATTATTAAACACATCCTTACAGAAGCCGCTAATCATCATCTTGACTGCATCTTCTGAGGAAATGCCCCGCTGTGCAAAGTAAAATAATTGGTCTTCCCCAATCTTGGAAGTAGAAGCTTCATGCTCTACTTTAGCTGTATTATTTTGCACTTGGATGTAGGGGAAAGTATTGGCATGGGCGTTATCCCCAATCAGCATCGAGTCGCACTGGGAATAGTTCCGCGCTCCTTTTGCCTTCGGGTTGATTTTCACCAAACCCCGGTAGCTGTTACTAGATTTACCAGCAGAGATACCCTTAGAAATAATCGTACTGCGGGTGTTTTTACCAATGTGAATCATCTTGGTGCCGGTATCGGCTTGCTGCATGTTATTTGTCAGCGCCACCGAGTAAAATTCACCGACGGAGTTATCACCTACCAGCACGCAGCTGGGATACTTCCAAGTGATAGCAGAACCAGTTTCTACCTGAGTCCAAGAAATCTTGGAATTTACACCCTGACATAAACCGCGCTTAGTGACAAAGTTGTAAATACCACCTTTGCCGCTTTCATCCCCAGCGTACCAGTTTTGCACGGTGGAGTATTTAATCTCGGCGTTGTCGAGGGCAACAAGTTCCACAACCGCAGCATGTAGCTGGTTGCTGTCATACATTGGTGCAGTGCAGCCTTCCAGGTAAGAAACGTAGCTGTCTTCATCGGCGATAATTAATGTCCGCTCGAATTGCCCTGTATCGCCGCTGTTGATGCGGAAGTAGGTAGACAGTTCCATTGGGCATTTGACGCCTTTGGGAATGTAGACGAAGGAACCATCGCTGAATACAGCAGAATTGAGGGCGGCAAAGTAGTTGTCTGCTGTGGGAACAACGCTACCCAGGTACTTTTTGACTAATTCTGGGTATTCTTGTATTGCTTCAGAAATAGAGCAGAAGATAACCCCTTCTTTCGCCAGTTTTTCTTTGAAGGTAGTGGCGACGGAAACACTATCGAAAATCGCATCCACGGCGACGTTCGCCAGTCGCTTTTGTTCTGACAGAGGAATGCCTAGCTTCTCAAAAGTTTCTAGAAGGGTAGGATCGACTTCTTCCAAGCTTTTTTTCTTGGCTTGTTGCTTGGGCGCTGAGTAGTAAATAATATTTTGATAATCAATTGGCGGATACTTGACGCTAGGCCAAGTTGGTTCTGTCATTTTTTGCCACTGGCGATAGGCTCTAAGACGGAATTCCAACATAAATTCCGGCTCGTTTTTCTTGGCAGAGATGGTGCGGATGACATCCTCGTTTAGTCCACGGGGAATTGTGTCTGCCTCAATTTTGGTAACGAAGCCGTACTTGTAGGGCTGATTAACTAAGGTTTTGACAGTGGCACTCATCGTTAGTTTTCTCTTGTGTTCGCAAATTTAATCTCTTTAAGGATGGGAGACGGGCTTTTTACAACCAATTCCCATTTCGTGTTACCGAATGGTCACACGACTGTTACAATAAGGATAACTACTAAAACAACAGCCATGTTGTTTAACACATCTTCATTTTACGCTAGATTAACAACAATATTGTTGTCAAAGTGAAATTTAATCATGAATTTTTAGGACGACGATGGCGACTACCCACCAGTCCTCAACTAAGCAAGATATCCTAGAATATCTCCTCAAACACTTTCAAGCTACGGCTGTTGATTTGGCCGCAGCATTAGATATTAGCCCCCAAGCGATTCGTCGTCATCTCAAAGACTTGGAGACGGAGGATCTGATTGTCTATTCGTCGGTGCAGGCGGGAATGGGGCGTCCGCAGCACGTCTATAAATTAAGTAGTAAGGGACGCGATCGCCTCCGTCGAGAAGCGGCTGATAGCTATGGAGAGTTTGCCGTTTCGTTACTCGACACCGTTGCAAAAACGGTAGGACATGACCAAGTAAGTACGATTTTAAGAAAACAGTGGGAGCGTAAAGCACAAGAATATCGAGAACGCTTGGGTGAAGGTTCTTTACCAGAAAGGGTAGCTACCTTAGTAGAACTGAGAAAAGCAGAAGGCTATATGGCGGAGTACTACCCCCTAGACTCAACTGAGTCAGAAAGTGGCGATCGCTTTATTTTAATGGAGCATAACTGCGCTATTTCCAACCTTGCAGAGTCTTTCCCCACTATTTGCGGTCATGAATTAGAAATGTTTGCCGCTGTTCTACCAGATTGTACAGTAGAACGTACCCACTGGATTATTAACGGCGAACATCGTTGTGGTTATTTAGTGCAAGCGAGAAAACAAAGAATATAAGAGTAAATTAGTCTTTCATCTTCAGTGTATGTCAGAGATAATGGGTAATTGGTAATTTGTTTTACGAAACTAATTACTGTTTTTGAATTAATTAGTTTTATATACAGTTTATGGATTTACCACCACAACATCCATCAGAACAGTTTCTAACCTTGGAAGAGTCAGCACAAGTCGATGCTGCTTTACTTTCTTCTCCAGAGAAATTTTTAACAAGATTGACTATTTCATCACTAAAACTTTTGAAGCACATTGCTGATGAATACAATGTTGCAGTTGAAGATTTAACCACAAAGCAAGTGATTGCTTGGTTTGAAAAAGATAGTAAGATTAAGCGAGAACAGGGAATAGAAGCTGCATACTTAAAGTGGTAAGTGGATATTGGATAGTGGATAGTAGATAGTGGTATTAAACTACCAACTACTAACCACTAACCAATGTACAGACGTGCCATGGCACGTCTCTACAACCACTAACCACTAACCAAATAGTAGAAAAGCACCTATTGTCAGGTGCAAATATAAGCAATAACAAATTATATTCCCGATCGTATGTAATTGTATTAATTACGCTCTGTAATTTTCTACATTACGCGGACTGCGAGCGCCAACAACTGCTCCAATCATCGCTGCAACTAAACCTAACAAAGAACCAAATACAAACCACCACAATGCCTGCCGTAAATTAGCTGCGACCTGACGAGCTTGTTCAGCAGTGAGAGTGGGTAGAGTTTGCGGTACAGCCCCACCACCAGGCTGCTGAATCTGATTTATTACTGCTCCGGCATTAGAAGCTGCAACACCAAAAGCACCTGTTACCCCACTTGCTAATAGCCAAGAGCTTAATGCCAAAGTTGTTGCCCAGAGAATAGCACCGTTGAGAAGTGCTGTATTGCGGTTCATCGGGCCACAGGCGCGAGTTGTCACCCAACCACCAGTAAATAAGGAAATCAACAAAGCAACGGTTGACCAAATACCCACATTTGTAGCAACATCTGGTGTAATTGTTCTGGGTCTACCTGAAGCTTCAATAGTACCTGCTCCGATAGCACTGAACAAGGCGCTCAAGATTAATTGAGTTGCTAGGGCAACTAACACACCGGCAATTATAGGTCCCCAGCGAACGCGATCGTGGTAATCAACTACTCGGGTTGTTGCCGCAGGTTCAGTAATAACTTCACCACTTGTACGATTTACATAGGACATAAGCTATTTATCTCCTTAGTACTTCTGTAAGGTTTTTCAGTTATTTTTTGCTTATCTTATAAATTAAATTGCTATTTATTGCTTTTAATATCTATCATGAGAAAGAGTTACTGGCTCTATCTTTAGTAATAAAAAATAGGCTGATATAAAGTAATTTAATACAGTCTTGTCTTGTTTGAAGAATGTAATTTTTCTTATGTTTTTTTTAAAAAAATTAAGGTTTTATCTAAAGTAAATCATTTGTAAAAATAATTTTGAAACATAAAAAATAGGTAAGCGTGTAGTGAGCGCTTGAGCGCTCACTGCAAATTTTAGTGTGTTTATGATTGATCTAGTAAAAATTCCCAGGCTAGCGCATTTTTACAGCCATTTTCACAGCAGTTCCTGTGGCGGTGATTAGCATCAGAACTCCTGACTGATCAACATTGATTGTACCTGTATCAAATTCAATGCCAATTACAGCGTCTGCACCCAAACGTAATGCCCGTTGTTCTAATTCTGCTAGTGCTTTTCGTTGACCTTCTTCAAACAAACGTTCGTAGCTAGCAGTGCGTCCGCCGAAAAAGTCCCGCAAGCTAGCCATAAAATCTCGCAGAAAGTTGCTGCCGTAGACAACTTCTGCTGTCACAATTCCTAAGTAAGATTCTATAATGGCTCCTTGAATCACATCAGTAGTAGTTAAAATCATAGATTTGCCTCACAAAGATAACTATCGATTTATATCAATTGTCAACATTAACGCAATGGATAATCTAGTTGTCATGAATTGCGTACACCAGGACAGATGAAAAAGAGAATAAGTAGATCGGCACAAATAAAGTTAACTACTAAGGGTCGTCATTGGTCATTTGTCCTTTGTGATTGGGTAGGGGCAAAGCATTTGTACTAGTACATTCTGTTTTGATGTCAAGACATACATACAAATGCTTTGCCCTTACAGGCAATTTTATGTTTCTTAACATAGTAATATTCATTCTCGCCTGCTTACCTAAGACATAGAGAATAATAATAGTTTTCGTCCTGACTTCTGTCTTTTTCAAGAAGTTGGTCAAAATAAGCACGAATTTAAGCTCAAGGATGGGAAAGCTGGAGTCCTACCTGTGGGGATTAGATACAAATTCCCTATTCTCAATGCTCTATGCTCAATTCCCCATATTCAAGTGAAGTCTATTGTCTGCTCTACCAGTTTGTATCGTCATGGCTCAATAGTTGTAATTTTAAGTTGAAATTTGGGATTTCGTGTTAGTTATAACCAACAATGAAAGTATTGCTTTGTTTAATAATTTATTACTTGTAATTTTTACTAGTATCAAAATAGACGATGTAGATTAGTGTATGGCACTAGAGAAAAGATTCAGTGTGTTATGAATATTTGGTAAAAATAAGCAACTAGAGTTTGCAAAACAGAATATTTTTGTTTTAATGGACAAGAAATCATGTAATTTCTATAAAATTTGCATACACTTTCGGGTAGTTTGCTGTGTACAAAGAAACTTCATTCTTATTTAGTGTTCTCCTATTAGGAAGCATTGCTACAACAATGCCTTCAGTAGCTCAGGCTCAGATATCAGTAGCACAACGCCAAAGCACTCCAGAAGTGAAAGAACTGTTGGAACAAGGACGTAGATTGGTGGACACTGGCGATTATAATGGTGCGATCGCAGTCTATCAACAAGCAGCAAACTTAGAGCCCAAAAATGCCTCAATTTATTCCGGAATTGGTTATTTACACGCATTACAAGGAAATTACCCCGCAGCATTAACTGCTTACCGCCGTGCTGTTAGTCTTAATCCAAATAATAGTGATTATCAATATGCTTTGGGTTATATCAGCGGCAATTTAGGTGATAATAACGCAGCAAAAGAAGCTTATCGCAAATCAATACAAATCAACCGTGGTAATGTCAATGCCTATATAGGATTAGCTACTATTCTGACGCGGTTGGGAGAATATACTAATGCTCAGTGGGCATACGAGGAAGCTGTAAAACTTGACGCGAAAAATCCCCAAGTTTATGAATTGCGCGGGACGATGTTAAAAAAACAGGGTAAATCTAAAGAAGCGATCGCTGTTTTTAAAAAAGCCCGTGACTTATACGAACAGCAAGGTAAGTATGACAGCGTTACCAGAGTAGAAGCTACTCTGCGTGATTTAGGAGGATAAGATTAATCTAGCTGGCGTCCAGTAAGTTCCACAAAAATATCTTCTAGGTTAGAGGGGCGTACCATAATTCCAGTTTTATCTTGCAGTTTGTCTAAGTAAATGTTCGCTTCACCTAAGGTTGGGAAAAAGAGATATTCCCAACGATCTCCAACTTGCTTCATCACTAAACCTTCACCGTGAGTAGAGCGCAATTCTTGTAAAGTTCCCAAAGATATCAACTTACCACTATCCATAATGCCGATGCGATCGCACAAATATTCAACCTCTTCCATGTAATGGGTTGTCAGCAGCATCGTCATACCTTGCTTATTCAAATCCTTAATAATCTCCCAAAGACGCCGCCTTGTTTGGGGATCTAGCCCCACAGTTGGTTCATCCAAAAATAGAATTTGCGGTTGATGCAGCAAAGCCCTCGCAATTTGTAACCGCCGCTTCATACCCCCAGACAAGGTTTTTACTAAGTCATTACGTTTTGGAGCAAGTTCTACATAATCTAGCCATTGATTAATCAGGCGCTGTCGTTGCGGGTTAGCAATGTGATGTAATCTACCGTGTAGCTCCATATTTTCCCATACGGTTAAATCACCATCAACGCTGATTTGCTGCAACACTACACCTATGCATTGCTTTGCCATTAAGGGTTGACGTACCACATCATACCCGCATACCTCAATTCGCCCTTCGGTAGGTTTAGTAAGCGTGGTGAGCATCCGAATTGTAGTAGATTTACCCGCACCATTGGGGCCAAGCAAACCAAACATTTCTCCCGCCGCAATGTCAAAAGAAAGACCATTGACTACGGGAACTTTATTGTAAACCTTGTAAACGTTTTCTAGGGAAACAGCAACTGTCATGACGTGAATTCGGTCTTGCCGCATTTGCGTAAAGTTTTATTAACAATATTAAGTACTTAGACAGAATTAATTACACACATTGTTTTCCTGTTAAGCGTTAAGAGTTAAGAGTTCCCTCTCTCGACGAATGAATTTAATTTTGTCCAACTACTTAATAATTGTAGAGCGATGCCCAGCCTAGATTTAATTTTTGATTACTGTGCAGTTGCAGAACTACGAACTACGACGCGATCGCCAACAATTTCCACGTCTTCTATCTTGATTGGTAAGTTATTTAGTTCTTGGGAAATTTGTTGGTTCAGCTGTTCTGTGGGAATCCCCAAACGTCGGGATAGTTCAGCAAGAGGGAAGCTGAGACTACCAAACTTAACCTGAGTGGAGTCATCAAAGCTAAATTGGCGATTACGGACAGCAGGTTTACCCTCAATACCAATGTAGAAGGGTTGGTATTTGAAAGTGGGTGGTAATTTCGAGAAAAATTGAGCAAGTACTGCTTGTTCTTGGGAGGGCAATTCGTTTTGAGGAATTGCCTTGAAATCAATCATTGCACCTGCGGAGATTTTACCATCTTGAATTTGAGCATTTGTAGCTTTAACAGCTTTAGCTAACTGATTTTTATCAGTATTTCTAGTAACTTCCGAAATAATCAGCGCGTTGATTTCTTCAGCATTGAGTTGCACTTCACCCTGAGTTTTTGAGTTGAGATTTTTGGAAATTTTATTCAAAACTTGCTGGCGAGTTTGCTGAATTTGGGTGTGGTCAACTTGGGGAAGTGGGTTTGCAGTTGTCGATGGTGCGATCGCTAATGAATTTGTTGATGAATTTGTATACCAAGAGGGTAGTTGAGTGACCTGTCGCCACAAGAAAAATGTGACAGCAGCAACGCTGACAATGGCACAGGTCAATATAATTAGAAGCCGCTTTAACATTGCTGATGAGCAAGAATGCTACATACAACAACTATTGTAATAATTTAAAAAGCTTCAGAATGTTTTGCCACCAGAAATATCGTAAATTTTCAATTTATTGTAGAGACGCGAACAATCGCATCTCTATAACCCAATACACTTGGCGATCGGATAATTTCTCCACCGATAAAATTTGTAGAGACGTTGCAATGCAACGTCTCTACTTAATATTGTTGACTACTAAAGAGCTTTTGATTTACTGGGTGTTAGCCTGAATTGTACCCAGTAAATGCTGAGTCAAAATCGCCAAAAGCCCATCTATGTATACACTAAACTTTTTTATCAAAAGGAAACTTCAGATGAGTGTTACCCGACTATTTCATACACTGTTTCCAGTGGTTTTTTGCCATTCTTAACTATGTTTTCTGCCTCGGTATATTCTTCGCTACTTATACTTATGTAACTTGTATCTACCACACTGTGTTTGTAGTCGTTCCCAAAGTCCGTCCACGTATGTAAATTCTCAAACAAATTATTTTTATCTACAGAATTACTGCTGGTGCTAGAGATGACAGTATCGCTACTGGTTGCAATATTGTTGCTGCTAAAGCTACTAGCGCTAATTCTAAAAGTAGCAGCATCGCCATTAGCTGTATAGGTGGTAGTGGCAACTTTAGATTGTGTTGTAGTTCCAGATATCTGCGTGATAATCTGACGTACTTGAGAATCAGTCAGATTAGGGTTAGCGCTGAGCATCAATGCAACTACACCAGCAACATGAGGAGTTGCCATCGATGTGCCGCTATAAGATGCGTACTTATTACCTGGAATTGTGGAGTAAATGTTGACTCCAGGGGCTGTGACATAAGCAAGTGGATTTGTTCCGGCACGGTTCGAGAAGCTAGCCAAGTTATTATACTTATCAACTGCCCCAACAGCCAGTCCCCAGTTTTCTGCATAACGGGCGGGATAATCTGGTACTGAGCCACCATTATTGCCTGCTGCCATAACAACGATCGCTCCTTTGCTAGCGGCATATTGAACGGCTGATTGGAGATAGCTGTCGCTAGAAGAACCACCGAGGCTAAGGTTAATGACACGCGCACCATTATTAACTGCGTAACGAACACCATTGGCGATCGCACTGTAGTAACCCTGGCCACTACTATCCATAACTTTTACAGACATAATCTTGGCATTATAAGCAATACCTGTAACACCAAAGCTATTTTTGACCCCAGCAATAGTACCAGCTACGTGAGTACCGTGACCGTTATCGTCGAAGGAGTTGTTGTTGTTACCATCAAAGTTCCAGCCATAGACATCATCTATGTAACCATTACCATCATCATCTTTGCCGTTGCCAGCAATTTCTTTGCTATTCGTCCAGATATTGGTGCTTAAGTCTGGGTGATTATAGTCCACCCCTGTATCTACTACTGCAACGATCGCACCCTGACCCGTGTAACCCTTTGCCCAAACTTCCGGGGCTTTCACCATATCAGCTCCCCAATTATTGCCCCCTAAGTTAGGAACATCAGCAAAGGTACTCTGACCAAGGGCTTTTGCTACTGCTGCTGCGGCATTGATCAAACCATAGCCAGTGGTGGAGTTATACTTAGTAACGTTTTGCGGGACATAATCTAGTTCCCAAGCATCTTTGCCAAAGTCATAACTTTTGTTGTTAACTACGTCAACATAGTCAACCTCACTACCAAGATACTTCGTACCAGATGCTTTACCTAAGCTAAAGTTGTAAGGAGTATGGCTGCTACGGCTAGTGTCTACATCGTAGTATTTATCCACAAACACCTTGCCTAAATCTGAGGTACTACCAGCCACGCTGGAGCCACTGATGTAATATTTGCCGTTAGCACCTGTCTCGTTATTCTTGCTGGTAAAGTCGAAGTAAGCACCTGTGGTATAGGTTCCAGCTTTGGCAAAAACGTAGCCTGTGTAGTAGTCGCTATTAGTGTTGCTGCCGTTGTAATAGTACGTGAAGTTGTATTTTTGAATTGCTGACTGAATTGATGACTGCTGATAGTCTAGCTCCCAAGCATCTTTGCCAAAGTCGTAACTTTTGTTGTTAACTACGTCAACATAGTCAACCTCACTACCGAGATACTTCGTACCAGATGCTTTACCTAAGCTGTAGTTATAAGGAGTATGACTGCTACGACTGGTGTCTACATCGTAGTATTTATCTACAAACACCTTGCCTAAATCTGAGGTACTACCAGCCACGCTGTAGTCACTGATGTAATATTTGCCGTTAGCACCTGTTTCATTATTCTTGCTGGTAAAGTCGAAGTAAGTACCTGTGGTATAGGTTTCAGCTTTGGCAAAAACGTAGCCTGTGTAGTAGTCACTATTAGTGTTGCTGCCGTTGTAATAGTACGTGAAATTGTATTTGTATATATTAGGAGTAGCAGACAAGCTCAAATTATAGTTAGTGCTACCACTTGATGAATAAACCTGAATATAGTAATTGCCTGCATCCAGGGTAGTGCTGAGAGATTCTGCACCTGTGCCAGTGGGAGTGGAAGTGGCGATCGCTTTTCCACTACTGTTAAGCAATTGAACATTTGCATCAGCAGATAAACCATTCAGGGTGAGATTGAAACTGCTACGACTGCTGAGGCTAAAGCGGTAGAAATCATTGAGATCGGATGAACCAACCCAGTCTTTAAATGTTTGAGTATTAGAAGTAATATTTAGACTTCTAGATGTATTGAATGTGTTACCTGCATTATCCGCTCGCATAAATACCCTTCCCCTGTGTCGTACGTCAGTTCAAAGTTGCAAAAAAACGCCCTTGAAGTTGTTTTGGGTTAAACTTCTTAGAACTAAAATCACGAATGCACAACTTTAATACTGGTGCTTAATGTTTCTATATGACTAGGGTATGCCTACGTAATTTACAAGTGAAGAAAAAGTGAACTCAGAAGCTTTCTTTTTAAAGAAAATGGTTTGATCTAGGGAATTTTCTATTTTGATGGTAAAAAATAAATAGCTATTTTTTATACCAGAATTTAGAATTCTTGCTTCAGCAGGAGTTGTAGCGACAAAAGTATTTATGCCAAGCAAAAGCGACTGAGACACTTGATCTCAGTCACTTTGAAGTTCATATGAAGCAATTAAGTATGAAAATTTCTTTTAGATAACCTATGTGCTGGGATTAACCAACCATTCACTATATTGTTCCAGCAATATTCTGCGTTTGTTCAGCATACTTGCGGCTTCCATAGTCTGGCTATCAGTGGCGATCGCACTATCGTAATAGTTCAAAAATTGTGACCACAGATTGGGATTAAGAAAATTATTCTCAGATGTGTCGGTGTTGTTGTAGCTAAAGCTAGTTGTCTGGCTGGGTGATGTGGAGTTAGTATTGATATTCAAATTAGTAAGGCTGGCGATCGCATCAAAACTGGCAATGTTGCTTTGTTTGGTAATATTGGCTTGAGAACTCAAGCTAGCAGTATTATTATCAGTTATGGAAGTGGCATTCCCACTTTTAGCTGTAGCTTGCATACTATTACCTGCTGTCTCAGCAATAATCTGACGTACTTGAGCATCAGTCAGGTTAGGATTAGCGCTGAGCATCAATGCAACTACACCTGCAACATGAGGAGTTGCCATTGATGTGCCGTTGTAGAATGCATACTTATTACCTGGAATTGTAGAGTAAACATCGACTCCAGGGGCTGTGACATAGGTAAGTGAATTGGTTCCGGCGCGATTGGAAAAGCTAGCCATGTTTTTATTTTGATCGACAGCCCCAACAGCAATTCCCCAGTTTTCTGCATATTGGGCAGGATAAAGTGGTGCTTCCCCACCATCATTGCCTGCTGCCATGACAACAATAGCACCTTTGCTGCTGGCATATTCAATCGCTTTTTGGAGAGTACTGTTAGGATAATCGCCACCGAGACTGAGGTTAATTACATCAGCACCATTATTGACAGCGTAGTAAATGCCATTGGCGATCGCATTATAGGAACCATAGCCATTATCATCCAGAACTTTGACGGGCATAATCTTGGTATCGTAGGCAATACCTGTAACACCAAAGTTATTGTTTGCCCCAGCAATAGTACCAGCAACATGAGTACCATGACCGGCTACATCTAAAGTATTGTTGTTGTTAGCATCAAAATTCCAGCCGTAGACATCATCAATAAAGCCATTGCCATCGTCATCTTGACCATTGCCAGCGATTTCTTTGCTATTCGTCCAGATATTAGCACTTAAGTCTGGGTGATTGTAGTCCACTCCGCAATCCAAAACAGCGACAACAGTGCCCTTACCAGTGTACCCCTTCGCCCAAGCTTCTGGCGCTTTCACCAAATCAGCTCCCCAATTATTACCGCCCAGATCGGGAACATCAGCAAAGGTATTTTGACCAATCGCTTTAGCCACCGCAGCAGAGGCGTCTATCAAACCATAGCCAGAGGTTGAATTATACCCTTTACCACCCGTGCCAGTAATGTTAATCTCACGAGCAACGACATTATTGCTGTTATTAGTTTCGAGCACATTATCTAGAGCATCAGCTCTATACAGTAAAAAGTAGTTTCCAGGAGCAATGTTGCTATCTAAAGTGACATTTTGAGATTGAGAGACAGAATTACCAGCTTCAATACTGCCAATCCAGTTCCAGCCTAAAAATGAGTCATCGTTACTGATACTTTTATCTTTAGAAAGATAAAAATTTGTGTAGTTAAACCCAGCATTATTTTTACCTTTGTTCTTTACTTGATAGGAAATTTGGATAGTACTGCCTGCTGTTGCGACACTAGGAGCCGAAGCATTTTGTATTACTAAATCTGCTTTTGCAGCTTTTGAGGATTTGGCTTTTGTTGATTTACGGCTCTTGCGTCCTAGTTCATTAACATCTAGTTCTAAAGCATTTTCAGTTGTTTGAAAACTACTATGACTACTGAAATTAAAATTGCGATTATCTTGATAATTCAAACTATCTACTGAGGAAGCAGGAGTGATATTTAGCCCTTTATCATCAAATAAATTCTGACTGCGATTCTCAATGGGCATAAGTATTTGCTCCTCTAAAAATTTTCTAGTCTTGAATTCCTCCCTCTTTGACAATAATTACTATATAGACAGAATTAGAAATGCTAGTTTATTTACAAATAAATTGATGAAGTTATATATTTCAAGGTTTTAAAACATAAACACTAATTTTGTATATGTGATAACTAATAAAAAATATAAATTTGTAATGAGTACTTAAACACTCATTAAGAACTAAATATAAAATGAGAGCCTTGTTTGTAGTGTAGACGCCCCTTGTGGGCGGCTTCCCGGAGGGTACGATTGCTCGCTCCGTGTAAGATTTTTAAGAGCTAAAGCTCTTACTACGAACGTTCTGTTTAATTTAGTTTTACGACTGATTTGTATTATGTAATGCAAAGAAACAAATGAATTTTAATCATCATTTATTCGTTAACGGTTAGGACTAATTCAAGAATTTCCACACCTTAAATTTTCCCAATCAACTAATCTTTTTGTGCTTCTTTTGCAAGCAAAAATTGTTTGCGTTCTATACCCCAGCGATAACCTCCAAGGCTGCCATCTGAACGCACGACACGATGACAAGGGATAACTAACGACACTGGGTTTGTTGCACACGCACGCGCCACAGCCCTCACTGCACTTGGCTGACCAATAGATTCAGCTACTCCGCTGTATGTCTGGGTGCTGCCAGCAGGAATTTGACGCAAGGCTTGCCAAACTTTCGCTTGAAAGGCTGTTGCTTGCACATCAATTGGTAATGTGGATAGATGGGAACTCGGCTGTTCACCGCTGAGGTATTGTAGGAGTGCGATCGCCCATTTGCTCAAGTTGTCATGACTCGATTCTTGATGAAGTTCACAACGATTAATCTTTGCTGTGGGGTACTCTTGCTGCAATGCTTTTTCTAGCAGAGTATCGGAGTCACCAAGACTAACCATGCAAATCCCACGTTCAGTGCCAGCAACAAGCAAAAGTCCGAGGTTGCAGTTGGCGATCGCATAGTTGATTACCATACCATCTCCGCCACGCTGATACGTACGGGGCGTCATGCCTAGTTGTGTCGTAGCGCACTCATATAGACTACTGCTCGAACCGTAACCTGCATTGTAGATGGCATCAATAACACGGTTTTGACTTTTGAGTTCTGTTTTTAGTTCCTGCATACGACGTGTTTGTATATACTGCTTTGGCGTAATCCCCATAATCCGCTTAAATGTTCGCTGCAAGTGGAAGGGGCTGATATTCACTTGGGTGCTGAGGGTTGCGAGAGTGATTGATTCTGTAGGGTTGGCTTCGATAATGGCACATACACGCTGAACCATTTCTGTTTGCGAATCAGGCGCAGTTGGGTTTTGCGGATAACAGCGACGACAGGGACGGAAACCTTTCTCTTGGGCTGCAAGCGACGATAGAAAGAAAACTACTTGCTCTCGTTGGGGTTTGCGTGCAGGACAGGATGGGCGGCAATAAATGCCAGTTGAACGGACTGCATACACAAATACACCGTCAAAGCTAGTGTCTCTGTCTAATACTGCTTGCCAAAACTCTGTTTCATTCATGAGAATTGCCAAAACCCTTACTCGCTCATGCTCAAATCATAGGCAAAGCGGATAGTAGAATCTATCTGAATCTTGCGGTCAAACTTTGCGGCTAAGGTAATAGTGCCATAACAACCGCGTCGCTACTGCTCTCCAAGGTCGCCAGTTTTCGGCAATATCTTCTATTTCCTTTGGTGTAGGTCGCTGTTCTAATTTTTTTACCTTCTGTATTGCCAGTATTAACCCTAAATCTCCCTTGGGTAAAGCATCGGGCCGCCGCAATGCCATCAATAAATATATGTCTACAGTCCAGTCTCCGATACCTTTGATTTTTTTCAAGACAGCGCGGACATCTTCATCATCCATCGTGCTGAGAGTAGTCAAATCAAGCTGTCCAGTAAGAATTGACTCTGCTAGCAAGCGTCCGTAAAGAGCTTTTTGGCGACTAAAGCCGATTCGTTTTAATTCAACTTCATCAAGTTGGAAAAAATGTTCGGGAGTGATTGGTGATATCGTGGCTTGCAAACGCGTAAAGACTGCTTTCGCTGAGGCGAGAGACACTTGTTGTTCTAAGATAATTTGGATGAGCGTGGCAAAACCTGCTTCCCGCATCCACAGTGGAGGTATACCAAAAGTATTGAGGATGCCTGCTAAATCGCGATCGCGGCCTGCAAGCACGCTCAAAGCATGAGCATAGTTATCTTGGGTTAATATTTCTGACACTGCTATAAATTACTGAACCAAGCTTCTAAATATCTTTTTTCACCATTACACGAGCAGCAATATCTGCCCCTAACCCCAGACATTTGTCTTGCCAAGCAACTACAACAGAGCCACTTTTCATGCAGCTTTTGATCTGAATTTCTATTCCAGGGATTAATCCTATACTCGACAGATAGTCAATATTATCTAGGTGATTAAAAGTTACAATACAGACAACTTCACCCTGCTTTGCCTGAGATAGAGGAAACACAGGACTGTCAGATTGGGTTTTATCACTGCCATTGAGATTCTCATTGAGTGTAGTTTTAGGAGTATTGCAGATAAAAGTAAATCCTTGCCATGCTCTGCTCACAGAGCGATCGCTATTATTCACTCAAATACCTCCTGTAGTTGTCATGAAACTTTCTTTGCTAACTCAACCCTAACAACCTCGCCCCTTGATAAAACAGCGTACTCACAACCCACGCCCACATTAGCCCATAGGTAACTGATAAAAGGGTAAATCGGATACTCTTAGACTCGCTACGGATAGTAGCGACTGTTGCCAAACAAGGAGTGTAAAGCAGACAAAAGAGCATAAAACTGTAGGCTTGAATTGGTGAAATTGTCTGGGCAAGGGTTGCCTGGACAGCATTAGGATCGGTGAGATTGTAGATGGTTGCTAGAGAACCTACTAAAATTTCTTTGGCAATGAACCCGAAAATTAAAGCAATAGTTAACTCCTTGGGTATGCCAGCTGGATTTAAGACAGGGGCGAAAAACTCTCCAATGCGAGTGGCATAGCTCACATTCTCGCTGCCGGGTAAATGGGTTAGCAACCAGACGCCTAACACACCGATCGCTATTAATCCACCTGCTCGCTGCAAGAATGCTTTTACCGCATCCCAACCCGTAACCATGCCCACCAAAAGCGGGATGGTAACTAGCATCCCAATTGGGTTTGCTGTACCTTGAGGTAAATTGCTCAACAGCCAAACACCAGCTACCCCTGCCGTAATAAATCCTGTCGCCCGTTGTAGAAAGTGCTTCAATTCACCCCATCCTCGCAGAAAGATTTGCTGGAGTGTGGGAAAGCGATAGGGAGGCAGTTCAATCACAAATGGCTCCCGGTTTTGAAAATGACCTTTCATTAGTAATCCAGTTAGCAGTGCCACCAGGAAACTGAACAGGTAAAGCGAGAACAGCACTAATGGCCCCCAAGTGCGATCGAAGAGGGCATCGATGATAAACACAAACACTGTTAACCGCGCCGAACAGAGGGCAAAGGGAACAATCAGAATTGTTAGCAAGCGTAATGCCCGCGATCGCATCACTCGCGTTCCCATGATTGCCGGGATGTTACACCCAAACCCCATAATCAGCAACACAAAACTGCGGCCATCCATGCCAAAGCGATACATCAAGGAATCCATCATGTATGCTGCTCTGGAGAAGTAACCGCTATCTTCCACGATCGCCATCATGAAGAAAAATGTGATTACTAAGGGAATAAACGATGCTACTGTCGCTAATCCACCATAAATTCCATCTACCAGAAAGCCCCGCCAAAACTCTGATAAATTGACTGTCAAGGGAGCAATGGCTGTCTCCTGCAACCATCCCGTTATCGTATCGGCAACGTCCTGCAATGGCAATCCCACCAGCCAAACAAACTCAAACATCAAGTAAATGGACAGGAAAAACAACGGTAGCCCTAGCACCGGGTGCAGCAACACTGCATCTAAGCGTTCCGTCAGCGTCTTGAACAAGCGCGAGGGCATTTCCACCGTGTCCTCTAGGATTTCCCGGATTTGCGATTCTGATATCGAGGGGTGTGCTTCAATCTGGCGCTTCAATTCTGTGGGGGCTATGGGAACTCGTTCTTGTGCCAATTCCTGGGTGATTTTGTGGATGGCGATCGCATAACCGCTACCATACTTGGCGCTCACCAGTACCACGGGCATTTCTAACTTCTCTGCTAGTTTTTGCTCATCTATTTTGATGCCAAAATGTTTAGCTTCATCTGCCATGTTGAGAATTACCACAGCTGGCATTCCTAAGGCTTTGACTTGCAAGGGTAGACGAATCTGGCGATCGATCTGAGCGGCATTGAGAATTACTAGCACCAAATCCACGGGATAGGTTTCAAAAAAGCTTTGCACGACTCGCTCATCTTCAGAGTAGCCCTCCAAGTCGTAGATCCCTGGCAGATCCACGAACTCCACCTTCAGTCCTTCCAGTTCGACGTCTGCCTCTAGCAAGTCAACCGTCACACCAGGCCAATTGCCTACAAAGGCTCCCGCCCCTGTAATCCGATTAAACAACGTGGATTTACCGACATTTGGCATTCCCATAACAGCAACCCGCTTCACTCCAGGTTTAGATAGCTGCGGGACGACTCCTGAACTGGAACCATGACAATGTGCCATTCAACACCCCTTCATCTAATGTCAAAAATCCAACATCCCTCAGTCCTGTACGTTGACAATAATTCCATCAGCTTCATGCCGCCGCATAGCCACTTCTGTAGTTAATCCCACTCGCACGTGCAGGGGGCCATTCAGCCACGCTTTGCGAAGTACCTTTACCTGCTGCCCGATTTTGAAGCCCATTGCTTCTAGTCGTCTCAACAACCCAGGTTCGTCCGCATCCATTGAGGCGATGGTGGCTGTTTTACCGGGTTTCAGCGCCGATAGTTTCACATTCATGGCATTTCTTCTTGTTCACAAACAAATCAATGGTGAGATGTTTCACTGGCAACACTAAGCTGAAGGTGGCACTCAATCTAAATGCCATTAAGAATTAATAGCAATAAGTATCGTAATTCCAAATTCCTTTGCCCGTATAAGGTATTCCTTAAAGCGGTAACTGGTTTCATTTTTCTTTCTTTTTGAATTTTTATTAAGTAGTTTTAATTTTTACTCTCATTTTCCAAAAGATATAAATCTGTACCTAGAAACCATGCTTGATAATTCATGAAGGCAAGACTAGGATATTGTCAATTTAGTACACAAATTTTTAGGTTAAATGAGAATTATTTTTAATATAGTTGAGTTCATATGCAAAAAAACTAAATTTTTTATTAAAAAATATATTTTATGAATACATTCAAAACCGAAAATCTTCTGAGCAGAGAAAGCCTCTACTCCGAGAAAAAGCGTCTGTAAATGCTTTTATCTTTAAAGATGATTGCGTTATATAGAAATTAATTACTAACATTATTAAATAGATTTATATTCACAGTTGGGTGCTTCTTACAAGCAGTTTTTTACTACTGTACCTACTCATGCCATGAATTAGTTTGTCAGTGGGATATTTAAATCCCTAACGGATGAATTCCCACCTATGAAATCGCCACAAAACAGCGAGGGGGAAATCATATAATGACGATCGCCATCAAGTCAGAAACAGGTAAGCAAGCAACACTTCAGAAGCAAGAAATTGATGCTGGCATCAATTATCATGTAGTGCATGCAATTCCAGGACGGGTGAGATTTCGGGTTCCCTTGCTAACTTATGACCCTGATTATGCTGATAACTTGCTTCATTTGCTGGAATCAGATAGTCGGGTGATGGGAGTGCGCCTCAATCGGCAAGCAGCTTCTATTGCTATTAGTTATCAATTATCTGATAGTTGCGTCGGAAATCAGTTAATGCAAGCGTATCTAGTGCGCTTGATTCAAGAGGCAAGGCAAATTAAAAGGGAACAGGCAACAGGCAACAGGCAACAGGGGGTTTGGGATGAGGTTTTAGACCCCCATAGGGGAACAGATAAAATTCAAAAACCAAAAGCTAAAGCAGAGAAAAAAGAAGATAATGAGGTGAAATTACCTGCTTTTGCTGCTATTTTGGCTTTACTAGGTTTGGGATTTCCAATTCCGAGAGCAATCATCGCTGCAACTGTGGCACTTGCCGCTTTACCAATCGCTAAACGTGCTTATACCAGCATCACCAAAGAACAAAAATTAAATATAGATTGCCTGGATTTGATTGCGATCGCCTTAACTTCTGCCCAAGGCAATTTACTCACGCCAGCTTTGGTAATGACACTGCATGAAATTGGAGATACAATCCGCGATCGCACAGCACGAGTATCCCACAATCGTGCTGCGGATTTACTCGAATCTTTGGGGCATTATGCTTGGGTAGAACAACCAAATGGTCAGAAAAAACATATTCGAGCAACAGAAGTTAAGCCTGGAGATACAGTCATAGTCTATCCAGGTGAGCAAATTCCCGTAGATGGTCAAATCCTGCATGGTACAGCTTTGATCGACCAGCAAAAACTTACCGGCGAATCTATGCCAGTTGTGTGTAAGGCAGGGCAGTCGGTTTATGCCTCAACCTTAGTCCGTGAAGGAGAAATTTACATCCTCACCGAACGTGTAGGCATTGCTACCCGTGCAGGAGCAAGTATCGAGTTAGTGCAACAGGCTCCCGTTTACGATACGCGGATGGGGAATTACGCAGCCACTGTTGCTGACAAAGCAATAGTGCCTGCACTGATTTTTGCTGGCATTGTCTTAGCTGCAACCCGCAATCCTGCAAGAGCCGCATCTATTCTCACTCTCGACTTTGTTACCGGCATTCGCGTTTCTCTGCCCACAACCTTCTTGGCAGCATTGCATCATGCCACAAGACACGGAGTTCTCATCCGTAGTGGTCGCGCTTTAGAAAAATTGGCACAGGTAGATACTCTAGTCTTTGATAAGACAGGCACTTTAACTAAAGGAGATATCGAGGTTGTGCAGGTGGAAACAGTGGCAGGAAGAATGTCTGCCCACAGACTGTTAGAACTAGCAGCCGCCGCCGAACAACGCCTGACTCACCCCGTTGCTGAAGCAGTGGTGCGCTATGCCGAAAAACAAAGTGTAGAAATTCTGCCACGCCAGGAATGGGTGTATGAAATTGGTTTGGGTGTGCAGGCTGAGATTGATGGCAAACAGGTTGTAGTGGGGAGCGATCGCTTTTTACATCAGTGTGGCATTCCCCTCGACTGTCTTTATGAACCACATCCCTGCAACGAAGCCGATTGTCCTTACCAGCTGAATTGCCGTATTTCTGCCCATGATTCTTTACTATATGTTGGAGTTGATCGTGAACTTCAAGGAGTAATTTCTTACACAGATCCACTCCGTCCAGAAAGTTCGGCAGTCATCCAAAAATTGCAAACTGCATACGGTATGGAAATTCATCTGCTAACAGGAGATAGCCAGCAAAGGGCGATCGCTGTTGCT
Organism: Fischerella sp. PCC 9605; assembly: GCF_000517105.1. Taxonomy (GTDB): domain Bacteria; phylum Cyanobacteriota; class Cyanobacteriia; order Cyanobacteriales; family Nostocaceae; genus PCC9605. The sequence goes on along the minus strand of NZ_KI912148.1, from coordinate 287,438 downwards.
CACGAACTTGGCATTCCTCTGTCGAGAGTCCATGCCGAGGCATTTCCAGAACAAAAAGCCGAAATTATCCGGAAACTACATGAATCAGGTAAAACTGTGGCATTTACGGGTGATGGCTTAAATGATTCAGTGGCTCTTTCTTATGCTGATGTTTCCATCTCCTTTGGTACTGGTTCTGATGTGGCAAGGGAAACAGCTGATGTTGTCCTCATGGATAATAACTTAACCAGTTTTTTAGAGGCAATTGCGATCGCCCGCCAAACCAAGGCAGTCATTCAGCAAAATGTTGGTTTGGCAGTAATTCCTAACCTAGCAGCTTTGGGACTAGCAACAACGGTGGGATTGCACCCATTAGCAGCTACAGTTGTTCACAATGGTTCGGCGATTGCTGCTGGTTTAAATGGTTTGCGTCCCCTTATGCACCAAGATCCGCCTAGAAATTTAGTTCATTAAATATTGGGAGTCTTGCAAAAATAAGTGTATATACAAATGAGAATACTAAAGATTAAACTGGTAGTGATAAAATGCTTCATCTTTACTGAAACCAGCTTTTTCATATAATCTTTGAGCTGGATAGTTATTAATTGCTGTCGCCAGAATCAGCCGTTTTGCTTTTGTTTCAAGAGCAAACGTTTTCGCAGTATTTAAGAGTGCTGTAGCAATACCCTGATTTCTCACTTGTGGCAGCACAAATAAATCATTCAATATCCAAATTTTCTGCATAGAGACAGAGGAAAATGAAGGATAAAGTTGAGTAAAACCTAGACTTTCAATACCATTTATATTCTGAACAATGGCGATAAAAATTACAGACTCTTCTTTCATTAATCTTTTTAGCAGAAAATCATAAGCCTGTGTTAAGTCTGAAGCTTCTCCATAAAACTGTCGGTAGCTATCAAAGAGAGGAGCCACAACTTCAATGTAGGTAGAATTTGCTTGAATGATGTTGAATTGATTCGATTGCTTTATAATTTGGCTCACAATTGCTCTCCGCTTAAAAATGTGTTTTAGATAATTCTCTTCAACGCACAAATTATCTTATCAATGGTGTGATAGGCAAACTATGATACACCCTACCAAAATCTTCTTGACAATGCTACGAAATATAGGGAAATCTAATAACGTCGCCAAATTTTAGAGAAAATTCTTCCATCAATCGCAGCAAGACCTGTGAAGATGAATATCATACCTGCAAAAGCATGGCAATCTAGACGCTCACCGAGAATAAATATACCGAGTAAGAGCGCGCTGATTGGAATCAAGAAGGTAACTAGCAAGAGGTTAGTTGCACCCGCTACAGTAAGTATACGGAAATAAATTAAGTAGGCGATCGCGGTACTAAACAACCCTAATGCTAATACAGCACCCCAACTAACGCCACTAATCCTCAAATCCCACGGTCTTTCTAAAATGAGTGCTAGTGGTAACATTATTACTGCTGTGCTAGTGAGCATTCCTGCTGCGGCAATACTAGGTGACAATTCCTGGAAACGACGGCCGTATATACCCGCACAGCCATAAGAACAAGCAGCACCTAGAATAGCAAATTGTCCCAGACTAAAAAGACTCAGTCCATGCAGCGCTTTTAATCCAAGTAACACAATCACGCCACACAATCCTAACAAAACTCCAATGAGACGGTTAGGCGTCAGACGCTCATCTGGAGTTAGAAAGTGAGCTAGCACAGTTGTAAACACAGGTGTTGTGGCGTTGAGAATCGCAGCAAGGCTACTATCGATTTGAGTTTGCCCCCAAACAATCAGGTTAAATGGTATCAGGTTATTTAAAGCACCCATTACTAGAAATTCACGCCATAAGTTAGGAGAAACAGGCATTCGTTTTCCGTTGAGAAAGACAAAGGAAGTAAGTGCGATCGCAGCCAAAGAAACTCTGCCCAAAACTAATGTCAATGGTGATAGTTCCTCAAGAGCAATTTTAGTGAAAAAGAAAGATCCACCCCACAATACTGACAGCATGACGAGAAGTATCCACTCTGAAATACCCATTGAGAGTTTCTGCATTTTCTTCGCCTCATTTATTTTTGTGAATGAGACCAGATTAGACTTATTTACAGATAAGTTTCTATCCGATTCTTGCGCTCAAAGTTAAAACTCGTTTTGGTAGGTATTCCAAGCAGAAACCATTTTTGTGGAAGCTATTAAAGTTAGTAAAAGCATTGTATTTTCAGTGCTATGGCTTTAGAGTTCTATTTCAGAAGAAAGGAGCAAGCACTAAAGTGAAGAAAATCATGATTATCGGTTCTGGAGGTGCTGGAAAATCTACCCTTGCTCGCCAACTGGGAGATATTCTGGATTTAGAAGTGATTCACTTAGACGCTTTATACTGGCATCCAGGCTGGGTTGAAACTCCAAAACCTGAATGGCAGCGTATTATAGAAGATTTGACTCAGCGGCAGTCTTGGATTTTGGACGGAAACTACGGGAGTACCCTGGATATTCGCCTATCGGCTGCGGACACAGTTATTTTTTTAGATTTTCCGCGCTTTCTCTGTCTATTGCGAGTTATTAAGCGACGTTGGCACTATGCCGGAAAGTCTCGACCCGATATGTCAACAGGTTGTCCAGAACGATTAACCTGGGAGTTTGTGAGATGGATATGGATGTACCCTATCACTCGTCGTCCAGTTATCCTAGAGAAAATTAACCAGCTTGCACCAAACAAGGAAGTTATTATTCTCCGTGAACCAAAAGAAGTTAAGCATTTTTTGCAAAAGATTTCTTCATCATTCTCCAGCTAGTAACTGTCTTCTAAAGCTGGTTGTATTTGTGTTCCACAACCCCAAAGTGATGCTCATAAGGTACAAAATGGGGCAAAGTCCAGCCATTTTCAGTAGCTAGCATTAATAATTGGGACTTGGTTTGGTGAGGAATGATGCTGTAATAATCAAAATGGAAATCTGCGAAGTGGACTACAATCACCTGACTCATAATTTTATCTCACACAGATTCGCTGGCATTAATTGACACAAAAAAGCCTCGTAACCCAAGTAAAACTGCTATACCCAATTGCACAGCAGTAAAGCAGCATTTTAGTAACTGTTTTTACTTAAGAAAGGGTTACAAAGGGTTTGCGAATCATAGGAGTACCAAATTATGAGGATTTGAGCATTTTTTGCATTTTCTAAGTATACAGCACATACAGCACGGATTGCTGATTTACCTAGGTAAGCCGGATGATTTTTGCAATTTTATTTATTCTAGGGCGACTAAGGCGATCGCAACTGTACTTAAGGGTTTCCCAAATGCCAGATCTGTGTAAAGATACTCGTTTATCTTTTGTTAGTCTTTGAACTAACTCAACTAACAACCTTCGTGCCGTCCCTAGGTTTTTTTGTAGCTTCTACGATCTTCACAAGTTCCTCACATTATTGCTGGTAGCGTAAAGCTAGCAATGTGTATTTAGGTTAGAAGGCAGAGAAGTTTTAGGTGAGTGATTGGAAAGCCTAAACACTGTAATAAATTGTAACATAATTATCTTTTTATATTGAACAATGCTGAGGTTATTGAGATGGCAGATAAAAAATTAGAAAGCCTTGTGCATCAATCAGATAAAGCTGTTCATGAGAATATGCAGTGGTTAATGCTATACATATTCTTGTCGCAATTTTCTACAGAAATTCGTAACAATATTCCAAAGAAAAAAAGGCAGAATAAATTTTTTGATTTTCTACTAAATTGCTACTTAGATTTGCTAGAGTTTTTCTCTAATTTATCAAAACAAACATCTCCAGTTATCAAGCACGTTTTTTTGTCAATATCACTTATAGCTGTAGCTGGAACAATTGTGTGCTTATCACTGCAATACTCAAAGAATGTAACTCAAGAATGGACTAAGCATCTAAAGTATTCGCCACAATGGGAAAAGAATGAAGGAAGTGGCAACAACGATATTAATCAAATATCCAACATAAAAAAATACTTGATTTCTTATGGAGCCTCAGATGTTGAAATACAGAGGCTTGAAGATATACTTAAAAGCATTAAGGATAGAGCCAAGAGTCATATTCGAGTTGCAATAGACTATTCTCAATGGTTATTTAGCTCAACCTTCACAGCATCAATCTTAGCGTTATTAGCGGTAGGGTGTCTTTTCGATATCAGCCGAAAAGGATGGAAGGATGCAAATAATTATATTATCAATATTTTCGTCGTATCTTCAGGTTGCGCTCTATTTTCTGGAGCTTTAGTAGCGGTATTTCAATACGAAAGAAACATAAGAGATAATTCTGGACTTTATCTAGCATATGTTGAATTAGAAAACAAAGTTCTTACTCAACTTGTTACCGAACTAACTCCTGTTACAAATACAGGCACAAGCCAACTTTCCCCTAGTGCGAATGCAAAATTACCATCTTCTAATAGTAACTTGGAGGTGAACCAGATTTCTCCTACTAAAAATGGAATATCTCTGAAGGAAATCATTAGTGCTACAAACTTATCATTAAGTAAGCTGAATGCAATTTCTATCGCTGTTGATACTGGTAGCGTCCCATTTATCCAAACCTTAAATAACATTTGGAACCAAAATCAGATTTTGGATTATAACCAAGAAGCAGGTAATTCTGAGCAAATTCCAGAGTCGCAAAGTGGCACTTCATCGTCGTCGACAAAGCCTACCATTCTCGTTACTCCGCGCCAAAAGAGGTAAACTCTATCAGATCAAGCTATTGCCAGAACCACCAACTCCACCAAGCTGGTGAAAAATCAAAGATAATGATCAATGACAAATATTAACTAATATTCCCTGTCACCTTGAATCCTGCCCAATAGTAAGGGTGATTGTAAACCTTTTTATCTGCTGGCATTTGACTACTTCTATACATCTCTGTTGCTAAATGCGCTTTAATTCTTAATCCTTCTTGAGGCAATTGATGGAGTAAATCTTTGTACCATTTTGTTAGCTCATCAGCAGTTAATTCTTTGAGCCATGCTATTGCTTCTGCTAGGGCAGTAGTTACTGATTGATTGAGTTTAATTCTTCGATAAAACTCTATCATTACCAAGGTACTAGCAGCTGATTCTACAGTCCACAGGCTGCTTACTATATGAGGAATTCCCAGAGTGAGCAAACCACTGACTAAACCCACATACTCCGTGGAGAGAGATTGGGGAGAAGTTACAGGAGTTTCACCACCTGAAATGGTAATTAGTTTGTAACTTAGCAGCGAATTTGCCCAAATTTCTGCCAGAGTAATTTTCTCTTCATTTGTTAATACTAATTCTGATTGATCTGGCTGACTCAAATTATCAGTTAATTGCCCGATAAAATGAAATATATTGTAATCATTAAATAGAGCATTTTCCACTTGCTGTTTAGCAACTTGTGATTCTTGGATGCGTTGAGAATTATCGAACATCTGGCAAATAACTTCCGCTTCAATTTTGGTAAATTTCAGTTTGGGATAGCTTGAGATGTTGGGTTGTTCGACACTCAACAGGAGTTTTTCGTCTATCTTTTCTATAGGTTCTGATTTCAGAGATAACCCAATTCGAGCGCTTGGTAGGTAGGTGATGATGAAATTATCTGCATTTGGCAATTCTTTTTGATAGGAATAACACAAGTGGAAAAGGGCATGAAGAGGAAATCTGTGCAAGTCCCGGTGGGGAATTAAAATCAGGTGGGTGATGTCTTCGAGTTCCTGTATTACCGCAGAGATGTTGAGGATATTCTGGAGTTGCAGAAGCCTTTGTTCCATGTCCAAGTGCCAGGAATGCTTGCTTTTGTTTTGTTCGTCTTCTGTTAAGCTGCGATATTCCTGGTATTGTTGATTCCATTGTTCTACCCAATCTTCAAATTCAATTAAGCGTGCTACTGCTTCAGGTACAGGCAATTCATCAATAGAGGAAAAATTGAGTATGGGTGTAAAGATGGGGATTGGTTCTGGCGATTTGTACTTAATCACAAAAGTACGGAGAGTGCAAGGGCTGATATGCCAGTAAACTATTGCGGTTGTGGGATTGAGTAGTTGGTGAACTTCGGTGTAGCTAGGTGAGACAATTTCATCTTTCCAACCATAAAGTAGCCAAGTTAAACAGGCATTTTTACCGTATTCGGCAATTTCCCAGCCTTGTGCCAATTCTCCGCACTGCATATCTATATCAACTGCTAACTGTCTCAAGCCCGCAAATTTTAAAGCCAGTTGTTTTTTACTTTCATCACTGCGAGTGGTTTCATTTAACAAGCTTTCCAATAAATAGGTGCCGTGTTGCTGGTAATGTTGTGCTTGTGCTGTTTCTCCCAAAACCACAAGCGTTTTGATCAGATTTTGCAAAACTTCCAGATGCAACAAAGGAAATGCTTCTGCTGTCAGGGTTAAAAGCGCTTGTTCGTATGCAGTTGCAGCTTGTAGCCAATGATACCGAGGTGTAGGATGTCTTTTACCTTGATCGTAATAAGCATTACCAATCGCTATATGCAATCTACCCCAACCTTCTGGGTGGGTGTATTGGCTAATATATTTCAACCCTTCCTGATAACTTGTCAATTTACCACGATCGCCGCGCTCGTTCAGGGCGTGATTGCCGGTAGTTATAGCACTGAACATACTCATCTGCCATTCAGATGCAATTGCATTCCCAGCAGCATTCCCTCTACCTAGCCAAGCTTCCCAGTAGTCTGGTTTAATTTGCAAAGCGCTATCGTAAGAGGCGATCGCTTCTTCAAATCGTCCTAAATAAAACTGTGCTACACCTCGGTTATACCAAGCTAGGTAGAAATCAGGATTAATTTCTATCGCTTTGTCATAAGAGGCGAGTGCTTCTTCCCGGCGTCCTAAATTGTCTAACGCCACACCCCGGTTGAACCAGGTTAAATAGAAATTGCGATTGATCGCGATCGCTTTGTCCCAAGAGACGATCGCATTTTCCCATTGTCCTAAACTCGCTAGCAGTACACCCCGGTCAATCCAAACTTCATGGAAATCGGGTTTAATGTGTGTGGCGCGATCGTAAGCTGCGATCGCATCTTCCTTGTTGCCTAATTTCTCTGTTGCACCTGCTAAAGCATACCAAGCTTCATAACATTCAGGGTTAATTGCAATGGCTTGACGGTAATTGGCGATCGCTTCTTCCCAACTACCTAGATGAAATTGTGATACTCCCCGCCTATACCAAGCTAAATCAAACTCGGGATTAAATTCGAGGGCTTGGTCATAGGAGGCGATCGCATCATGATTTTGCCCACCTTCAGCCAGCGCCATTCCTCGCAAATACCAATTTTCTGGATCGTGGGGTTGCAATTCCAGTGAGGCGTCGAAACAGGAAACAGCCTCAACCCAATCACCTAGCTTCAACTGCATCAAACCTCTTCCAGACCAAGCTTCGTGGTAATCGCCTTTCAATTTTAAAGTGGCATCAAACGAGGCGATCGCTTCGGCAAAGTTTCCTAATTCACCCAGTGCCGCGCCTCTGTTGTACCATCCTTTATAAAAGTCGGGTTTAATCTCAATGGCTCGATCGTAAGAGGCGATCGCTTCGGTAAAATTTCCTAAATAAAAGAGTGTCAAACCCCGATTAAACCAATACTCATAAGCATCAGGACGCATTTCTATAGCTTTGTCATAAGATATGAGTGCTCCTGATAAATCACCAATCTTAGCTTGTTGCAGACCTTGGTAAAACCAATCTTCTGGTTGGGCACTATTGGCATTCGATTGATTGCTCAGTGCTTCAATGATGTCATGCGGATCGGTGGTTTGAATCCCTAGCCCAACAGCTATTTGCTGCACTAGATTAGTACTCTGTTCTAACCTCACCAATAAATCATCTAGTGTGGTTTCTGTAACTGGTGGGAAATTTGTCCAAGGCTCATCTAATGCTGTTGTTGGCAAACTTTCTTTTACCCAAGCATATTCTTCCTCTTGCCAAGGATCAATAAAGTTTGTAGGAGTAGTGGCAGTATTTTCCTTTACTGCTTCTAAGGGGGTAATGAAACTTGTAGGTGCGATCGCTAAAGTATTCTCCTTTACATTCTCTGAGTAAGGAATAAAACTTTTAGATGTTTTACTTACTACAATTTCTTCTTCAGCTTCCCATAACAGTTCACCTAGATTACGTATCAAATCTATCCCAGGAGTATCAGATAGGGATGATGCAGTCATTTTCCCATCCCGGTCTGAATTTTCTGAGTTCCATTCCTGAAAGTTTTGCTGTGATTCTGTTTTTGGGGGAGGAACAGTAATCGGTACAGATGCTGGAGTTTCAAAGGCTTCTGCGTCAGTTTCCCAATATTCTTCGCCTAAGTTCCGCGTTAAAAGTCGTATGCCAATATCATAAGCAAGCTCTCCAATTGTGCCGATCTCCAACTCACCCAGTTGCATCATCCTCTCTGCCAAGTGATTATTTGGTGCGGGTGAAGTCAGCAATCGTTCGCCAAAGTCCAAAAGCCATTCGATCCAACGCTCAACACTAATACGATGTTCCATCCGTTGTAAATACTTGACCGCCCAGTGATGCCCTCGCGCCTGATATACGCCTTCCAGCAGCTGGGTAAACAAAAATTCCAAATCCGCGTTCGTCAACTCAGGTGGCTGCTGTACCACCCGATCACCTGCCACAGCCTCCTGATAAGCAGTCTGCTTCCCGTCAAAGGGGAATTTCCAAAACCTTTTCAGCCACTGTAAAAGCCACTTGAGCATTTGGGGAACTCTTGGATGTTTTTCATATAGATTTTAGCGATCGATGTCTTAAAAAAATCATCGCTTACGTAAAAACCGATATAATCTTTACAGAGAAAATTGGTAATCTTTATAATTACAATTTGCGTAAATTATATTAGACTACAGGTCTAAAATTTATAACTATTATCTCAGTGATGGTCAAGTGTATAACATACATAATTGCCAATGCAAGTTTTACCAACCCAGGTTTTAACCTTGGATCGATCAAGATTGGCATTCATAATTTGTAAAATATATTCATGGCGATCGCCTGCACAGACAAACTGTGCGATCGCTTTTTGCTTTAGTTCAAAATTTTTATTTCTTAATTGAAGTGGCGATATGAATAGCGCTTAGTACAACATTGCATAACTTCGCGTGCGAAATTCCTTTACCAAGACTCTGCGTCCCTGGTGCGTTTACCTCCGCGAGCCTGGAGCGTTTCAAATCGCGACTCTTTTACGCAAAGCCGTACTTAGAACAACCAAAACTTATACCTTGTAAAAACCATTAATTCTTAAAATATTCAACTGCGCTCGCAAGGAGCGCAGCACATTACCCTTGCTCTGTGGTTGATTGATTAGCAGCATGAAATTGATCGATCAATCCTTGGATAATCAATTGCGGATCGTCTGTCTCAATTCCCAGTTGCTGGGCAACGAGCTGGCGTAAATTCTCATCTTGCTGCATCAGCACAAGCAACTCATCCAGAGTGATAGTTTGATATTCACCTTCTGGAAGATTTTGCACGCCTTCTGCATCTTGAGAATTTTGGCTAGACTGAAAAGCTTCTAAGTTGCCTTGTTCTGAAGCAAAGGTATTTTGTTGGAAAGTTGCAAAATTTGTTGCTTGAGCATCTGGACCTGCATAATCCCATATTGGCTCTCCCTGGTTGCGCCTCAACAGCTGCATTCCAATATCATAGGCAACATCTCCCACTTCCCCGATTTCTAACTCACCTAGCTGCACCATGCGAGAAGCTAATTCGTTGTTGGGTGTAGGTGATGCTAACAATCTTTCACCAAAGCGCTGCAACCACTCCACCCACCGTTCTTTAGGGACACGATCCTCAATGTTGCGTAGCCACTTGATCGCCCATTGTTGTCCTCGTGCCTGATATACTCCTTCTAACAGTTCAGTAAAAAGAAATTCTAGATCGGTATCATTTAGGGGTGGAGGCGGTGGTTTTTGAATATCGCCTCCAACTACTGGAGCCTGTTTTGTGCCAAACAAGCGTTGAAAAAAACTTTTTAGCCATTGAATGAGCCGTTTGAGCATCTCCCTCCGGCACCCTTGAGCTTTGTTTACCCTAAGATTGTAGCGAGGTCTACGACAAGCTGCTACGCGCATATACACAGCACTTTTAAACTCTCTTTAATTAAAGAAAATCTATTAAAATCTACAGATGCCAAATTTGTTATCCCTATAAACGGAAAAAATCTACAGGCTATGCTCTTACGTGTTACATCCTTACCCAATCAAGCTAGAAGTCCAGATTAATAATGATTAGAAGCTTCCTTATCTAATAACAATATGGTACACTAGTACTAATTTTTCAGTGCTGAAATACAGCAGCATATCCTCAGGCACAAGCTTGAGAAATGTTATTGGCCACATAATCCTCTTGCTTACTTTCAGGACGCATGGTAGCAAGAGCAGTAACTTAAAATGGTTTAGTCCCGAACTCGATTGGGTGCTACCCCCAAACCTAAAAAGGCATTGAAATCCATGTCTTACGAACCGCTGCACCATAAGTACCGCCCAAGGAGTTTTGCCCAACTGGTGGGACAAGAGGCGATCGCCACCACTCTCACTAACGCTATCCGCGCCGCTAAAATCGCGCCAGCCTATTTATTCACAGGCCCCAGAGGTACGGGAAAAACCTCTAGCGCCCGAATACTTGCTAAATCGCTCAACTGTCTGAAAACTGACATTCCCACTCCTGAACCCTGCGGTGTGTGCGATGTTTGTCAGGGAATTACTAAGGGCTACTCTTTAGACGTTATTGAAATCGACGCCGCTAGCAATACGGGTGTGGACAATATCAGGGAAATTATAGAAAGGGCGCAATTCGCGCCTGTTCAGTGTCGCTACAAAGTTTATGTGGTCGATGAATGCCATATGCTCAGTACCGCAGCGTTCAATGCGCTACTGAAGACCCTCGAAGAACCACCTAAGCACGTTGTTTTTGTCTTGGCAACAACCGACCCGCAGCGGGTGCTACCAACAATTATTTCCCGCTGTCAGCGATTCGACTTCCGCAGGATACCCTTAGAAGCGATGGTACAGCATTTGAGTGATATCGCTTCCAAAGAAAATATCAATATCACTCCTGAAGCCGTTACTCTGGTAGCTCAAATCGCTCAGGGAGGATTGCGAGATGCGGAAAGTTTGCTCGACCAATTGAGTTTATTGTCTGGGGAAATCACGCCAGACCGAGTTTGGGATTTAGTGGGTTCGGTGAGCGAACGGGACTTGTTGATACTATTAAATGCGATCGCCACCAACAATCCAGAAGCAGTTCTTGACTGCACTCGCAAAATCCTAGATCGGGGAAGGGAACCTCTAATTATTCTCCAGAATCTTGCTGCTTTCTACCGCGATTTACTCATTGCCAAAACCGCACCTAGCCGTCAAGATTTGGTGGCTTGTACTCTCCAAACCTGGAAAGCACTGATTGATTTAGCCCAACAGTTGGACATCAGTACAATTTTGCTAGGACAACAGCACCTGCGAACAACAGAGGTGCAGCTGAAGAACACCACCCAGCCGCGTTTATGGTTAGAAGTTACATTGCTGGGATTGTTGCCCTCAGCAAATATTAGCAGTCAACCATCTGCAACGAACCACTCAATACCTGCGGTCTCACCAACCCCTCGTATCCCATCTTCGCCAGTCTCCAATGGTACAGGAACACAAAAACATGGAGACACGGAGACATCGGGACACAAAGACGCGGAGAAATTTTCTATCTCCACATCTCCTCCAACTCCAGAACTTTCACTAAAACAAGGCGAAGCCCCACAAAACACCGCCTCCTCTACTCCTCCAAATTCTCCCACTCCCGCCACTCCCCCACTCTCCCACTCTCCCTCTCCTGAACCAGAGAAACCAGATTCTTCTGCCCAAGAGTCACTAGAAATAACTTGGCAGCGGGTTGTTGAATTTTTGCCAATACCTGCAAAGGCTCTGTTGAACCAACACGGGCGTTTGTTAAGTATAAACGATGGTGTTGCTGTTGTAGGTATTCCACCAAAGTTGATTAAACTTGCTCAAGGCAAATTAGCGGATGTAGAAGCTGCTTTTGTAAAGGTTTACCAACAAAAATATAAAGTGAGCTTGGTTCCCAATCAGCAAAAGGCTGTTCCTGCTAATGAGAGTAAAGAAGTTCCTAAAAACGTTACTCCTAGTGCTCATCAACCGCCTGCACCTACCTACAGCAAGCAACAAGCACTTGCTGCTGAAACTCATCAACCAGTTCAAACGGCAACTGCAAAAACCGAGTCAGTAACAAATACTGCTGGGGTGCAAACATTGCCTCCACCACAACCAACCGTACCTCCAGCTGATTGGGAAACTGATGAAGCAGCGATCGCTGCTCAACGTCTGGCACAATTTTTCGACGGAGAAGTTATTCACTTTGCCGATGACGCGGCAGAAATTACCAACTCTACCACTTCATCAGAGTGGGAAAATGAAGTAGAAGTAGATGATTAGGGATTGTTGGTAGTTAGTGGTTAGTAGTTAGTGGTTAATAATTGTTATTTTTCTTTCCCATTACCTACTAACCACTATCCACTATCCACTAACTAATTTTTACTTCCTGTATGCACAGTTTTCACCCATTTCAACCGTTTAGGACGTACCGACATCCGGGCGGTGGTGCTGCTGATTACTACTAACCAGTGGAGCATATACAGAGTGCCACGCAAGGTTTGCAACAGGAGAACAAAATAACTAGAAAGATTAAATCCTTTTTGTTTTCTGATCCGTGCCAAACCAGCGAACATTCCTGCCATTGACATTGTCACGGTCAAACCAGTCATTGGACTTAAGATGGGTGGACGATGCCGGGCGATCGCCATCAATAAATCTGGTACTGCTGCTGTGGGCAAGATGTATTGGCTGAGCATAAAAACTAGCAGATCCCAGGTTTTGCGTGTTCCCAGGCGGTTTTTGAGAATTAGATCCCAGTAATCTAAATAGCGCTGATATCCCCCTTCTGCCCAACGGTTGCGCTGATGCCAAAGTGCGATCGCACTTGTGACACCTTCTTCCTCTACTGCTGGAAAGAATACGCAGTCTATATCCCAGTTGTCTAGGTGTAAGCGCAATGTCAGATCCAAATCGTCGGTGATGGTTTCTTCATTCCACCCGCCGCAACTCACAATTGCTTGTCGTCGCACAAATTGACCGTTACCGCGCAGTTCGCCAATTCCACCGACAGCAATCCGTCCCTGTTGTATAAAGGCATCGACTGCCATTTCTGCCATCTGGCCCTTTGTCCAAAAATTTTCTTTGGCGTTGGCGATCGCTTTTCGCACTTGCACCGCCCCCACTTTTTTGCGTTCAAACAAGGGTATGACTCGTAACAGCATGTCTGGTGACACCTGGGCATCTGCATCAAACACCGCCAAAATTTCTCCTTTTGTGAGTGGCAGAACCTGATTTAATGCTCCAGACTTGCCTCCACCATCTCCCGGTGAACGGTACAAGATCTTTAGTTGGTCATATTCTTGGGCCAGTTCTGCTAACAACTGCGGTGTTCTGTCGCTACTGTTATCATCAATAATCCAGACATCGTATTTTTCTTCTGGATACTCTAGGCTGCAAAGGTTTTTGACAAGTTTGCCAATGACTGCTTCCTCGTTTTTGGCAGCCACTAACACAGAAACATGAGGAAAATCACCCTGCATTTGCTCATGAGTGCGGCGGGGTCTAGCAAACACCAGCATAAGGACGTGAAGCCCAATAATACTGGTCAGTCCTAGGACGAACAAAGAACCCCAAGAAACCAAATGCAGGGCGATCGTGCCACTCCAGACCATTGTCAAAACTAGAGCGGCTTTGCGTCTGCGACCTTGAAACCGGGATGGAAGAGACACAGAAGGCAATATCTCTTCCTCTAACTCTTCTTGCACCGATAGGTCAGCAAGTAGAGAATCGAGCGGATCAAGCTCGTTGTAAGAATCGTTTTCGGGCCAGAAATTCGCTGGCATAGGTTACTTGATTCAACCACCAGTATTTGTCTACACCCATAAAGAAACTGGGTATCAGGTAACACCAAACTGTGCAACCTTCACACACTTTCAGCTTACCTTGAGATTGGCGGTATTTTTCCACCTCTTCCGACTCGCGATAAAGTTCGTAGAGTCGTCCCTGAATGGGAATTCCGGTTTGGGCAAAGTGGTAACAAGGTAGCAACAGTTCGTCGTTAGGAGAAATTGCAATGACTGCATCTACCGCCTTACAGCGGGGATTTTTAGTGTCATTGCCCCCAGCTTCGATAAAAGCAAGTGCAGCCCTATTGTACCCGACATTTTTATATTTCTTTGCAGCAGCTTCTATAGCTGCCACCATTTCTGGGGTGGGATTTTTATTTGAATTGTAGTGTTCGTGGGCAGTGAAAGCGGGGTTAAGCCAGACGCGCACGCCCAAATTTTTACCCAACTCACCTACTTCATCAATACGTTCGTAATTTTGAGCAGTGACGGTATGGTTAAGTACCGGGAATTCTCCCAGTGACTTGGCGATTTTTACAGACTCGACCAAATTGTCAAAAATCTTCACTCCCCGAGAATGATCGTGAGTTTCTGCATCTGCTCCATCCAAGGAGAAATTCAAAAAGTCTACCAACCCCTGAATTTCTTTTGCTTTCTGCGGATACAGAATTGTATTTGTGGTCATGCTGGTATAAAAACCTTGGCGTTTTGCCTCGGTATAAATCTGCCCCACATCATTTCGCAGTAGCGGTTCACCACCCGTAAAGTCTACATACTTAACTCCCAGGCGGCGTAAATCTTTCAAATTATGCTTAATTGTCTCAAAATCAGCTTCTTTTCCAGGCTCTAAAGCCCAAATGTTACAAAAATGACAGCGGGCATTACAGCGGTAGGTCAAATAGTAGTTTGCAACCAGTGGAGCCATAAAATCTTACGGTTTTCCAAGTGTTTTAGAGCTTTTGAATAGCTTACTACACGCTTGCTACATAGTTTGATGGTTCTTGGAGTATTGAGAGCAAATTAGGTATTTTTTGCCACAAAATTGCTGCTCGCTAAGCTAATACCATCTAGGACATTTTCTCATGCTCAGTATCTGAAATACTCTAAGTATTTTTAATGATAAATATATATCAAGACACAAATAATCCCCTCCACTAGTAATCAGGTGAGGGATATGAAAAATCTAAAGACAATTTTTGGGAATACTATGAAAAGTCACTAAATATCCTTAGTTGTCAAACTACTAGAGGAGTAGTAAGTATGTCTTTTGAACAACTCCAACCGGCTACTCAGCAGCAAGCCAATGTCTACTTGCCATATATTCAGGGCAGCAAACGCAATTTCTTGCCTTATGCCATCAGTCTCTACGATAAAGGCGTTTTGGAAGGACAGCGCAAAATAGAAGGCAGTGAGAATATTCCTTTTGCCGCCACGTGGAATATTGCCACACTGCCTTCAGACTTAACGCGTTGTCGAGTTCAGTTTGAAGGTAATGCGGAGTTAAGTTATGAAGTGACGATCGCCAGCTTCGAGTTTATAAATTTTTTGATTGAAATGATGGAGAATTATAAGCGCTATCGGCTCACTGATTTTTCTCAGACCTTTTATCGCAAACTGTTGCGCATAGATGAATGATTTAGACCCTTACCCCTTGCACCTAGATTCACTAACAACTCCTACAGCTGTCCTGTGCAGCAATCCAATCGCATTGGTTGCCCTAAAATTAGGAAACACCAAGCATAAGATTGTACTGACGTTTTGAAATTAGGAGTGCATGTGTGCCAAAACCTGCTAAATATTTGCTAATTGGTTCTACGGAGGCTTACAGCGGTAAATCTGCAACTGTTCTGGGTTTGTCTCATCTGCTACAGCAAAAAGGACTAGATATTGCTTATGGCAAACCACTAGGTACGTGTTTGAATGAATCTAGTGGAAACGTAGTAGAGGAAGACGTCCAGTTTATTGCAGCCAATCTCAACCTGGTGGAGAATCGTCTTGTACCCACAATAGTGGCTTTAAATGAAGCCACGCTACAAAAACGCCTGCGCGGTGAAGACAAAACAGATTATCGGCAATCTCTTGCACAGCAATATTTACAAGCTGCGGTTGGTAATTTGGTTCTGCTGGAGGGGCCAGGTAATTTGGAAGAAGGTAGTTTGTTTAACTTGTCTTTACCGCAAGTAGCTGAATTAGTTGATGCTGGTGTGCTGCTAGTAACCCGCTATCGATCGCTGCTTTCGGTTGAGGCGCTATTGTCTGCCAAGCAGCGGTTAGGAAAACGTTTGATTGGTGTTGTCATCAACGATGTTCCTGTGGAACAAATACAAATCGTCGATACTACTATTCGTCCATGTTTGGAACAGCAGGGTATTGCCGTGCTGGGAACATTGCCAAAAAGTGACTTGCTACGCAGTGTCAGCGTTCGCGAATTAGTACATCAGTTAAAAGCAGAAGTTCTTTGTCGCAGCGATCGCTTAGATTTGATGGTAGAAAGTTTGGCAATTGGGGCAATGAATGTCAATGCTGCTGTCAAATATTTTCGTAAAGGTCGGAATATGGCAGTGGTGACAGGGGGCGATCGCGTCGAAATTCAGCAAGCAGCTTTGGAAACTTCCACTCAATGTCTGATCCTGACTGGACAATTACCACCACCTGAGTTTATCAAGAGCCGCGCTGAAGAACTAGAGATCCCCATTTTGTCGGTAGATTTAGATACACTCACTACTGTGGAAATTGTTGACCGGACTTTTGGTCAAGTACGCGTCCACGAACCGATTAAAGTCCAATGCATTCGCAATTTGATGGCTGAACATTTTGATATCGAGCGTTTGCTCAGCCTTTTGGATTTAAGCCCAGCAGTAGCCTTACCATAAACAAGATTTCTACCAACTTTGATTGTGTGATGAAATATGGAAGGCACGGGCACGGCATTGCCGTGCCTTGATCAACCAAGGAATTGCTAATACTCATAAGTAGTTGTGCAAAATTAAATTCATTCGTGGAGACAGGGAACTCTTAACAGGAAAACAATGCGTGTAATTAATTCTGCCTGAGTACTTAGAAAACGCTACTTCCTATTTGGGCATTCGCATCTAAATCCTTGGCTGAGCAATCTGTTTGGACATCTGTGCTGGCGAAGGGTGATTAACTTTCGACATTCTTCCTTGTGTTACTATCCTTCGGTGAGCTTCTCTCAAGTCGGGAAGTTCAGCTGTTTCTTGATGCCAATGAACAACGGAAGCTTCATCGCACCATTCCAAAAGTTTCGGCATTGCACGACGATGTGCACCTGCGGTCATAAATGCGCGCATTGCGGCTTCACTCTCCCAAGCGGTTAGCGTCCAGAAGGCTAAATTAGCATCTCGTACCAATCGAGTTTTGAGATTACCGGAGGCTCGTTTCGCTTGCAGCACGCTTAAAAGACTTTCCCAAAGAAAAGATGGCAGGTAGCGGACGGAGCGCAGACGTAAACGTGTTACAGAAATTAGTGCCATATTGTCGTCTCCTCTAATTGTTTCATCTCCTTGCTTTATTGGGTTGCCATTGCGTTCCAGTTCCGGTAAACGCAGGCTCCATGTATCGTTACGCCCAAACCCCAACCAAGAATTGGATAAACGCTCCAAAAGTAGTGGGGTGTTGTTGATAGATTTAACAGCACTAGAAAAACGCTCACAAAAACATAAGGAATCAGGTGCAACTTAAATCCAAAACGGCGACGAGACATAAGAACGGCTTGCTTTTGCATCGCATCCCATTGGTTTAACCATGTTTGCTCTGCTTGTTGTAGGGTTTCTGCCGAAACACCAACTTCTGCTGCGATTTCTAAAAGTTCCTCTCGCGAGACGTAACGATCCTGCTTGAGTATTGAGGCTCGTTGCAGGATTTGCTGGACTTCTTCGTTGCTGTACAACTTAGACATGGTGAAAGCTCCGTGATAGCGCATCAAACTGGTTTGATTACGGATTGCTAGGATGAATCTTCAACAAAGTGTGTGGCGATCGCACGCTGTTATTCTGAACAATCCTGATGGCAATATGCAATTAATTTAATATGCAATTAGTTGCTCATATCTATAGTATATTCAAAAAGTTGCATAATAGAAATAAAATATTCTTATGGCTTTAGCACATGCGATCTTGGCTTCTCTGATCGATCGCCCTTGTAGTGGTTATGACTTAGCCAAGCAATTTGACGGCTCTGTTGGCTTTTTCTGGCAGGCAACTCACCAGCAGATTTACCGTGAATTGTCCAAACTGGAAACTCAAGGTTGGATAACTTCCGAAACAATTTCGCAAGAAGGACGTCCTGACAAGAAGCTCTATAGCGTCACAGAATTGGGAAAGCAGCGGTTGAAAGAATGGATAGCACAACCGTGTGAACCCACACCAATCAAGGACGATTTGTTGGTGAAAATTTTTGGTGGTTATGTTGCATCTCAAGAGACTATCTTGGAAGAGCTAGAGCGTCACCGCCAAGCACATCTAGAAAGATTGTCTACATATAAAGCTTTAGAGAGGCAATACTTTCAAAATTTTCAGGAACTCTCAGAACCAGCCAAGTTTCATTACCTGACTCTTCTCAAAGGAATCGGTTATGAAACACACTGGCTTGCTTGGTGCGATCAAGCAATTAAACTACTCAAATCAACAGTCTAGAAATTGTAGTGATATCTAACTCAAAGCAGCTTTGCGTTTTGTCTTTGTCTGTTAAAATAGCTAGGTTGTTTTATCTGATTCCGTCCATCTTTGAGTCAGTCAATAGACCTTATCAACCTTGATACATTAGCGCAAGAACTGGCGACCATCCAGCAAACGGGTTCTAAACGAATCGCCTTGCTGGGTTCCCGTCATGTACCAATTACACATCAAAATTTGATTGAGATGATGACCTATGCCCTAGTTTTATCGGGCAACCAGATCATCACCTCCGGTGCTACGGGTACAAATTCAGCTGCAATTAAGGGAGCAATGCGGGCCGATCCCAACCTGTTAACTGTGATTCTGCCCCAGAGTCTGGAACGCCAGCCATACGAATCTCGCCAGCAACTAGAACAGGTTATGCATCTGGTGGAAAATCCTAGTAACGATCATATGTCTCTCGCTGAAGCTAGTTACCTGTGCAATAAAGAGATTGTCTCTCGTTGTCAGCAACTGATCTGCTTCGCGTTTCACGACAGTGGTACCCTGCTGCAAACTTGTAAAGAAGCAGAAGAACAAAGAAAAGTGGTAACGCTTTTCTACTTTGATTAGTCATTAGTCATATGCAAGCAGTACATAACTCCATCAGTAACAAGGAGTAGATGTTGTCAGCAGTAAGACAAATGACTATTGAGTAATGACTAGGCATAGACACTACGGACACATTGCGAGTAAGTGAAACTGACCTTGCTGCAATTTTTCCTGGGTTTTTGCAGCTGCTAGTAGGGTAGCTGCTTTGCGACTACGCCAAAACATCAAAAACCCAAGATTGTAACGATTATTCATGTTGATGCAATTATTGCCATTTCCCGTTTCCGTGATTTTTTTATACGCGATCGCTGCTGCGGCTGTACTAATTTACTTGCCATTTTTGGTAGTAAGTTATGCCCGTGCGCGTGTAGGTTATGATATGTCTGCTCCCCGTGCCATGTTTGATAAACTACCACCCTACGCTCAGCGGGCAACATGGGCACACCAGAACTCTTTTGAAACATTTATGGTATTCGCCACCGCAGCCTTGATGGCATACCTCACCAACGTGGATTCTACAATAGCGGTAGGAGCAGCTATCGTCTTTGTCATAGCGCGATCGCTGTATTCAATTTTTTATATTTTAAATATCCCTCTTTTGCGATCTCTCATGTTTGGTATTGGCTCTTTTAGCACTGCTACTCTTTTTGTCCTAAGCATAATCAAAGCAAATAATAGTTAATGGTTAGTGGTTAGTGGTTAGTGGTGAGCGATCAATAATCAATAACTAAATTAATAACAACTGACAAGCAACTACTACCTACTAACTACTAACTACTAACTACTACCTACTAACCACCAACCAATAACTACAAACTACTTTACCTATGGCTTCTACATATTCTTTTGACGTTGTTAGCGATTTTGATAGACAAGAATTAGTTAACGCTGTTGACCAAACTGCGCGAGAAATAAAAAGCCGTTACGACCTCAAGGATACTCAAACTACAGTAGAGTTAGGTGAACAAAGTATTGTCATTAGCACCGATAGTGAGTTCACTTTAGAGTCTGTACATAATGTACTGCGGGAAAAAGCCGCTAAGCGCAATCTCTCGCAGAAAATTTTTGATTTTGGCAAAGTTGAATCAGCCAGTGGGAACCGCGTTCGCCAAGAAATCAAACTAAAAAAAGGCATCAATCAGGAACAAGCCAAGCAAATTTCCAAATTAATTCGTGATGAATTCAAAAAGGTGCAAGCTTCTATTCAAGGAGACGCAGTGCGTGTGAGTGCTAAAAACAAAGATGACTTGCAAGCTGTTATCCAACGCTTAAAGCAAGAAGACTTTCCTGTTGCTTTGCAATTTACAAATTATCGATAAATTTGGTTAGTGGTTAGTGGTTAGTGGTTAGTAGTAAAAACTCATAAATAACTACTATCTACTATCTACTAACTACTAACTACTATCTACTATCTACTAACTACTAACTACTATCTATTACATTAACTACGAGAACCGATGGAAGCCTTAAATGCTGGACGCTCAGACAAGCGTTTGCAATAAGTAAATATACCTGGATAGGGGCTAAAGTCTAGCTTTAGCATGATCGTAATATAAGCTAGGACAGATCCTACCGCCACGTCGGCAACAGTAAATGTGCCGCCCAACAAGAATTGTTGACGTTGAAGAATTTCATTTAGGGGAGTCATTAACCGTGGCATTTCTCGCTCGCGGCTGGCTTCCACAAATATACCTGGAGCTAGGGTGGAATTGGCAAATAACACCCACTGAGCGATTTTTGCACGTTCTTCTAAAGAGTGCTCAAGCTTACCATATTTCTCATCAAGATAAAGCAAAATTGCCCCTGATTCCCAAAGTTGGAAATCGCCATCAACGATCGCCGGAACTTTCCCCATAGGGTTAATCGCCAGGTATGCAGGTTGGCGGTGTTCACCAGCTTGCATATCGAGCATGACAAATTCGTAAGGAATTCCCAATTCTTCTAAATACCATTGAACAATTGAAGCGCGACTACGAGCGCCACCGTAAAGTTTCAACATAATATTTTGGTTGGTGGTTGGTGGTTAGTAGTTAGTAGTTAGTGGTTAGTGGTTAGTGGTTAACGATTCCCCTTTCCCTATTCCCTACTACAAAACTTTATGTGTATGGGGATGCTGTTTGATGTTGTCTTCTTTAGAGACAACCCGTGCGGCATTCAGTACGCGTTTGCGTTCGGTAGAATATTTAAAATCTTTATAGGTAGTGCCCAAAGGAATTAGAGATTTTGCGGTTTCACTACGCTTGTAGGTGCGTGCTGCTGCAATAGTGCGTTGCATAAATTCATCACTAAATTGAGCCGTCTCGGGAAAGTCAGCGGGTTTTTGCAGTGTTTCACCGCTGAGTACTGTTCCCAATGTTGTTGCACAAGCCAACCTATAGGAAGTGGGAATTCCTTTGACGAGGGCTTCCAATGCGGCTGAGGGAATCGGTTCTATAACTTCGACTTGATGAACTTCTCCGTCTTCTTTGATGAAGCAGGTTGCTAAACCGATGACGATGTAATCATCGGTGGTAATGTCGGGCGCATTGGGATAGGAAGCTGCTGTTGTCATAAGAATTTCTTTTCAAAACTATAGACTCTACTAAATAAAGTCTGAATTGCTTGTTGGCATTCTATCAAGTTGTTGCTCCTACTACTTGACTAGTCTACTAGATTGATATTTGCTGTTTCTGGAATTAAACCTTGGGATGAAGTATCCACTATTAAGCTTAAGGATCAATTGGGTATGAGGAATATTCACACCTGTAAGGTGGGTAATATTCAAACAGGATGCTTGCACCTGAGTACTCATAGACACCTTAGCAAGTGACACAGGGGCAGAACCACAAGCACGCCGAAAACTATAAGTTGATTTCACAGAGCAAGCAGCTCAGGCAGGAAGATATGAACAGCCACTCATTTTTAGCATCTGGTGAACAGCAAAATCACAGATATACAAACGTGTTAAAAACTACCGAACTCTCTCAACAGCGAAAGGCTAACGGTAGCGGCGAATCTGCTTTCGGTGACGGCTACTTACGCTCTTGTGCTTTAAGATCGGCCCAACAAGGAGAGTATACTGAGGCGATCGCGCTCTTGAGTCAACTAATTAACCGTCATCCCCACAATGCGATTGATTACAACAACCGGGGACTGATTTATTTTGAATGCGGTGAAACTCAAAAAGCTTTTTGCGATTACAACACAGCTTTGCAACTAAATCCTAAATTGGCTAGTGCTTATAACAATCGAGCAAATTACTTCGCCGCTCGTGGGGAATTAGTAGCAGCGATCGCAGACTATGACCAAGCGCTAGATTTGAATCCTAGTTATGTGCGGGCATGGTTGAACAGAGGTATTACTTTGCGTGACTTGGGGCAATACGAAGAGGCTATTGATAATTTTGAGGTGGCGTTACTTTTCGGTCAGCTAGAAGGTCATATTTTTGCTGAACGAGGCAGAACCTTTCATCTTTGGGGCGACTGGAATTGTGCGATCGCTGATTATCGTCGTGCCTTGAGTTTACTACCTTCTTCAGACACCAAAAGGAAAGAACCAGGACAGCGCTTGCATTTACAAGTTGAAAACTGGATCGACGAGTTGATGTCTTCTAGCCATTAAAATTGGTAGTTTGAGCCTAAATTTAGGCTGATTAAATACGCATTTTAATCGCTAATAGCTAATAGATGATAACTACACAGATCCGAAAAACTGAGCGGTTGGCTATTAACTATTAGCTGTTAGCTATTTTTTGATATACTACGTGTTAATACGCAGTCAGCAGGAAAGAAATCTAAACTATTCTAAATCTCTAAACTAGAACTTTACCTACAAATTTCATTTAAGGTGAAAATTCTGCTTGTTCAATTTCTTCTGGTTCCTGATTCATCAATACGACTTGACGCTGCCTTGGGTCAAATCGATATCCTTGTTCTTGCATAATACTTTTAGTTTGGCGCGGATCAAAGTTGCGGCTAAATTCTGCCTGCAAACTATTCACCCGTTCTTCCATCTGCTTGACTTCAGTGCGGATTTCTCGCAACTTGTCTTGCTGTGACCAGTGATAAGGCAAAAGCTGTACAAGAGCAGATAGTGCCGCTGCTGAAATCACAACGTTAACCCCTATCTTTGCCGTTGTTTCCAGCGCCATCACCTGGTAAGAACGCTGACGTAGATGCCGTTTTGGTCGAGGAGCAACTCGGCGTCTTTGTATTGGTTCTAGCGGGGGTCTGGTTGGTTGAATCGCATTCATAAGTAATTATTAAGAACCTCGCTGATTTAATTGACGCACCGTAAACAATACTCCTGGGCTGTTTACGGTTTTATTTAGCTGTCATATTACTTCATTTTTCGGAAATTGCTACACGTGTGCAGCTAGTTAAAAATAAACCTAGCATACGTAAGTGTTTGCACGCAAACACATAACGGTATAAAGCCGTTAGTCTTCGGCAACTGCACCCCGTATTGCCAGGTTTATTGGCTTTATAAATGCGTCATCACGCCAATAATTTATTTGTAAAGTTCTGTTGCCAACCGCCAAGCTAGAAAGCCTGGAAGCAGAGCTACAACAAGAGCAATGTAGACTTGAGTATCAGATATAGTCATGGATTAAAACCTCCTAATCCAAAAGATTTTGATCAGTTCGTTTACTACTTTTCCCTGTTTTGCCTTGATAGGGGAATAGCTTGTTACAAGATGCAACAAATGGATTAGTGGTTGGTTGTTGGTTGTTGGTTGTTGGTTGTTGTAGAGACGTGCCATGGCACGTCTCTACATTGGTTAGTGGTTAGTGGTCAAGAGTTTAAAAAAAATTATAGAACTATGTGTTTTTATCTGGGTATAGACTTTGGGACTTCTGGTGCGAGGGGTGTGGTGATTGACGAAGCAGAGAGTATCTTACAAGAGGTGCGGCATCCCTTTAAAGTTTCTACTAATGCTGACTTGGTCAGTTGCTGGCATACGGCTTTATTTAGCCTTCTAGAGCAAATATCTAGAGAATTGCGGCGAGAAATTAGAGCGATCGCTATTAATGGCACTTCCTCGACTGTGTTGCTGTGTGATGCGGCTGGTCATCCTGTGGATGTGCCTTTGCTGTACAACGATGGGCGAGGTGTGGTCATGCTGGATAGGTTGAGGAATGTAGCACCGCCCAATCACACTGTATTAAGTGCAACTTCTAGCCTTGCCAAGCTTCTGTGGATGTCGCAATTGCCATCTTTTCGAGAAGCTAGGTATTTTCTGCATCAGGCAGACTGGCTAGCTTTTCTGCTGCATGGTCAATTGGGTATTAGCGATTACCACAATGCTTTAAAACTGGGTTATGACGTAGAAGCATTTAAATACCCAAAATGGCTGGATAAGCTACAAATTTCAATTCATTTACCGAAAATATTAACTCCTGGTCATCCTATCAGTGAATTACACCCTGAAATTGTCACTCATTACAATTTCCCGTCTGATTGCTTGGTGTGTGCTGGCACTACAGATAGTATCGCGGCATTTCTCGCCAGTGCTGCGAAGTTGCCTGGGGAAGCAGTAACTTCTCTTGGTTCTACGCTAGTGCTGAAGCTTTTGAGTCGTATTCGTGTGGAAGATTCCAGGTACGGAATTTACAGCCATCGTTTGGGAAACTTATGGCTAACTGGCGGTGCTTCCAATACTGGCGGTGCTGTGCTGCGACAATTTTTCACTAATGCTGAGTTAGAAAACTATAGCCGGGAAATTGACGCTAGTAAAGAAAGTGGGTTAGATTATTATCCTTTGTTGAAGCCGGGCGATCGCTTTCCGATTAACGACCCAAATTTACCGCCGCGACTGGAACCACACCCAGAGAACCCCGTGGAATTTCTGCATGGGTTATTGGAAAGTATTGCCCGTATAGAAGCGCGAGGATATGAGTTGTTACAGGAATTGGGGGCAGATCGGTTAAGTCGAGTTTATACAGCTGGTGGTGGTGCAGCAAACGACACATGGACGGCAATTAGAGGGCGTTATTTGCAAGTTCCTGTGATGCGTCCTGTAAATACGGAGGCGGCATACGGGACGGCGTTGTTGGCGATGCGAGGCGTGAGGGAATAAACTGCACTAGGCGCAGAGATATCAGAACGTCAACGAAAGTTATAGAGAATTTAACTATTTCGTTAGGGTGAGTTCAAGACCTTTTTCAGATGTTTGTCTTTGTTCAAACTCCTACAATTCAGGAGTGATGAGGTCATGTTGAACACAAAAATTTATATGAACAAACTTTCTTTACTGAATATTAGCCTAGTTGCTCTGGTTTTTGGGTTGAATGCAGGCAATACCCATGCCCAAACTACACCTACAAGTTCACCAGATGTGCCCAACAACTTGCAAGTTCCGCAAGACCAAAATCCTATTTTCAAAGCACTTGCTAAAGGTTCACAAATATATGTTTGTAAGGCAAAGGCAGATAATCCTAACTCCTTCGAGTGGACGCTCAAAGGCCCCGATGCAGTGCTGTTGAATGAGCAGGGACAAAAGATAGGTAAGCATTACCTCGGGCCTAGTTGGGAGTCGAACGACGGTAGTAAAGTTATAGGTAAAGTTAAAACTCAGGCAGATGCACCACAAGCCAGTGCAATTCCTTGGTTATTATTGCAAGTGCGATCGCATGAAGGCGATGGTATTTTCAGCCAAGTGAATTGGATACAGCGTCTAAATACGGTTGGTGGTAAAGCACCTACTCAAGGTTGCGATCGCGTCAACGCAAACGGTGAAGTTCGCATTGCTTATCAAGCGGATTACTACTTCTGGGGCGGTGTTGCAAAGAACAAGGGCGGAGACTAGCTACTTTCTTGTGAAAACATTCCTATTCTAGTATTCCACCACACTAATTTTGATAGGTTTGTAGTGAGGGCTTTAGCCCTCATTTAAGCAGCAAGCGTGCTTACTACAAACTTCCTTAGCCTGTCATCATCTTTGTGGCAAACTCTAGGAACCTTGATGAATCCTCTGGTAAACCAAATCCCGGAGGATATTGGCTTTTTGATTGGGAATTGATGCAACAAGGCTCCGCAGAGTCATCCGCACTAGCAGATTTTTCTGATTCGGTTGGATACCCAAACGTTGAATTGCCTGTGGGGGAAGTTGGTGATGGTAAGTTTCCCTAAGTATATCTACTGAGTCCAAAAGTTCAGCGTCATCGCCCAACACTTCTATTATTTGTTCGCAGATATCTTCTAATTCCGTATCAAGCCCGGTGACAATTGACATATCCCGGTTGATACTAGGTTGATTGGAGATTTTGCGGTAAGGCTCCAAATTTGTCATTTGGAAAGCAATACCGGGATGACTACTTCGTAATAAGCGAATATCATCTATCCCTTTTACTAACATCGCCAAACGATCTAGTCCCCAACCAGATGCTAAACCGTAATAACCAGGTTGTAACAAACCGGGATGAGCTTCCCCACATTCTCCCACCTCCACCCATTTGCCATCAACTAAAACCTCAATTTCTAAACCGTTGCGGGTGTAAGGGTGTGAGGTTTCATTCAAGCGGTAGGATACGCCTGGAAGCACTGCATGGAGAATAGTTTCGATGAATTTAACTGTAGAGACGCGACATGTCGCGTCTCTAACAATTAACCAAACGTCCATTTGATGGGGTTCGCCCACATGACGTTTATCCACCACATCTCGGCGATAACAGATACCGGGGTGGAGGATGAGTTGTTCTCCCCTAATATGAGGGAGTAACTCTGGCATAATTACGGTGGTGTGAGTTCTGAGTAGTTTACCCTCGCTAAGGTAGCGGGTGTATTTTGGGGAACGCGACAAACTATCTGAAGGGAAATAAAGTTTGTCGAAGTTGTTAGCAACCGTAGTGATGGGTGAAGAACGCCAAATTGTTGGTTCTGGATATCCAGACTTGTACAAAGCCTCAGCAATTTTGTAGACGATGAGATTGATAGCGTGAATGCCATTTGCCGGGTTCGTCAAGTCCGGTTTTAGAAGTCCAGGTGGTTCATTTTTTACCTCTCTAGCTCAAATTTGTAATACGAGGGTAGCACTCACTAAAGGATAATGACATCACTCTAGTTAGTGATTTGTAACTACAATCCTCCTGTTGTCAATTCCGGTATAAAAAACCTTAGTACAGCTTTGCGTAAAATCGTAGCTTTTTTAAACGCAGAGAGAAGTTTGTAGACGCGCTAGCGGCTTCTCGCAGAGTAGGGCTTCTCGCAGAGTTAAAAGCTTCGGTGGGCACGCAGAGTCAGCGCACCAGGTAGCAGAGTCTTTTCATAAATAATTTCGCTACGAATTAATGAAACGCTGTACTTAGTACTTTGCCACACAAAGTATGCTGGGTTTGTAGTAAGGGCTAGCCCTTAAAGTAGCTCTTAAAGAGGGCTAAAGCCCACCCTGCGGGAAGCCGCTCTTGGGAGCGTCTACACTACGAACCTCGCATCACCCAGATCGTACGTAAGTCTCAATTCCTAAACGTGGAACTCATTCTCATAATTAGGGTCTTGAGTACCGAGCAGCTTGTCCCAGAACGTGAAGTACAATCCGTAGTGCACCGTGTATTTATGATGATGTATCGAGTGATGCGTCGGGCCGATGAACCACCTTCCGAGCCAGTAGCTCTTAAATGACGAGGGAAATAGCTTGAATCCAAGATGATTCAACACTGCCCATACCGTCATCGTTATGAGTACGGCAACCAAAGTGATGAAATGAAGCGGGACGATGAAGACTACACCTACAAAAAAGAGCGCCTGTGTGATCGCCTCTGGTGGATCGAAGGCGAAGGAACTCCACGGTGTTGGATCTCCCGAACGGTGATGTCCATAATGCATCCACCTGAAAAATAAGGGGCGGTGAAACATCCGATGGATAAAGTAAAAGTACGTATCCTGAAGTATGAGCACCGCTACAAAGCTCACTCCTAAATACCACAGACCATACTCGCGCAGATCGGTGTACAACAGCGTGACTCCCAAATCGTACTCTGAGATGATAAACGCTGCACTAAGTGCAAAAACCACCGCCGAGAGGATCGATAATTCGATATCCCTGCGAATTGATCGGCCCAGCGGAGGCTTAAGACGCAAACTCCGATTGGCAAGGGATTTCCCTAGAATTGAATAGAAGAGCAAGTACGCTCCCCCAGCGATAAGAAAGTATCGGGCAAAAATAACCCCGAAGAAGACGAACCAATAGTACAAAAATGAGTAGGCTGTCAATTCAAAGTTTCCTCTTTGGAGTCAGATGCTCACACGCCACCTGAGAGAACTAATTAGCTATTTTCTAATCTTGATGAGCGCGATCGCCCTGTTTGCTACCTCATCCAAATTCCCATCCAACCGCAACAACTGGACTCTGCCTTTAGGCTGATTTCCGCCTTCCGCCGAAGGCAGCGATACCTGGAGGCTGCACAGAATAATATTATTCTGTGTACGCTCTTTTTTATCCCTCGGCAAACAAGCAGAAGATTTAGTACTTATTTGAGCGCTCAAGCACTCACTACACACTAAATAGTAAGTTCTAAGATGATTGCAAATTCTCAGTAGCAGGAGAAATCATCGCACCAGTGGGTGGGGATGGAGAGTCTAGCTGAGCTTGTTCTGGTGTTTCGATAGTTGCCTCAGTTACACTGGTTACATCACTGAAATATGTGCCAAACAGCTTATCGTAGTTGGATGCAACAGCTAAAAAAGCCCCACCCAAAATATAAATAGGTAGCGGCAGTTGTAATTCTTGTATCCAGTCAAACAACTGTGCTAGAGCAAATAGCACTACAAAGCAAGCTAGCCAAACTCTCATATTCACACCCGCTGAATTTAAATCACTCTACCAATTCTAAGGCAGAAGGCTGGAGGTAAGAGACTCAGTTACACACTTTGTGTCTTAGTGCCTTTGTGGTTAAAAAAATCTTAAACCACCAAGACACTAAGACACAAAGAGAAAACGGGTTTTCATGCGTTTTGGTGTACGCAGTTTTCACATCTACTTACGAAAGAGTCTGCCGCAGTCGGGGTTGAATAATCAGCAAAGCTAAAAGAGCAAATCCCAGCAATACCAGAATGGCGCTGCCAAAGGTAACGTCACCCCAAAATGCGTGCATCACCACACTATTTAAGCTCCAATCTTTGTGCAGATAAAGATAGCGAATTGGTTCAATAGCGTAGCTGAGAGGATTGAGAGTAGCTACAATCTGCAACCACTTGGGCATAAAAGATAAGGGAGCCAAAGCAGTGCTGGCAAATAACAGCGGTAGGTTAGTAACAAAAATTACTGCAATCAGTTCAATGTGTCCGGGCAGCGCAAAAGCCAACCCCAAGCTGAGGGCAGTTACACCCAAAGCAAGCAGGAAGACAATTAGAGCTATAGCACCCAAACCAGCAGCATCTGGCACTCCTGCACCTAAAAACGCTGCTGCTGCTACAATCACAGCTGCTTGCAGCAAGCTTTGGCTGATGATAAAGATTGCGGAAGCCAGTACAATCGAGTACCGCGATGCTAGGGGAGCCACCAGCAACCGATTCAAAAAGCCAAATTCACGGTCAAACATTACTGGTAAACCGGCATTGAGCGCTCCAGCAAAGGCAGTAAAAACAATAATACCGGCACCCAGAAATTGTGCGTAATTTGTCGTATTGCCAAAAATGCCTTTGGGTGCATTCTGAAATAAAGCGCCAAACAGTACCAACCACATTACAGGCTGAATAATTCCAGCTAGCAAGGTGGAAGGACGTCGCTGCAATTGAATAAACAAGCGACGTGTCAACGCCAAAGTTTCTTGAACTAGCTCACCGACAAAATTAGGAGCATTATCAGTGTAAGCTTGCGGCGCAGCTACTTGCTGCCAGTTAATCTCTGATTTGGGAGGTATGACAGTACCACTCATATCAATTTTGGATTTTGGATTGGGAATTGTTAGTGGTTAGTAGTTAGTAGTTAGTGGTTAGTAGTTAGTTGTTCTACTAACCACTAACTACCATCTATCTCATATTTTGCTTTTTCTCTGCTTTTGGATCGCGAGTATCCAATGCTGCTAGTTCTGCATCCATGAGCGTGCGTCCCGTGGCTGCGAGGTAGACATCATCTAAACTGGGACGAGATTGAGCAATGCCAAATACTGGCAGCCCAGCATGATTGAGCGCTTGCTGGATGGTAATCAATACATCATTCTGTGGTGTTACCACCAAGTTGAGAGAATTACCCTGAGCGTTGTTGATAATTACTTCTTGTACAAATGGCAGAGGTGTGAGTAAATCTTTTGCTTTTTCTGCTTCTTCATTTGGTGTAAATTCACGGATACGCAGAGTAACGCGATCACCCCCAACTTTATCTTTTAATTCGGAAGGCGTTCCAGCCGCAATGACTACACCCCGATCGATGATTGCGACTCGATCTGCCAAGGCGTCAATTTCTTCTAAATAATGGCTGGTAATTAGTACGGTGGTTCCAGCTTCCCGCAATTTCCGCAGGAATTCCCAGACAATAAAACGGCTTTCAATGTCAAGTCCTACCGTTGGCTCATCCAAAACCAATACATCTGGTGCGTGTAGTAACCCAGCTGCCAAGTCTAAACGTTTGCGTAAACCGCCAGAGTAAGTTCCAGTCTTTTTATCGGCGTATTCCTGCAAACCGAGTAAACTCAGCACCGTGTCCACGCGCTGTTTTGTTACTGCTGTCGGTAAGTGATAAAGTGCCGCTTGCAGTTGTAGCAGTTCGCGTCCAGTCAGGACTTTATCTAAAGCTACTTCTTGGGCGACATAACCAAGTCTTTTTCTCGCTGCTCTGGGATTATCTACAACTGAAATGCCAGAGACTTCTATTTTACCAGCGTCTGGTGTAGTGAGAGTACATAAAGCTCGTAAGGTAGTAGTTTTACCCGCTCCGTTGGGGCCAAGTAAACCAAAAATTTCTCCTGGTTCTACCTGAAAGGAAACATCCTTAACGGCTTCAACCGAACCGTAGCGTTTTTTTAGGTTTTCAATTAAAACGGCGGGAGCCATAACAGGTTATCCCTAAGTAACTATACAAATCTCAACAATGTCTATCCCTATTGTAGTTGAGTAGTGTTGAGTGAGGTGGGCGATCGCGTGGGTATGACTCCTTTATTTTATAAGTTGGTTATATTCTGTCGCTCGTCCTTTTCCTCAATCATATCGACAGCAGTAGGGACTTGTTCTAATACAGCAGATTTCAACTTAATAAAGTATATAAATATCCCAAAAAGAGCGATCGCGCACTCTTCCCTTTACCAGGGGTACTTCATCTAGATGTCAAGCGCTGTAAGTCTTCGGGTAATTTAGTTTTAGCTAAAGTCACCATTGGGAAGAGTGAGTTTTTGCGATCGCTCCTTTTGGGATAAAAACAAACAGCTGCCGCTTACTTATTAGATCAAAGTAATTTACTTTACCAACATGCTCCTTAATTACATCGCTGACAAAGTTTATTCGCAACAAATATCCAAGTTCCCTCTGTCTACTAAATACACCCTTCACTGTTATAATTCTGACTGCTCAAGCGAGAAAATATCGTCAGCACCAATTTTTTAAGAATTGGAAAATCTTAAATCTACCAAAAGTTTTCACTTGCTAACCAGACGTTTGCGCTACCTAGATGAGAATACGTCATCAGAGGACTTAACCAATGGGATATGTAATTGCAACTGCAAATATGAAAGGTGGCGTCGGTAAAACGACACTCAGCGTCAATATAGCCACTTGTTTAGCGAAAGAACATGGCAAGCGGGTGCTTGTTCTTGATTTAGACACGCAAATTAGTGCAACACTCAGTATGATGTCGCCTGTGGAGTTTGCCAAACGTAGAAAATACAGAAAGACGTTTAGGTATCTAATCGACCAAATTATCACTCCAGAGGCAAAAGCAAAACATACCATTCAAGAAGTAATTCAACCTGGGGTTTGTAATCTGCAAGGATTAGATTTAATACCAGGAGATATTGACCTTTATGATGAATTTGTCGTTTCAGCGATGCTGCATGAACAAGCAGTGACGTTGGGTGAAAAAGACTTTGAAACAATTTGGAATCGCTTTGAAAGAGTCTTACTGGGTAAAGTTTTAGAACCAGTTCGCCAAGATTACGATTTTATTATCTTAGACTGTGCACCAGGTTATAATCTTTTGACTCGTAGCGCTTTAGCAACTAGTAATTTCTACATACTTCCTGCTAAACCAGAGCCTTTATCTGTAGTGGGTATTCAGTTGCTAGAAAGACGCATTGCCCAATTAAAAGAAAGTCACGAACATGAAGTAAAGATTGATATTCAGATGTTGGGAATAGTGTTTACAATGTCTAATGCTAACTTGTTAACTGGCAGATACTACAAACAAGTTATGCAACGAGTTCATCAAGATTTTGGGGAAGAAAAAATTTGTCATACACAAATACCAATTGATGTGAATGTTGCCAAGGCTGTTGATAGTTTTATGCCTGTTGTTTTAAGCAATCCCCAATCATCAGGATCAAAAGCATTCTCTCAGTTAACCCAAGAGTTAGTACAAAAACTTAAAATGTACACTAGTGTCGGCTAGTACAAATAAAGCCCCATTGAGTGCAGTGGGGCAACTAATTACACACAGATGCACAGAGATGAATTTACCCCTTCACGCACACAACTTGTTTGAGTGTGGCTACAACTTCGACCAAATCAAACTGATTTTCCATGACTTGATCTATTGGTTTATAAGCACCGGGAATTTCATCTAAAACGCCAGCATCTTTGCGGCATTCCACACCTTTTGTTTGTTCGATCAAATCATCCAGGGTGTAGACACCTTTTGCTTTATTTCTTGATAGCAAGCGTCCGGCACCATGAGAGCAAGAACAGAAGCTGTGGACATCACCTTTACCCTTAACTATGTAAGATTTTGCTCCCATTGAACCAGGGATAATGCCATAATCTTCTGCTTGGGCGCGAACTGCACCTTTGCGAGTGACGTAAACTTCTTCATCAAAATGTACTTCCTTTTCGGCGTAATTGTGATGGCAATTCACCTCTAATAAAGGTTTTGTCGCTTTCCCACCTGCTAGATGTTTTTCGATAATGCGCTTAAATCGCGCCATCATCACATCGCGGTTGAAACGTGCATAATTCTGTGCCCATTGCAAATCATGCCAATATGCTTGAAATTCCAGTGTGCCAGCAACAAAATGTGCTAAATCTGGATCGGGTAATTTATTACCTGCCATTTTTGCTAATTCTTTAGCTGTATTTATGTGGCACTGTGCTAGCTTGTTGCCGATATTGCGGGAACCAGAATGCAACATCAGCCAAACTTGGTTCTCTGTATCGAGGCAAACCTCAATAAAATGATTACCTCCCCCGAGAGAACCCATTTGTCGCATAGCTTTGCCTTGCAAATCTTGTACCCCTGAATGCAAGTCTTGGAAATTTCGCCAGCTTTGCCAGTTGGTTACAGTTTTTTCAATGTCTTTATTTTCATTGAAACCAGTAGGAATTGCTGCTTCTATATCCTGACGAATTTTTTTGAGTTTGCCTTCTAGTTGTTCACCCTGAAATGGTGTTTTAATGGCACACATCCCGCAGTTGTGAACAAATACGCCAGCTGTCAGAGCAAAATTATGGTACTCAGGTACTGTTAAACAGTAAACATCCTCTGTGTAATCTAGAGGAATTACTGCTACAACTTTGCGATCGCACTGGTGTTCTTTTCGTCTGTGGTTGTGCAGTCCAATTGGAGTTTTGACTTCTGCACCACAGATGTCACAAGTGTAAAACTTGTTCGCTATCTCCTTGGATTTCGCTCTGCCTTTCTCACTTTGATTGTAAGCTACCAAGTATTGCTTACCACGCGAACCATTACCAGCAACTGCTTGTCTAAAATGTTCTGGCTGGTGTTGCATGTACTGAAGGATATTCTTAGTTCCTCGTTCAGCATAATACTGGTATCCTTCTGGAGTTTGGGCTTTTTTGGCAAGTGCAGCAACTCGCTTTTGTTCAAACTCTTGAGATTGCCAGTGTTGGTTGCGTTCAACTAAATTACGATGATAGGTAGAATGATCCCTATTACCCATGAACTCCAGGTTCTCTGGTCGATTATCAGACTCATTGAAATTTCGGTGATGAATTATCGTTCTTTGCTCTTTAAATTTAGGAACCTGTCCAAGTAGTCCCGATCTAGCAACAATCCAGTATGCTTTTTGCCATCTGCTGGAGTAGGGTTGAGAAATTAAAGTATAACCATCCTTATCTACTTTTGAATAGAAAGGCATTAGGGAAGTCCCTGGTTGAAGATATTGTGCTTGCTGATAATTTCCATCTCGCAGCATAAATTGATGATCCCCAGTGCAAGTAATTTCTTTACCGTTATCCAAAATCACTTTTACAAGAGAAGCATTCCGTCTAGTTTGCTTAGCAGTCGCTTTAGCAGCTACAATTCTTCCTGTTGGGGTGCAAGCATAGACAATAAACTCTTCATTTCTTTGTGCTAGATCTCTAATTGGATAAGATTTTCCATCAATTAATGGAACGAGAGTATCCCCTACAAAACAACCAATATCTACACCGACAGCCGCAGGAATAATCGCTTCTTTAGTTGCAATTACAGAACCAACTAAAGCACCTTTGCCTAAGTGAACATCTGGCATCAGTGCTACATGTTTAAATACAAATGGCAATGACGCTACATTTTTAGCCATCTTGGTTTCTTCTGAATCCAAGGGATGATTGGCCCAAGATAAAACAGGGGACGGTGTGGAAATTTTTAATTTTTCGTAAGGCATAATTTGATTTAATTTTGTTAGTAGTTAGTAGTTAGTAGTTAGTGGTTGTTTGGAAATAACAACCACTAACTACTAACTATTTTTTTTCAGAGGAATTACTACCTCTGAGAGGTAGTAATTGTTATACTACATTTGTAGTATTATAAATAATCAATGTCAACCCTATCCTGATACGAGGCAAATATAATTTGCAGAAAATATATTACAATTTGTAAATAAACTAACTGTAGTTTTAACAGTGCATCGAGTCCGAAAATTATATGGCAGTTCGTCAAGATACTATCTGGGAGCGTTTTCTATCACCTGTAGTACGTTTTTTCATTAATGAAGAGGAACTACAGCGTTATGCTAAGAGCGTAGATTGGGAGAAAGAGAGCGATCGCTTTCGACGCGCTGATGTTACAATCCCTACCTACTACAGCAGCCAAAACTTCCACGGAATTAACGGTGGATATCTTAACTCTGGTGCGGCAGTGACTTACGATGCTGTTACCCAATACGTTTTACCACCAAATGAAACTTGGGTACGTCAAGCTTTAATTGATGCGATCAAAGTCGTGCCCCGACGCATAATCGACTTGGGCTGCGGTACAGGTTCGACAACTTTAATGCTCAAGCAGGCTTTTCCGGAAGCTGAAGTCATCGGCTTAGATTTATCGCCCTATATGTTGGTAAGGGCCGATCATAAAGCCCAAAATGCTGGTTTGGATATACACTGGCGACATGGTAATGCGGAAAACACTACTTTGGCTAGTGATTCTTTTGACCTAGTTACAGCTACTTTGTTATTTCACGAAACACCCCCAGCAGTATCTGAGGCAATTCTGCGAGAAGCTTTTCGGTTGTTGCGAATTGGCGGGCAAGTATTAATTCTGGATGGTAATCAAAAGACTCTACGTCAGTTAGAATGGCTCAATGATGTATTTGAGGAGCCGTATATTCGTGAGTATGCAGCTGGCAGTGTGGATGCATGGATGGGTGCAGCAGGCTTTGCAGCAGTACAAACCCAGGATGTGTGGTGGACTAATCAGGTGACAAGCGGCATAAAACCCATTACAGCAGCAGGAACTGCTCAAACACAGGTACGCCAGTACACTCCGACATCGACAGATAGCATACTAGACGATAACGACTTGCAGGGCTTTCCCTCCCCAGCTTTTGATACAACGGCATGACTTTAAAGGCAGTTCTGTTTGACTTTAATGGCGTCATCATTAATGATGAGTCCATCCACGAGCGACTAATCGAGCAAATTCTGCTTGAGGAAAATCTTACCCTCAAACCAGGAGAGTATAAACAAGTTTGTTTGGGACGCAGCGATCGCGCCTGTTTGCAGGATATACTAAATAGTCGCGGTCGTATTGTTAGCGAACAGTATTTAACTCAGTTGTTGAAAAAGAAGGCAGAACTATATGCGTTGGAATTAGAGAAACTGGAAAAACTGCCTTTGTATCCTGGTTTAGATGACTTGATATTTCAGGTGCGATCGCGAAGCGTCTGTGCAAGAGATTCGCGCAATTTAAATCTAGCGCTAGTGAGTGGTGCTATCCGCAAAGAAATAGAACTAGTTCTTAATCGTGCCAAACTGGCTGAATACTTTCCAGTTATTGTAGCTGGAGACGATATCACCACCAGTAAACCAGAACCTGATGGCTATTTATTAGCTGTAGAACGCCTCAACCAAGCATATCCCGAGTTGAATCTGCAACCAAGTGAATGTCTAGCGATTGAAGATACCCCAGCTGGTATCCAAGCAGCAAAACGTGCTGGTATGCAAGTTGTGGGTGTAGCGAATACTTACCCATTTCATATGCTTCAGCGTTTAGCAAACTGGACTGTAGATTATTTAACTGACTTAGAACTAGAACGGGTGCAGGAAGTGTATTTGCAAAAACAGTGCCAACCCACAGCAGGTGAATGCTAACATAGGGAATTGTTAGTAGTTAGTAGTTAGTAATTAGTGGTAAACAACTAACTACTAACTACTAACCAATAACTATTTGGGGAATTAGCTCAGCTGGTAGAGCGCTGCGATCGCACCGCAGAGGTCAGGGGTTCGAGTCTCCTATTCTCCATTACCCTAACGTACGGCAAATAGGCTTTTTACGTTAATTCCTAAATAATAGATACAGCCACAGGCTGAATAATTCTCTAGTATACGTACCCCTGTGGTTTAGTACAGAGAATTAATAAAATTTAACCACGCAGATGCACTAGGTGCATCCACAATGCATGGGATGCATCCACAGCCATCAAATCTCCTCGTAGCTACATTCATCTGCATTCCCCAGCCCAAGGAAATCTCGAATTGTAGGGAATCTCCGTTTAAGCTGGCATTTCAGTTGTTTAACCTCATACTCAAGATTACTCGTCTCCTCAGATGACCAACGAAGTTGTGTCTCTGCTTTCTCCAGCTTTCCCTGTAAAACACGAATCTGAGAATCCTTTTGATAGAGTGCCCAGTGAGTAGGTAGTGTTTTCCAGAGAGTGAAACACACAGCAGTAGAACACACTACCCAGACTATGCGGTAGAGGGTACGAAACATATTAGGACATGCCGTAGTACTCTTTGAGTGCGGATATTTTCTCGATGAATGGGTATACCGTCGATAACTCCTGCCATTGCTGTTGACGAAAGGATTTAGATTCTTCCTGCCTCCGTTTATATGCCGTATCCATGCCACGGTAGTAGGCTTCAATCAGTTCATCTTCCACAGCAGCGCCGAGAGCTTCAGAGATTTGAATTTCTGTGTATCCCTGCCTAATCAATTCAATAAAAATAGGGTGTACCCGGACATTAGAAACACCCCTTAATTGCTGCACAGCAGATGATAATTCCAGCCCACCTTGAGATACTTGACCATTATTAGAAGTGGGTTCTAGGGCTTTCTGGATGTCGCTATTTGAATGATTGAAATACTGGTCAAGGGTAGAAATATGTTCATCTGAAAGCTCAGAAGCCACTTTATGCCCTTGTTGGTAAAGGTACTCTCTAATATCAGATGGCTGTTTTCCAACTTTAGCCGCGTAGTCCTCTAATTTCATGCGCTTACCCTCATATTTTGTGTTGTTTCAATGAATCGTTTGTAAGAAAATTTCTCCCTAAAAGCAGCGTCATATTTTAGAGATGATTCTACATGCGCCCTGGATGTCTTTATGCCAGCTAGTATCAGTTGAATTAAAACCCAACACTGATATCTATCCATCCCTCTATTTGTGATTACTTTCTCATCCAGCACAGGATAATGTTGTGCAAAATCTTCCAAATTGCAAAAAGCTAGGCGCGCAAAAGTAAATGTGTGTTGTCTGCTTACCCCTACTTTTCTAGAAAAATCCTCTTTGCTGGTTATCTCATCAAAATCATCTAAACTCACAGACATTAATTTCTGAACGTCCACCACATATTTTCCTTATATTCTTTATACGACGTCGATGATTATAACTCAACTCTAATATATACGTGGGATATCAATAAAACATCTTAGACTTATGCTATACATTCTATAGATGGAGTTTGTACGACATTAACGAAAATAGGGTGTAAGGAAGATGTCAAAGATGAGAGCGCATGAGATTGTAGAAAAAACAAACCCTCACACATTACCAGCATTATCTTTAAGATTTATGGGAAGTACTGAGTAGGCATAGACTGCATTAACCAATTTCATCAAGAGTAGGTCAAGCAGGTAAAATAGAAGGAACTCAGTTAATTATTAACCTTGAACCTATATAAGAAAACACCCTAAGTGCCGAGAGGTTACTAGGGTATTTATTTTGAGGATTATTCTCTAAACAGCCAGCTTTAGTTTATGCAATTCAATGACGTTCCAGACAGTGCCTGCCGACCATTTCTTGCCCCTAATAGTTTTCAAATTCTGTCTGTTCAGTTTATCAGCAATAGATTGTAAGGTATGTCCTGCCTCATACTGTTCTAAAATCCACAGAAGGATAGAATATTGTTCATTTGGGACTAGTTTATGTCCCTTTCTTTTGTAACCAAAGGGTGTAGCCCCAATATGATCGCCACGAGATTTTTTGACTTGTAATGCTTCTTGTGTACGTTCTGTTATTAAATTCCTTTCTAACTCCGCTGTGGCAGCTAGCATCGTCAACAGGAATTTACCAATAGCTGATTTAGTATTAATGCTGGTTCCTTGTTGGTCAACCAAATGCATCGCAATGCCGGACTTATTAAATGTTTCACATGTGGTTAATGCATCAGTAGTATTTCTGAACAACCTATCTAGCTTCAGAGCAATGATATTTGATGATTTACCTGTAACAAGTAAATCTAATGCCCTTTTACCTCCAGGACGTTTACTCAAAGGAATTCCAGCCGAAACACCATCATCTTTGATTACTTCGATTACTTCGAGTCCTGCAAATTGAGCATATGCGGTGCATTTTTGTAGCTGAACTTCCAGCCCTAAGCCGGAATTCTTCTGTTCAATCGTGCTGACCCGAATGTAAACAATACAATTAGTACTAGCGTCAAACATAATATGCGATCCCTTTCTGATTCACTAGTTATGCCCCCAGCTTTGATAGATATAGGCTGGGGGTTTTCTCTACCAAACACCTACTAAGAACCTATGCAATACCGCGTAGATTAACGTCCCTAGAATCATCCCTATCAAAAGCATGTCCATCTTCCTGCCACTCCCAAACTCGTGATTGTCTACCTTCTTCTGCTAGTAAATCCAGGATTAGTCCTACTTTCATCAATGCTTGGTCAAAGAAATTTTCAGATGGTGATGTTATCTCGGTTAAGTAGTGATATGTGGCTGGGTGTTCATCCTTGAAAAGTTCAAGTTGTTCATAAATTCTTTCTAAAAATTCTCGAACCTCGCGCATAGTATGACCATCTGCTTGTAATGATTCTCTTAGAGATCTCATTGTCTTGCCTCCAGCTTTGCCATTAAGTAACCACGAACCAAATCAAGGTTTAGCTTGCCATCTGCACCTATGCATTTATTGACAACTTCTTTCCAAGAAATTTGGCAGCAGATAGCAATTATTAACAAATCCTTTTCGTCGAACAATAGAAATAAATTTTTCATATCACCACCCCGCTAATTTTGCGGGTGAGTTTATACTCATCAGATGAAAACTCCTCACTACCACCGCCGCACATAGTGCAGCCACAACTCCGCCTATGGCTACATATCAATTTCGATTAACTTGGCGTTAATAACATCAATAACCTCATGCAATTTATTTAGGTATTGCAGTGGGTATTGGTGATACTCAGAACCCAATTTCTCAAGCTTTTCAGGACTTAAAATTGTATGAAACTCATTAAGAGCGTTTTCATAGTATTTCAGTTCATAAAGGAGAAATGATTCTGTTACGTCATCTTCTTTCACCATGTGAATAATAATGTCTACACTATCAATCCAAGGTTGAAAGAGTTCTCGTGATTTTTGCAAGAAAACCTCAAATTCTGCTTTCTCCTTAGCCTTCAACTTGTCAATGTAGGAATCGTAGTGACCCCTTACCACTTCTGTAAATTCAGTTTTAGAAAGTCCAAGCTCATTAGTGAATTTTGCTAAGTCTATCAGCTCCTCATCAGTGGGACTATGAAAATCACCATCTAAGCCATGGGGGAACATTAATGCTGTGGCTCTTTTTTCTAGCAATGCCCGACTTAGAAAGTAAGAATTAATCTCTTCCATCGCTTTTTCTTTTGATGCTCCTGTTCCCATGACATGAAGCAATAAACCGTCGAAGAATTCCTCAAGCTCCTTGGATTCTTCTTCCGTAAGAGGCTCACTCTCTATATCCTCAACCGGAATGTTTTCTGTATTGAATTGTATTTCAAGCTTAGAACGTTCATCAGGCATGGTGTCTATTAAAACTTGGTATTTTTCGTTTGTTAGAAATAGACCACCGCCGTGTGTTATGAAGTAGTCTTGACCTTTTACCATACCAAGAAAATTTAGGAAGTCAGTCAAAAACTCTTCTGAGTTATTATCAAATTGTTCATTCATAGTATTGTCCAAAGGTTATTAACAATAACCCCCCTCACACCACACTTAGTTACTGCTGGATATAAATATTGATGCCCTTCTCTGTTGCCTGATACAGCCGATGTTTTTTCTTCAAGCATCCTTCAACTACTGAGATGTACCCAGCATCTAACATCCCAAAGGTTAGATTGCTAGAATGAAAATCCTCTAATTCAGGTCTATGTGTACGTCTCCAAGCATCAATTTGCAATGATGTTGCCATTCCTAATGCAACTAGGGCTTGGATAATGACACCGCGTCTAATATCTCTCACAGAGGCTGTGAGTACATGTCTTTTCTTTTGAGGGGTAGAGGGATAGTCGCCTATAACCTCTATTCCTTTATCAATTTCATCATCTTCAAAGACTAAAACGGGGTTAGTCACTTTTGTCTCAGCTTCTGGTAGCCGTTTAATAGCACCATTCTGTTGCTCAAGCTGTAAGAACAATTCAAAACGTTCAAACCGCTCAAGCTGTTTAGCGAACTCTTCTTTATTCATAATTTTTAACAGATGCCTAAATGCTTATTTTTCGTAGGTTTCAGCTTGCTATGTTTCGGTAATATTCTCGGAAACTTGGGCTTTTATCCCTACTGCACACATTATAGCATGACATTACAGTTTGTATGTACATACATTCTGTAGTGTACAATTGATGTAGAAATTGTAGGAATGTAATTAAAGGACAAATGAGTGAACCAAAAGTACAAGCTACATTTAGATTTCCACCGGAATTGCTTGATACGGTGAAGCGACGTGCTAAGCAAGAAGGAATATCTGCAACTGATTTACTGGTTGCAGCCCTAACAGAATATCTGGGCGATGTAGAACAACCGCAGAGTCAGCTAATTAAAGAGCTACAGTGCCAGGTTGTGGAGTTAAAGGAAGAGGTTAACAACCTAAAAAAGCAGTGGGTATCATGGGAGGATACTGGGCAGACGTTAATCGGCAATATCAAAGTGGAGTT
Organism: Fischerella sp. PCC 9605; assembly: GCF_000517105.1. Lineage (GTDB taxonomy): Bacteria > Cyanobacteriota > Cyanobacteriia > Cyanobacteriales > Nostocaceae > PCC9605. The sequence continues at coordinate 245,614 of NZ_KI912148.1, read as the reverse complement.
ACCAATAGCTTCTTAGCTCAGAGATTAAATACATCAGTCCGTGAATTAGCTGCAAGGAGAGAAGACCCTGATTTTAAATTATGGGCTGGTATAAGAGATCCTCTAAGGCTTTTATGGGAGTACTCACCAGAGAAAAAAAAGTACTTCTGCGTTGGTATTCTTATTAATCACAGTCGTGTTAAAGATATACTCAATGAATTACTCAATGAATCTAAATACATAAACATACCATTTATTGTTTCAAATTATGAAAACACAAATCAAAACAAAGAATGATGAGGCTGTAAAACCAAAAAGAATTGAAGTTTATCTTCCAGAGGATTGTGAATCTATTGAAGAGTTTGTTACTCCCAAAAATAAGTCGATAGAATCTATCAATGCCTACAGCTTTGTACCCACATACCTTGACCAACCAATCGTTCAAGGTTCCCCAGAGTGGTTTGATTATGAGGCAAAGATGATTGCTAGTGCGGCTCAAGAACTTAAAGATAGGATAGATAGATTTGTTATCTTGCTGGAAGACAGAAAAGCCACTACACCTAATTGGAGTGAGTGGGTATCCAATAACCTTCAATTTGATGCAGATGGTGTGCTAAGAACGTTTAAAGGACTACTTAATATACCTTCCCAGCCGGATACCATTACTGTTGAGTCCAAAACAGAATTTGAAGAACAACTTCAAACTGATGTTTTGTCACCCACGGGAGACAAATCTGAAGAATCGACCTCTGAACTTACAGAATTAAATAAGCCAGATGATAACTTAGTTAATCATGTGGCTTGGGGTAAAGTGGATGACAAAATAAATAATCCAGAGAATTCACAACAGATACACCTCATGCATCCACAAAAAGAAAGGAGAAGACATTCTAGTAAAGATTTACTATATCCGGGTTATCAAGTCGGTAAGTTAACATTACTGGAGTATGTCGGGAAGAGACTCTGGAATTGCAAGTGTGAATGTGGAAATATAAGTCAACATCGTACCGACCATCTCAAAAAAAGTAGAGTAAAAAGCTGTGGTTGTTCTAATGCAAGTGCAGAGAAGTTAATCAGTTATGACGGGAAGACACTTAATATCAGACAATGGGCAAAGGAAATAGGAATCACTCAAGCTGCACTTTCACGAAGATTACAACAAGGGTGGTCAGTTGAGGAAGCTCTAGAAACACCACCTAATTATCCTCGTGGTAATCGTAAAACACAAGAATGTATCCAATCATGCCTTGTAAAATATCCCGTTGTAGAATTGACTCCTAGAGCTAACTTAGACGATATTTTATAATTTGTTACAGTCCGGAATTCCGGACAGTGATAAGAAAAAAGGAGCATATTAGTGGTTGCGCTCTGTGCAACTATGTCCCTCTTTCTTTTATTTGCCTATAAAATTTATGCCATTACCCACAGTAATGTGGTTGCGCTCTGCGCTACTGTCTGACGCCATCACCACCAAAATTAAACTACTGAACCAAAATTAGATTCTGGGTTAGTTGCAACAACTACTGTCATCAATCCCTCAATAGTTGAATCACTGTTGTTTGTAATAGTAAATCGGGGGAATATTGCCGTACCATCTGTATGTAGGTTAACAGAGGTGTTAGGTGTAGCAGTACCAAAAACAGCAGGTGTACCAGTATCAGCACCAGCTTCACTCACAGTTCCAGAAGCGTTTACACCATATACAGCGGCAAGAGTACCACCATTATATTTGGTAGCTTCATAGTCGTAGATCGCATAATCAAAACGTATGAATACAGCACATTCAGTTGGTGGGATTAGTCTCTGTCCGGAGATACCATCAATGAACATTTCGGAATCAGTTACGTTTGCTGTACCGCTACCAAAATACCGATATTGGGATTTATATTGATTGCGATTAAAGAAGAGTATAGCCTTATTTTGTAGGGCTAAGGTATCTTGAATAGTTACTACTGGTTGAGCCATATATTTACTCCAAAATTCGTCTTACTGCTCGCCTCTGCTGGTCACTCATTTGTGGTTCTACTTCCTGATGTGGACGCATAGGTGGTGAATTATTTTTAAAAAGATTTTGCTGTTAATCTTTTCTCTTGTTCTTCGTCCAAAAGCTGACGATAACCCCAATAATCAATGCCAGATGTTTGTAGTTTATTCGTATCCCAGAGTCTTGTTATTTTAGCGATTTCTCCTTCATAAACAACATCTTCATTGTTTTCCATGTAAACACAGAAAAGCCAGCCATAATTCCTAACCTAAACACTAAACTCACTAACACTCCCAGCCACAGAGCTATGAACATCAACCACAGTAGGATATCTGAGTTTCCAGCTTGTGGATAATCTCTTGATATCAACAAAGTCTCTATCTCTTGGTGGTGGTTGATTGATAGCCCATTTATTATCAATTCTGTCAAATGTGGTCATGTTTTCCCCCAGAAAACATTACTTGGTAGCCATAACTAATACATTAAATCCCTTCTATTTAATTGTTGCAGTTGAGAGTTATATCCACCACGTTCGTAGTTATTCCAAAGTTGGACAGCTTCAGGTAAACTAATTTGTTCTAATGATTTGCCAGCCAAAGCTGCTAATTCTCCAACGATATTTACTCGGCGATGGACTTCATCTCTACTAACACCCCATTGACTTGAGAGATATCGTTCTTTCTGATAAATTTGACTGGCTTCATCACTAGCTTTGGGCTGCTGGTAGTTAGTAGATTGCTGCTGTCGAGACTCTGGAAATAATTTATAGTGTGCGATCGCTGCAATTAGTCCAGCTTCATCGACTAAACCACCATCCACATGCGCGCCAAATTGTCTAGCTGCATTGCCAAACCACTTATGTTGTTCCTCTGTAAATGATTGTTTTACTTGGTCAAGCTCCTCAGCCGTGACGTTTTCTAAATACTCAAGGAATTTAGGGTCTCTCTTTGCTGATTGAATTAACTGGTATGCCGCTCTCTGGTCGTATCCCATCTCTGCTGGAGTTATGACTTCACCAGATAATACCTGAGCCGCTTGGTATTCATCATACCTATTAGGATTCATGCCCAACTCTGCCTTAAGCTGGTGTTTCTCTATGCCTTGCAAGATTGTCCAAGTACGTTCAGAGACTTTNTTGGGGTCATGTATTTGATATTCTCCTGTGGCTGGAAAATAAACGGTACCATCATCAACCACAATAGGTTGAGCATTGAGATATTTGGTATTGGGGTCATCAGAAATTTCACTTCGTATTTCATCTAATCTATCTGCGTACCAAGGTTTTTTTTGACCTTCCAGCCTATCCAATTCACCTTGGGTTACAAAGACACGTTCACCACTATCATCGGTCTTATATGCCCCTCTAGCCGCACCTATAGTAGTGCTGGAAATAGCGGCAGTATTATCTAATTGTTCAGACATTATTTNGTNTTCCTCCACTTCAGCTNCTCT